>DATDJX010000037.1:0-12597 GCA_036520275.1 Asanoa sp.
ACCCTGCCGCCGGTGGAGGCGCTCCCGCAGCCGCTGCGGGTCATCGACCTCGGCTGCGGCAACGCCTACCTGACCTTCGCCGCCTACCGCTACCTCGCCGGGCGTGGGCTCGACGTCGAGGTCGTGGGCGTCGACGTCCGGGAGGACCAGCGACAGCGCAACAGCGCGCTGGCGGCTGAGCTCGGCGCCGCGGACCGGGTACGGTTCGTCGCCGGCGGCATCCTCGGCGCGGTCGTCGAGCCGCCGCCGCACCTGGTCCTCGCACTGCACGCGTGCGACACGGCGACGGACGAGGCGTTGGCCCGCGCCGTGGGTTGGGGCGCGCAGTGGGTGCTGGCGGCGCCGTGCTGCCACCGCGACATCGCCGCGCAGCTGCGCGACCGGCCCGCGCCCGAGCCGTACGACCTGTTGACCGGGCAGGGCATCCTGCGCGAGCGGTTCGCCGACGTGCTGACCGACGCGCTGCGGGCGGCGCTGCTGCGCGAACACGGCTACCGGGTCGAGGTCGTCGAGTTCGTCGACTCCAAGCACACGCCGCGCAATCTGCTGCTGCGGGCGCGGCGCAGCGAGGCGGCGCGGACCGACGGCGCCGCGTACCGGGACCTCGTCGGCACCTGGCAGGTCAGCCCGCGCCTGCAGACACTGCTCGTGGAGTGACCCGCCGACGCGCGTCGATCTTGAGGTGTTTCATGATCAACCGCCGGATGGGCGGCGACGGTCGCGCTCGCTGCTGTCGGGTCGGTTGGTCCAGCCCCCGGAGTCCTGCCCGCTCTGGCGGTGCGGCCAGCCGCCGGAGTCGTGGAGCGCGCTCGGAAACCGCACCACATTTTCGGAGCTCTCGGTGTTGTTCACCGCGAACGCGGTGTTCCACGAGATCTCCACCAGCATCTTCTTGATCTCGGCGTGCCGCTGCGCGGCGCTTGCCTGGAGCGCGTATCGAACCCCGAGCACGACGCCGACCAGGGTCGTGACGATCGCGCCGCTCATCGCGACCAGATGCCAGGGCGTCACCGCGTCCTCACGCACAGCGATAACCAGCAGCCAGACCCAGAAGGCCGCGGCGAAGATGGCCGCCTTCGCCACGAAGAACATGCTGATCGCGCCCGGTCGATGGGGAACATGGCGCTCGTCCTGTTGTGCCACTGTCGTTTCCTGTCGCTCACTCTCTGTTGCGCCGTGAGCCTAATGGACGCGTTCCATTTCGGTAAGTGATGACCGGCAAGTAACCTCGGCGCAGCCGCGCCCCGGAGATGAGAACGTGTTGAGCGGTGCGGACGACCGATGGTCGGCTAAGATCACCCGCGGCCGGCGGCGGGACGGCTGGTCCCGAGACCGCGGCGCGGGTGTCCTGCCGACCCCCCGCCGGCAGGAAACCCGCACCGATCTGTTCGGAGCACGACCCGCTCACGCGGCGGCGCACCGCACGGGCCGGCCGGTGGACGGAACGGGGAGGGGCCCCTTTACGGACTCGGTCCCGTCCACGGGATTCATTCTAATCACAGTCCCAGGGATGGGACCAGAGAGGGAAAGGCGTCTTCGTTGCCAACCCGGGTGAACGCGTTACTCTTCCCAGTGGACGAAGCACACCTGACGCGCGGAGGGCGAAACGTCGATGGCGACCGTTGACTCGCCGCAGGCGGCGTTCGCGCGCTTCGTACGGCGGGCCATCGACGACGCCAAGAACGCCCGCGGGTGGACCGTCAACGATCTCGCTGCCGAGACCGGGGTCGGCCGGTCCACGCTCTTCCGCTGGTTGGCCGGCGACTGGCACGACTACCCCGAGCTCGCCAAGGTGCAGAGCTTCTGTTCCGCCCTCGATGTGCCGGTGTCGGTCGCGTTCCGGGCGCTCAACATGCCCGAGCGCCCGGTCACCTCCGCGGGCCGTCCGAGCCGGGTCGAGAAGGACCTCCAGGTGATCCTCGACCGGCTCACCGACCCGACCGTGTCGGCGGCGGAGAAGCGGCACATCCGCGAAGCCTTGCGCCGGCTCGCGGCGCGACCCGTCAGCCGCGCCGGCTGATCCGTTCCGCATCCGTGGGCTAACAGGTCCCGACGCTCTCGCGAACGGTCGCGCGCGGCTCGGCTTCCTCGGGCGGTGCCGGCACGCGCCGGGTGACCTCCATGAGGTGCGCCACGCGGGTGCGCATAGGTGTGGTCAGCCACGGCGACGGTGGTCTGCGGCTCGCCGGTCAGCCGGCCGAGCGCGAAGCCCGCGTCGCCCGACGCGCGCGGGATGAGCGCGAGGGGCGGCCGGCACCGCCCACCGCGACGACCACCCGCGGTCGGGTCCACGGCGCGCCGCTCTACGGTGGTCCCGTGACCAACGTCGAGGAGCTCGCCCCATTCGTCGGCCGGTGGCACTCGCGCGGCCGGACCGTTGCCACCCCCACCGCGTCCGCGGTGGAGGTCGAGGGCACCGACGTGTACGAGTGGTTCCCGGGCGGGAAGTTTCTGGTGCACCACGTCGACGTGCTCATCGGCGGCCGGCCGGTGCGGGTGATCGAGTTGATCGGTGATCCCGACCCGGCGGTCGGCGGCGCCCTGCGGATGCGGTCGTTCGACAACGACGGCCGGTTCGCCGAGATGCGCGCCACTGTGGACGCCGACGGGGTATGGACGCTCACCGAGGGCGTCGCGACGCGGTCCACCGTGGTGTTCGGCCCCGACGGGCAGACGATGACCGCGAACTGGGAACGGGCCACCCACGACGGCACGTGGGAGCCCTGGATGGTCATGAGGTTCACCCGCGCGTCATGATGCCTTCCACCGTGAGACCGCCGGCGGGCCGCAGCCACAGCCGGTAGCTCACCCAGCCGGCGAGCGTCAGGTAACTGCCGGGCCGGGGCGGGCCGGGGCCGGGGCGGGCCGGGGCCGGGGCGGGCCGGGAGACTACGGCCGACGCGGGCGTGGGTCAGGCGGACAGGGCCAGGGCCAGGGGGAGCACCGCGGGGGCACCGGCCGCGCGGAGGTCTCGGGCCGCCATCGTCATCGTCCAGCCGGAGTCGATGAGGTCGTCGACGAGCAGGACCGGCCCGCCCAGGGCCGCAGCGGCCGCCGCGAGATCGGCGGGCAGCTCCAAGGCGCCGTGGAGGGCCCGGACGCGCTGGGCGCTGTTGCCCCGGGCGCCCCCACCCGATGGCGGGGCGGCGGGCGTAGCCGTCAGCGCACCGATCAGCGGCAGCCGGCCAACCTTCGCGATGTGCTCGGCCAACGACCGCACGAGCCGGGGGCGCCGGCGAGAGGCGATGAACGCGACCGCCACCGGACGCTCGGCCCACGGGTCGTCGCCGCGCGACCAGGACCTCAACACCTCGACCACCGCGCCGGCGAGATCGGCCGGGATGGGGCCGTCGGGCGCGGCGGGCGCGAGCGCCGCGCGCAACCGGCCGCCCCAGCCGAGGTCGGAGAGCCGGCCCACGGCGCGGCCCGGCGCCGCCTGTGCGGCCGGGGCGATCTTGCCGCGCACCGTGTCGAGGCCGGTCGGCCAGAGCTTCTTCGGCGCGATCTCGACGCCCGCCCGGCCGAGGAACGCCTGCGCGGCGCCCAGGGCCGCTGGCGACACCGACGCCGACAGCCACGCCGGCACGCACCGGTCACACCGCCCGCACGGCGCGGCGCCGGGGTCGTCGAGCGACCGGCGCAAGAACTCCATGCGGCACGACGCGAGCGCCACGTACTGCCGCATGCTGTCCTGTTCGGCCATACGCGCCGCCGCCACCCGCCGGAGCCGTTCGGTGTCGTAGGTCCACCGAGCACCGGTCGACACCCAGCCGCCCCGCACCCGGCGGACCGCACCGTCGACGTCGAGTACCTTGAGCATCATCTCCAACCGGGTGCGCCGCAGGTCGACCATCGGCTCGAGCGCGGGCGTCGACAGGGGGCGGCCGGCCGCGTCGAGCGCGGCCAGCACCGTACGTACCTGGTCCTCCGGCGGGAACGCCAGCGAGGCGAAGTAGCGCCAGATCGCCGCGTCCTCCGGACCCGGCAGCAGCAGCACGTCGGCGCTGTCGACCCCGCGCCCGGCCCGGCCCACCTGCTGGTAGTAGGCGATCGGCGACGGCGGCGCGCCCAGGTGGACGACGAACCCGAGGTCGGGTTTGTCGAAGCCCATACCGAGCGCCGAGGTCGCGACCAGCGCCTTGATCTTGTTGTCGAGCAGGTCCTGCTCGGCACCTCGCCGGTCGGCGTCTTCGGACTGGCCCGAGTAGGCCGCCACCGGGTAGCCGCGCGACCGCAGGAACGAGGCGGTCTCGGCGGCGGCCGCCACGGTCAGCGTGTAGACGATGCCCGACCCCGGCAGCTGCTCGAGGTGGTCGGCGAGCCAGGCCAGCCGATGCGCCGGCGACGCAAGGTCGAGGACCGCGAGCCGCAACGAGTCGCGGTCGAGGCTGCCGCGCAGCACCAGCGCATCCCCGAGCTGCTCGGCCACGTCGTCGGTGACCCGCTGGTTGGCGGTCGCCGTCGTCGCGAGCACCGGCGTGCCGCCCGGCAGGTCGGCGAGGAAGGTGCGCAGCCGCCGGTAGTCGGGCCGGAAGTCGTGGCCCCAGTCGGAGACGCAGTGCGCCTCGTCGACCACGAGCAGCCCGGTCGTGGCGGCGAGCGAGGGCAACACGTTGTCGCGGAAGTCGGGGTTGTTGAGCCGCTCGGGGCTGATCAGCAGCACGTCGACGGTGCCCGCGGCGATCGAGGACCGGATCTCGTCCCACTCGTGGAGGTTGGCCGAGTTGATCGTGTAGGCGTGGATGCCCGCCCGCTCGGCCGCCTCGACCTGGTTGCGCATGAGCGCCAACAGCGGCGAGACGATCACGGTCGGGCCGGCCGGCGACGCCCCGGCGCGCAGTAGCGCCGTCGCGACGAAGTAGACCGCCGACTTGCCCCACCCCGTGCGCTGCAC
Organism: Asanoa sp.; assembly: GCA_036520275.1. GTDB lineage: Bacteria > Actinomycetota > Actinomycetes > Mycobacteriales > Micromonosporaceae > Asanoa. The sequence continues at coordinate 4,895 of DATDJX010000037.1, forward strand.
GCACAGCACCCGGCGCTGGTCTGCCACGAGCGCCGAGATCGCCCGCCATTGGTCGTCGCGCAGCCGCGCCGACCCGCCCGCGAGCCGGCGCAGCACCGCCTCGGCGTCATCCCGCAGACTCATCCGGCCTTTCTACCAGCCGCCCCCGACACCGCTGTCGTCTCCCATGATCATGGCGCAGATGCCTCATAGTGCCGTCGGGTACGCCACGATCACGGGGTTAGTACGGGGCGCGGTCGCGGGTGAACCAGCGCAGGGCGCCCAGCAGGTCGCGCCCGTGCTCCCACCATCGGTAGTCGCCGAGGAAGCCGCCCGCGGCCAGCGCGGCCGGGAGGTCGTTGCCCCACCTGGCCAGCACCGCGTCGAAGTCGCGCCGGACGGGCTCGTGCAGGACATACCCGAACGAGCGGTGCGCCCGCGCGTACCGCGCCTTGTACAGCCGGGCCCGCTCGTGCAGGCCGGTCGAGTACGACATCGGGCTCTTCGGCCGCTCCAGGATGTGTCCGGGCAGGACGTCCGCGAACGCCTCCCGCACGATCCACTTCTCCTTGCCGCAGCGCATCTTCAGCGACAGCGGCATCCGCATCGCCAGCTCCACGAGCGCCGGGTCGAGGAACGGGACGCGGGCCTCCACGCCGTGGCCCATCGACGTCCGGTCCACCCGCTGCAGCTCCGTACGGCACAGGTTCCTGATCTTGTGCAGGAACAGCTCGCGCGCCTCCGAGGGGCCGACCGTGTGGTACATGGGGTATCCGCCGAACAGCTCGTCGGATCCGTCGCCGGTCAGCACGACCTTGACGCCGACGTCGCGCACCCGCCGGAACAGCGGCACCGAGACGACCGCGTTGATGATGTCCCCGTACTCGGTCAGCTCCCCCAGCCGGATCGCCTCGCGCACCTCGGCGAAGCGGATGTCCGAGGGCCGCAGCGTGATCACCTCGTGCGGCACCCCGAGGTCGGCGCAGAGCCGCCGGGCGTGCTCGAGGTCCGGGCTACCGGGCGCGCCGATCGTGAACGCGACGCAGTCCGGGTGCATCTCCCGCACCTGGGTGAGCGTGATCGAGCTGTCCAGCCCGCCGGACAGGATCACCCCGACGGTGAGGTCCGTGTCGACGCGCACCCGGATGCTGTCCACCAGCGCCGCCCGGACCAGCTTGGCGCCCTCGTCCGGGTCGTTGATCGGCACCTGGTCCGCGCCGATGTGCGCCAGATCCACATAGGGCACCAGCTCGGGCCCGCCGCCCGGCAAGGCCCAGCCGTAGTGCCCCGGCGGCACCTCGACCACCCGTGAGCCCACCGGCACCAGCGCCTTGACCTCGGACGCGACGTGCAGCCGGCCGGCGCGCCGCGCCCAGTACAGCGGCTTGACGCCGAGCGCGTCGCGGGCGAGGAACGTACGGCCGTCCGACCGCGACACGATGGCGACCGCGAACTCGCCGCGCAGCCGAGCCACCGCGGACGGCCCCCACGCGCGGAACGCCTCCAGGACGACCTCGGTGTCGCTCTCGCTACGGAAGGGCACGCCGAGCGCCGACAGCTCCGACCGCAGCTCGCCGTGGTTGAAGACCTCGCCGTTGTAGCAGAGCACCCACTGCCCGTCGGCCGAGACCCACGGCTGCACGGCCCGGTCGCGGTCGACGATGCGCAAGCGCTGCGTGCCGGCCAACAGGTGGGGCACGGACGACGGCAGTTCCTCGCGCACCTCGCCGCGAGCCTCCAGCGAACCCAGCATCCGGTCGAACGTCGCGCGGTCGGCGCCCTCGCCGACGATGAGTGCGATGCCGCACACGGTGGTCAGACCCTCGGTTGGAGGTAACGGTAGCGGCCGGCGAAGTCGGCACGCAGCTGCGGCAGGGCGACCGGGCTCAGGCATACGTGCCAGGCCTCGCCCTCGTCGATGATGTTGACGTGGCCGGCGGCCTGCCGGTCGAGCAGGATGCCCTCGAGGACGCCGCGCGCGCCGTACCGGCTGTACCAGGCCATCTCGACGTCGACGGCCCAGCCGACGCAGTGCGAGCTGGGCTCCATCGCCGCGTAGCCGAGCTCGCGCAGGTGCCGCTGGTGCGCGACGCTGCGGGTCATGCTGGTAACCCACAGTGGTGCCGCGCCGATCGGCGCGAGCTTGGTGAACTCGGCGCAGATCTGCCCGAGCAGCGCGACCATTTCCGGTCGGGTCTGGGTGAATCGCAGGCCGGCCGTGCGCGGCGTACGGTCCGGCGCGACCCGCCGCTCAACGGCCCGTACGGCCCGGCGGGCCAGGTTCCGCGGCTGGCGGCGGTACCGGAACGGCAGCCGGCCGGCGCGCCGCAGCAGCTCGAGGTCTACCAGCTCGTCGGCCAGGCGCACGTCGGCCGCCGTCTCGTACGGCGCCGCGCCGCCCCACCACACGGCGTCGATCTGCGCAAGCAGGAAGATGCGGATCCGCGCGGTCAGGTCAGACACGCAGCTACGGGCCGCCGGCTGGTACCGGCGCACCTCCTCGATCAGCCGCTCGACCGTGCCGTCGAGTCCGCGCGGGGTCGCGCCGAGCACGCTGGCGTACGCCGGCTCGTTCATCCGGTCGGCGAGGATCGCCTCGACCTTCGCCGTGTCGGCCGACCCGGTGCGCGCGCAGAGTTCGACCAGCAGGTCGCTGACGGCCTGCCGATAGGAAAGCAGGTCGAGAGCCGCGGTCGCCGCAATCCTCGGCGGTCGCGACCGTCGTCGTTCCACTCGCGTTGTCACGTGGCCCCTCCCGTTCCCCCGTTGAGGCGGTCGACAACAGCAGGAGCCTAACCCAGCTTTTCGGACATTCCTGGTTTATGGGTTTTGCCGAGCGCGGCTCGCGTTTTCCGCGTGGGCAGCGCGCGACGCGCCACGGCGGCGCATGTGGACGGTCCGGCGAAGCCGGCGGGAAGAGGTACCGGGCCAGGTTGAACACCAACGCCGAGACGAACGGCGGCTACGACAACGGTCTCTGCAGTGCCGGCGCCGCCGATGACGGCGGTCACCGGCGGCCCGGTGCGCCCGCAACCGGACCATGTTGGCCACCGCCACAACTCCTGCGCAGGACGGTGGCCCACCACCAAACCGCTCAGGCGGCGCGGTCCTGAGCGGACTCCTCCGGCACAGCGGCACGGGCGGCCATCGCGGTGTCGGGCTGGTCGGCGAACACACCGTCGAGGCCGAGGCCGAAGAACAGCTCGTACTCTGACGTGATGTCACCGCGCGCGTTCGGGTCGGCACCGAGCCGGAAGTCGGCGGGCAAGAACTGGTTCTCCGCCCGGAAGGTCCACGCGTGCACGATCAGGCCCGCCTTGTGCGCGTCCCGGATGACGGTCGTGGGCGCCAGCAGGGCGTTGGTGGCGCTGCGCGGCACGATGAGGTTCTTGTTCGCGCCGAGGCCGTCCGCGTACCGGGCGATCCAGCGCAGGTTGGCCGGCGTGACCAGGTCCGCGTACGTACGGGGGTCGCCGGCGACCACGAAGTCGTACGGCTTGCCGGTGGCGTCCACCAGTTGGACGAGCTTGACATCGATCATGGTGTTCAGCCGCCGCAGGTTGGCCGTCTCGAACGACTGCACGATGACCGGGTCGTGGATGCCGGTCAGGCGGTTGGCCCGCAGGACCCGCACCAGCGGCGGCTCGAGCGCCAGCCCGATCGACTGGAAATAGGTCGGGTGCTTGGTCTCGGGGTAAACCCCGATCGTGCGGCCGGTGCGCACGCTCTCCGTCCTGGCGAGGTCGATGACCTCCTGGAACGTGGGGACGGGCAGCGTGCCGTCGAAGACGGTGTTGGTCGGCCGCACGAGCGGCAACCGTTCCTTGGCCCGCAAGGTCTTGATCTCCGCGAGGGTGAAGTCCTCCGTGAACCAGCCTGTGATCACGACGCCGTCGATGCTCTTCGTCGTGCGCCGGTCGGTGAACTCCGGATGCGTGGAGACGTCCGTCGTGCCGCCGATCTCGTTCTCGTGCCGGGCGATCAGCACCCCGTCCTTCGTGGACACGAGGTCGGGCTCGATGTAGTCGGCGCCGAGCCGGATGGCCAGGCGGTAGGACTCGAGGGTGTGCTCGGGGCGGTAGCCGCTCGCCCCACGGTGGCCGATCACGATCGGCCCGTCGGGCTCCTTGGGGCCGCTGATGGCCGCGGTGGGCGCGATGGCGGCCGCGGCGACCGTCATGGCGGCCAGGCCCAGCACGAAAAGGATCCGTCGCATGTGCGGAGTCAATCGATGGCTCCCGACGTACGGCTGGCCGTCCGGTGAACGGGGTAGGAATCCCTGGTGTGGAGCCCGCCGCACCGTAGCCGCCGGCCTGTTCGCCGGGTAGGTGGCGGCGAAGGCGCGGGCGAGCTGCGGCCGCATGCCGGGCCGGCGGCGCCCTCGAGCAGCCCTCGGCGGCCGGGATCACGGGCCCGGCCGGTGTCGCCGGCCGACCACCACCACCGCGCCACCCTCACCCGGGGTGCGGAAGCTAGTTCGTGCCGCTGCCCTTACCGCCGCCGCCCTTGCCCTTGTGGTCTTCGTCCGCCGACGTCTTCGGCTTCGCGGGCGAGGCGGGTTTGCGAACCGGCCGGGCGGCGGCCGTGGTCGCCGGGCGGACGGCGTCCGAGATGCCGGAGATCCGCGGTTCGCACGCCGTCTCGCCCAGCCAAAACGCGTGTGGGAAGGCGTTGGACCGGACGTACGAGCCGGCGAGGTCGACCGTGACCCACTGTCCCGCCGCGATCGTCGTCGCGGCCCCGGTCGGCCGCACCACGACGGTGTCGCCGTTCTGCTGGTAGCGGGCGCCGGCGGCCCGGGTGACCCGCTGGTCGCCGGGCAGCCGGAACGACAGCGACCAGTCGTGCGCCGCGGACGGGCCGCCGTTGAGGATCGTCAACCGCGCGCCGAACGCCTTGCCGGTGTCGGACGTGACGGCGTACCCGACGGCGCAGGTCAGCGCGGGGGCCGCGGCCACCGCGGCAGGGCCGGCCGCCACGGCACCCATTGCGTCGGTCGGTTCGTTGAAGGTGGTCGCCCAGACGGTGCCGGCGGCCCCGAGCACAACGCCCAGGCTGGCCGCGCTCACGAGGCGGCGCCGGACCGGCCGCCGCGGGCCGGGCGGCGGCTGGCGCGCGGAGGACCACGGAAGCGCCCCGGTCTCGGTCGACCACGGCAGGATGGTCGTGCCCGGGTCGGCGACCGGCGCCGGACAGCCTCCGCCCGGAGCGGGCGAAACGGGGAAGGCCGGCGGCAAGCCAACGGCCGCGGCGAGCGCGGCGGCGACCTCGGCGCTGGTCGGCCGCTTGCCGGGCGTCTTGGCCAGGCACCGCCGGCACAGGTCGGCCAGCTCCGGCGGCAGTCCGTCGATCGGCGGCACCGGCACCGGCTCGGTGTAGAGGTGGGCGCGGATCATCTCGGTCTTGGTCCGCGCTTCCCACGGCAGCCGGCCGGTGAGCGCGCGGTAGAGCAGCAGGCCGAGCCCATACACGTCGGCGGCCGGCGAGACCTGACTCAGGTCGAGCCGCTCGGGCGCGAGGTAGGCCGGGGTGCCGAGCAGCGAGCCGTCCGGGCCGGCCTCGCTCTCGCCGACGAGCGCGGAGATGCCGAAGTCGACGACCTTCGCGCCCCCGGCCGTCAGCATCACGTTGGACGGCGTGACGTCGCGGTGCACGACGCCGCGGGCGTGCGCGGCGGCGAGGGCCGCGGCGACCTCGGCGCAAACGGTGACCGCTTCCGGCCACGTCAGCGCCTGCCCGTCGGCGAGCCGCTGTGCCAGCGAAATGCCCTCGACGAGCTCCATGACGACGTACGGCACCGTGACGCCGCCCTGGACCGACTCGCCGTAGTCGTAGACGTTGGTGATGTGCGGGTGGACCAGGCGCGCGGCCGCCTGCGCCTCGGTGCGGATGCGCCGGCGGAAGGTGCGGTCGGAGGCCAGCTTGGCCGCGAGGACCTTCACGGCGACCTGCCGGCCCAACACCTCGTCGAAGCCGCGCCACACGACGGACATGCCGCCCGTGCCGATCCGCTCGACCAGCCGGTACCTGCCGCCGAGCAGCCCGATGTCCACCCCGACCACGGCTCCGTGATGCCCATCCGGCGGGCCGCCGAACCCGACCGGCCGAAATCGGTCGGTCCGGATGTGCAGGGTCTGACCGAGGTGCGGACGCTCCGCAATCGTGCTCGGCGTGGTCCTGAACCCGGCCGGCGTCACGTCGCCGCGGGCCTGCCGATGGACCGGCCGGGCGCGGTGGATCGTGCTGGTCGTCGGTGTGGCGTCGGTGGCGCCGAGGATGTCGCCGTTCGCCCCGGCGGTCGCGGCGGAGCCGCGGTGACCCGCGGGCTCAGGGTAACCACGGCGATCGCCGGCACCGCGGCCGTCGTGTTGATCTTCGCCGGCCAGTTCGTCGCCGGCAGCGGGCCGCACGTCGGGCGATCCGCCGAGATGAATCCGGCATCGACGGCGCACACCGGCAGCCGTGCCGGTCAGGGTGCGGCGAGGAGCTGGTCGACCGGGGCGTAGTCGTCGGTGAGCACCCGGGCGTGGCGCACGAACGCCGCCAGCTCGTCGCCGGCGAGCAGCGCGACCTGCAGGCCCTCGTCGTCGGCCGGCAACCGGGACCGCAGCCGGTCCAGCGGCAGCGGCGCGGCCGAAGCGACGATGAGGAAGTTGGCGCCGCGGTCGCCGGACAGCGCCGCCCGGGGCGCGATCAGCGCGACGTTCGGGAAGACCGCCTGCACGGTCGCGGTCTCGGCACGGGCGAAACGCAGCGGCGGATAGTCGATGACGTTCTGCACGTAGATGCCGCCTGGGCGGGTGACCCGCCGCACCTCGGCGGCCATCTCCCGGGTGGCGAGGTGCCACGGCACCACCAGGTGTCCGAACGCGTCGCCCACGACCAGGTCGGCACTGGCGGAGGCCCGCCCGCCGATCAATATCCGGGCATCGCCCACCTTCGCCACGAGCGACGGGCCGGTACGCAGGCCGAGCTCGCGGCGGTCGAGCGCGACCAGCGCGCCGTCCAGTTCGTACACCTCGCTCCTCGTGCCGGGGCGGGTCGCGGCGAGGTAGCGCGGGATGGTGAACCCGCCGCCACCCAGGTGCACGGCGTCGAGCGGCTGGCCGGCGGGCGCCATCACGTCGGCGACCCCGCCGATCCACTTGGTGTACGCGAACTCGAGGAAGGTCGGGTCGTTCAGGTCCACATAGGAGTGCCGGGCGGAGTTGAGCGTCAACAGCCGGCCGCCGGACCGGCCGGGGTCGTCGGCGGTGACGGACGCGCAGTGGTAGGCCGTCTCCACGTCGCACGGCGTGGGCGCCACCGCGGACAGCGTGACGCTGACCAGGCCGACAACCGCCAGCGCCGCACCGGTGCGCGGCGATCCCGGTGGCGCCGCCCCGTCGCGCCGGCGAAGGTAGAGCCCGACCGCGATGCCGGCGATTCCGAGGGCGACCGCCAGCCCGATCACGATCACGCTCGTCGGCAGCGCGGCCACCAGGATGAATCCGGTCACCAGCGTGGCGGTCACCGCGCCGAGTGTGCCGATGCTCGACAACCGGCCGACCACGCGGCCGGTGTTGCGCAGGTCGCCGAGCTGCAGCTTCACGACGAGCGGCGGGATGGCCGACAGCAGCAGCGCCGGGACGAACACGGCGAGCGAGGTGAGCAGCAGGATGGCCGAGACCGCGCCGCCGCGCAGCAGCTCGCCCGCGTACCGGGTGATCGGCAGGGTCAGACCG
>DATDJX010000038.1:0-2651 GCA_036520275.1 Asanoa sp.
ATGCCGTTCGGGCGACGAGGGCGATGCGAAGCAGCCGGCTCGCGGCCGCGCCAGCGACGACGGCCGCGCCCATCAACCCGTCAGCTGCCGCGCCGTCGCGCCGGCCACGACGCCGACCCGCCGCGTGCACTTCGCGACCGCCTTCGCGTCGACCGACACGATGCCGGCGCGCTTGGGCTTGATCCGCAGCGTCGCGCGACCCTGGGCGTCGGTGCGTACCGTGCCGGCGAACCCGGCGCCCTGCAGGCGCACCTTCGCCAGCCCGAGGTCGCGGCCGCCCGCGGTGAGGCGGATCCGCACACGGGTGGCCTTGCGCGCGTTCAGGCTCGCCGGGGTCACCGAGATCGTGCGGCACGTCGGCGCCGTCCGTGCTGCGATCCTCGCCTTCAGGCCGCAGCCGGGCACCACGACGCTGATCCGCGTCGCGCCGCTCGCGGGCCGTGCCACGAACGAGAACCTGCCCGCGGCCGAGGTCTTCAGGACCAGCGTCTTGTGGCCCGACTGCGCGACGCGCACGGCCTGGCCGGGCACGACGCGCCCGTCGCGGGCCACCACGCGCCCGGTCACCTCGTAGCGGGCGCCGGCCCACATCCGCGTGGGATCGACGACCACCTTCCCGCCCTGCGCGCACGACGGCGTGGCGGCGACGTCGGCCTTGATCGCGGTCTGCGAGGTGTCGTTGGGCGGCACGCTGTCACCAGCCGTGCTGACGCGCGCCAGGACGGCGAGGACGGTGCCGGGCGGGGCGTCGACCCGCGTGCCGACGCGAATCGCGGCGAACGAGGCGCCCGGCGCGATGTTGTCGGGACGCGTGCAGGTGACGGTCTGGCCCGCGACCTGGCACGACCAGCCGTCGCCGCCGGCGTTCAGCGGCACCAGGCCGTCGGGGAACGTCGCGACGACCGTCGTCGGCGCGTAGGTGGTGGCGCTTCCGGCGTTGTTGACCGCGAAGACGTAGTTGACCGTCGAGCCCTGGTTCGCCGTGCCCTCGACGAACTGCGCGATCGCCAGGTCGGGGCGCGTCACCGGCCCGGAGGCGGTGTCGGTCACCGAGTTGGGGCCGCCGCCCGGCGCGGGCGTCGGCGACGTCGCGGTCGCGGTGTTCAGCAGCGTCCCGTCGGTCGCGTCGACCTTCGTGGTCACCGTCCGCGTGGCGACCTGGCCCACGGCGAGGTCGCCCAGCGTGCAGGTCACGACGCCCGACGCCTCCGTGCAGCCGGCGTCGGCCGAGACGAAGGTCACGCCGCTGGGCAGCTGATCATCGACCGAGACGGTGCGAGCGACGCTCGGTCCCTGGTTGGCGACGCGCAGCTGCCAGCGCACCTCGCGCCCGCTGACCGGCGCGTCGAGGAGCTCCTTGTCGAGCGTCAGCGCGGCGCGCTCGAGGACGGGATCGCTGGTCGAATCGGTGTCGTTGGCCGGGTTGGTGTCGGTGATCGCCGGATCGCTGACCGTCGCGGTGTTGACGAGCGTCGCACCGGTCGAAGCGGGATCGTCGACGGTCGCGGTGATGTCGATCGTCGCCGAGTCGCCGTTGTCGAGCTAGCCGAGCGAGCAGGTGATCGCGGGCGCGCCGGACACGTCGCACGTGCCCCGCGACGGCTGCGCCTGCCCGATGGTGACGCCGGGGGGCAGCGTGTCGGCGACGCCCACCGACGGGCTGCCGTCCGGCCCGTTGTTGGTCACAGTGATCCGCCACGCGACCGGGCCACCCGCGACCGGCGCGGTCGTCGTGACCTTGTCGAGCGCGAGGTCGGTGTGCGGGACGACCAGGTTCGTCTGCGCGGTGTCGGTGGCGTCCGAGTAGGTCCCGGCACCGTCAGCCGTCGCGCCGGAGTTGTCCTCCACGCCCGAGACGGTGGCCGAGTTGACATGCGGCGTGCCGGTGCCCGGCGTCACCGCCGCGGCCAGCCGCGGCGTGGCCGTGTAGTTGATCACCGCGTTGGCACCCGGCGCGAGGCTCGCGACCGCGTCCTCCCAGCGCAGCTCGTCGCCTCCGGCATGCGGGGTCACCGTCGGCTCGACCGGGGTCCCGTTGATCGTCGCCGAGTTGGCGTCGTAGCGCCAGTTGGGCGGCAGGGTGTCGGTCACGTCGGCGTGGCGGGCGGTCGCCGCGCTGGCGGAGTTGTGCAGCGTGATCCTCCAGCCGTACGACGCGCCGACCGCCGCCGTCCCTCCGCCGGTGGCGACCTTGTCGATGGTCACCTGCGGGGTGTCGACGTCGATCGTCACCGTGTCGGCGGCGACGTTCGTGTACTCGCGGTAGTCGTAGCCGTTGGCGGTGCGCTCGGCCTGCGACACGCCCCAGAACGACGGCACGTCGGCGGTGTTGACCACCGTCGAGGCCGGCGTGATCGTCGCCGAGGGCGCGAGCTGTGCGGTATAGCTCAGGGTCACCGTGGCGCCGGGGGCGATCGGGCCGGGGATCACCCAGGTCATGTCCGGGTCGCCCGCGCTCCAGCCGTCGGTGATCAGACTCGCGTTGGCCGTCGGCGTGACGGCGACCAGGTCGCTGTCGGGCATGTCGGTGACCGTCGCGTCGTACGCGGCATGGTCGCCGGTGTTCTTGACCGCGATCGTGTAGGTGAACGAGTCGCCCGGCTCGGCGGTGCGCGCATCGTCGTCGTCGGGATCGCCCGAGACGTCCTTGT
>DATDJX010000039.1:0-2345 GCA_036520275.1 Asanoa sp.
CATCGTCGAATACCCGGGCAAGGTGCGGCTGATCGCGACCGGCTTCGGGGAGGCGGCCACCGCCGTCAACAACGCGGCCGTGGCCATCGACCCGGCGGCCCACCTGTTCCCCGGCCACTCCTCCGAGGCCGGCTGAGCGGATCGGCGAGGTGAGCGCAGCGGCCGGCCAGAATGGACGTTCGCCGGGATAGCGCCGCCGATTCGCGAGACACCAGGTAGTCCAGGCGCGAACGGCCCTCACCGGCTTGCCCTCGCCGTGCGATTCGTCACACGGATCCCATGGCGCTCGCGAGTCAGTAGCGTCGATTCTGCCGGCACGCTTTCGAGGAGCTGCGATGGAACCGGACTCGCTACCGACCGTTCCAGATCTGGAAACGATGATGAGAATCTTGGGCCTCGGCGATCCCGTCTTCATCATGAAGGATCATTCCGACGCCCGCCGGCGCGCCGACATGCTGGCCCGCATCGCGGCCGCGACGATCGGCCACCTTGCGACGGCGGAGACGCTCGCCGACTTGGACGTCGACGACCGCGCCGATCTTCATTGGGAGGCCGACCGCGATATCGCGGCGTTGCCGGGTCGATCGCCGGCCGGCGTGCGGCTGCTCGACCTGCAACTCGCACGCCTCACCTGGGTTCACCATGCGGTCGCCCGGAGTCGCGAGCCGCGGTCGCATCACCTCGCCGACACCGTCGCAACCGTTCTAGGAGCGATCATCCAGCTCGTCGAGGTATGGCGCCGCCAGCTCGGCGAGGACGCCCCACCCGGGCGGCCGGCCGAACAACTCGACCCGATGCTGGCCGATGCCCTCGTGATGGTCCAGGCCGCCGCCGACCGCCTCGCCGGCGTACTGCGCGCACAACCGCGGCGGCGGACCGCCGCCTAGATATCTACAGCGTTCCCGTCGGTCGTTGCGAGCCGGCGGCCGCGAGTGCGGTAGCGGCGACCGCGCAGGCGACCCCGGTGAAGACGAAAACCGACGTGTACGTGCCGGTGCGGGCGTACAGGGCCGCGGCGGCCAAGGGCGCGGTCGCCTTGGCCAAGGTCATCGGGAGGACGAGCAGACCCGCGATGGTGGCGTACCGGCGATTGTCGTAGCGGTCGGCGAGCAGGACGGGTCGTGCGATGGTGGCCACACCGAACCCCAAACCGAACCCGATCACCCCGATCACCGCCGCGACGGCGTCATGGCCGGCGAGCGGGAGCGAGGCCGCGGCAACACCCTGGACGCCGAATACGACGGCGACCACGGCCACCGTCCCGAAGCGGCGCTGCAGCCCGGTGGCGGCGAGGCGACCGGTGACGGACAGGATGCCGAAGAGCCCGGCGGTAGTGGCGGCGAAGGTCGGGGGCTGCCCCCATGTGATCAGCGCCGCGACGAGATGGACGGTGACGACGCTGATGGCCGCCGCGTTGGCGGTGAAGCCGATCGCGAGGAGCCAGAACGTGGGATCGGATCGGACCGGGTGGCGGTCGCGGGGATACCGGGACGGGGCGCCGAGCCGTGGTTTCACCGGAGCGCGGATGACGAGCGCGTGCAGGGGCACGGTGAGCAGGGCCTGCAGCGCGGCGAGGACGAGCAGCGCCGTGCGCCACCCGTACGCCTCGACGAGCCAGCCGGTCAGGGGCAGAAAGATGGTGCTGGCGAATCCGGCGACGACGGTCAGTGCCAGGATGGCGTTCGGCCTTTCGCGGGTGCTGTGCCAAGCGATGATGACCGCGAACGCCGCCTCGTACAGGCTGGCGGCGCCGGCGGCGCCGATGCCGATCTGTACGGCGTAGAGCTGTCCCAGGCCGCGCACCTGCGACCAGGCGACGAGCAGCACGGCACCGGCGAGCGAGCCCGCCGTCATGAGCGCGCGGCCGCCGTGCCGGTCGAGCCACCGCCCCATCGGTACGGCCAGGACCGCCGAGGTGAGCACGGAGGCGGTGTAGGTTCCGGTGACCGCGGTCGTGGAGGTGTGCAGGTCGGCAGCGACCGGAGTGAGGAAGACCGCGAAGGCGTAGTAGAGAGTCCCGTACCCGACGGTCTGCGTGATCGCGAGCGCGGCGACAATCCGGCGCGCGTACTGGCCCGCGAACGCGGGGCCGATGTCCGGCGATCCGGCCGGGCGCATCCGGTCAGCCGCAGCAGCCGCCGTCGCCGGACGGGACCGAAAGCAGGGTCAGCGGTGCGGCGACCCGGCCCGGGTTGCTGTCGCACACGCCGGTCTCGGGCAGCTCGAGCTGGACGTCGCGGGCCGCCTCCCAGTCGCCGTCCAGCGCGGCCACCACCGAGCGGACCTGCTCATAGCCGGTGGCCAGCAGGAACGTCGGCGCGCGCCCATAGCTCTTGACGCCGACG
>DATDJX010000040.1:0-3935 GCA_036520275.1 Asanoa sp.
GGCGTTGCCGTCGGCGACGGCGTTCGCGTACGCGATCAGGCCGTCGTTGTGGTGCCGCCACAGCTGCTGGAACTGGTCCTCCTGCGCGCTGCCGTACGCGGCGGCGACCTCGCCGCTCAGGGCGTCGGCGTTCTGCCGCAGCGAGGTCGTGGCCGCCCGCGCGAAGTCGTCGGAGGACGACACCACGCCACGCATGAGCCGGGCGGCCAGCAGCGCGTGCTGGCCGTAGAGTTGCTGGAGCTGGGCTTGTCGCTGCGCCGGCGTCCTGGTGGCGGCGCCGGCGGTGCTCGGCTTCCCGGCGGCATGGTGCGCCACCGTCGACGGCGTGGCCGTCGGCGCGGCGTGATGGTGGGTGCAGGCGGCCGTGGCCGCGACGACGAAGGCGACGAGCGCGCCAAGAGCTCTACGTGAGCGCACAATCCCCCCAGATGGCTGATGCGCTAGCCGTAGGCAAGTATGGGACGAAAGCGAAGGGCCGCCATCCCACGTACAGATGACCCAGCTACTGCAAATGGCCGTTGGGCCCGCCGGCCGCCTACGCGGCGGCGGCGGCCGCGAGCTGGTCGATGAAGCTGCCGACCGCCGGCGGGTGGCTCCGCCCGGCGGTGGTGGCGCGGCACCGCCACCAGCAACCGCTCGTCGAGCAGGTGGTGGAGGTCGAACCGGCCGCCGTCGAGCGGGCGGTCCGGCGGGGTGCTGACCACGGCGATGTCCGCGTGACTGGGATCGGCCTAGGATGATGCCATGCTTGCAGCTCGGCGAGCTGGCCGAGGTCGGCGCCTGGGATGGAGTCGATGCCGATGCGCATGATCAGCGAGGCGGGGTTTCAACCGGAGACCGAGCGCTTCTTCGAACGGCTCGGCCCTCAGGAGGGGCCGATCGACTACGACGAGCTGGTCGAGAGCAGGGCGAGTCCACCTGACCCGGAGCTGGCGGGAGCGCCCGAGCCCGTCAAGGTCCGCACCGACCTGATCCTTCCGCTGCCGGAGCGACCGGTTCGCGTCCGCCTGTACCGGAACGTGACCGCCGCCGTGGGCCCGCTGTTGCTCTGGTTGCACGGAGGTGGGTTCGTCGGCGGCAGCCTGGACGACATCGACGTGACCTGTACCGGCCTGGCGCGACGGACCGGGCTGACGGTGCTCTCCCTCGACTACCGCCTCGCGCCCGAGCACCCGTTCCCGGCCGCGCTCCATGACACCTACGGCACCCTCGCGTGGCTCGAGCGGTACGGCGAGGCTTTCGACGGCGACGGTCGCGTCGTGGCCGGCGGGCAGAGCAGCGGGGCGAACCTGGTGGCGGCCGCGTGCCTCATGGCCAGGGACCGGGGTGGCCCGTGGGTGACCCGCCAGGTTCTCTGCTATCCCTGGCTCGACCTCGGCACCGACTCCGAGTCGCACCGGCGCTTCGACCGCGCCGACGGCGTCGTCCCCACCCGCAGCCAGTGGTACCGCTCGCAGTACCTGGCCGGCCAGGCGGTGACGCCGTACGCCGCGCCGCTGACCGCCGCCGACCTCGCGGGGCTCCCGCCGGCACTGATCCTCGGTGCCGGCCTCGACCCGGTCCGCGACGACGCCCGCCGCTACGCGCAACGCCTGCAGGAGAGCGGCGTCGGCAGCACCTACCTCGAGTACGAGAACACCCCGCACGCCTTCCTGAACTTCCCCGGCGCGCTCTCGGTGGCTTGGCGGGCGATGCAGGACATCGCCGACGACCTCGCCACGGTGCTCGCCCCGGCACCCGGAGCGGTCAGCGCCGGACCGCGGTGATGGTCTGCTCGAGCTGCCGCAGGTGGGCCCGGTCGTGGCCGGCGGTGGTCTCGGTCAGCAGGCGGAAGCTGGTCCGCCCGCGCTCCTCGTGGATCCCGAACCGCTCCCACATTGGCGTCGGCGTCTGCCTGACGAGGACGAGGTTGGCGGTGCGAAGCGCCCTGAACGCGTCCAGCAGCGCCGCGAACCCGGGCCGAGCGAGGGTCGCCCAGGCGTCCTGGTCGTAGCCGATGAGCCGCGGCTCCTCCTGCGCGAGGATCGCGCGCGCCCGGAACGAGTTGGCGATCTCGGCGTCCCACAGATGGCCGAGCAGTTCGGCGACCGACCACTCCTCCGGTGCCGGCCGCATGCCAAGCAGCGCCTCGGACACGCCGCCCGCCCGCTCCCGAAAGGTCGCCGGGGTCGCCTCCATCACCTCGACCGGGTCGCGCCCACCCAGCAACTCCAGGAGCTCCCGCTGATAGCCAAGCGGATCACCGACCGGATCGGCCCGCACGATGCGCTCTTCCACCGTCACCTCCCAGCTCTACACCGTCCAAGGCGACATCGTAAGTGGACGGTACGACGACGTTCCGGTGCCTTCTAGCCGGGCAGGCAGACGTCGAGCGGCACGATCAGGGCGTGCGGCAGGTAGGGGCGCGCCAGGTCGCCGAGCTGGTGGGCCGCGAGTTCGGCCAGCGCGTCGACCGCCTCCTGCGGACTTGCACCGTGCGCGACCAGTTCCTTGACCTCGAGGCAGCGCGCCCAGAACAGGTCGCCTTCCCGGCCGACTGCCGCGGTCAGGTGCAGGGTGCGCGACACCTCCTGCCTCCTTCCGCACGGCGAGGAGAAGAGTCTCGAACGTTTGTTCGAGCGGGTCAACCCGGCGTGCGATGATGTCGGCATGGCGCCGGATGGCAGGAACGAGTGGCCCCGCCGGGGCATCAGCTTCGGCAACGCCTTGGACACCGACCGCGACGAGCAGCCCCGACTGCGACTCCGGGAGCGCTACTTCGACGAGGTTCGCCGCGCCGGCTTCGACACCGTCCGGCTGCCGGTGCGGTGGTCCGCCCACGCCGACAACTCCGCTCCCTACACGATCGACCCGGCGTTCGGAGCCCATGTCGACCGGGCGGTCGACCACGCCCTGCGACGAGACCTGACCGTGGTGCTGAACGTCCATCACTACCACGAACTCCAAGCCGCGCCACACCGGCATGAGGCTCGCTTCGTCGCCCTGTGGCGGCAGATCGCGGCCCGGTACGCCGGTCGGTCCGGACGGCTCTGCTTCGAACTGCTCAACGAACCGCGCGACGCGATCACGCCGCCGGTGTGGAACCGCCTCTGGCCCAGGGCGCACAGCGCCGTCCGCGCATCGCACCCTGATCGCCCGGTGATCATCGGGCCAGCCCGGATGAACGACGTCGGCGCACTCCCAGAGCTCGACCTCCCCTCCGACGACCACGTGATCGCGACGATCCACTACTACGCCCCGTTCGAGCTCACCCATCAGGGCGCGCCGTGGCTGCCGGGCGCCGACCGTTGGCTCGGCACCACCTGGGGCGACGACGCCGACCGGGTCGCGGTCCGCGCCGACCTCAGCAACGCCGCCAGCTGGGCTAACGGCCACGGCCGCCCGCTGTTGGTCGGTGAGTTCGGCACCTACGACAAGGCCGACGTGGCTTCGAGACTGCGGTGGACGGCGTTCGTACGCTCGGAGGCCGAACGGCTGGGCCTGGGCTGGTGCTATTGGGACTTCGGCACCGATTTCGGCGCCTTCGACCCGCTGCGCGATACCTGGCGCGAGCCGTTGCTGAACGCACTGCTACCGCCATGAGCGGCGGCGCCCACGCCGTCGCGCCGGCGGCGTGGGTCAGGCAGCCTCGGTCGCGTCCTGGCGCTGGACGTCGGCCTGTGCCCCGGTCGGCGCCTGCCGCCCTCTGCTGGCGGCGAGGAGGAGGCGGAGGCCGCGGACCTGGGCGCGTTCGCCCAGCCGCCAGGTGCCTTCGTACCAGCGGGCCAGGCCCTCACGCTCGAGGCGGCGGCCGGCGAGTGCGGCGTGCTTGCAGGGGACTGGCAGGCGCGAACGGTGGGTGCCGGAACGGCAGGTGCAGCCGAACAGGAGGGTGCCGTCGTGGACGGCCCGGATCCACACCCGGTGGCTGCCCGGCTGGGAATCGGACTTGACCA
>DATDJX010000041.1:0-20945 GCA_036520275.1 Asanoa sp.
GTGGGAACGGTCTTGGCCACAGTTCGTTCCGTTCATGGGATTCCCCACCGAGATCAGGAAGCTGATCTACAGCACGAACGGGATCGAGAGCCTGAACGCCCGCTTCCGGGCAGCGGTACGACGTCGAGGGCACTTCCCCACCGAGCAAGCCGTGATGAAGATCCTCTACCTGACCGTCCGAGAAAGCAGACCCAACCGCAGCAACCCCACCGGCCGGATCCCCGGCTGGAAGGCCATCCTGAACACACTCGCCATGACCTATGGCGACCGACTCACCAACAACTGAGCCGATGCCTCACCCACGAAGTTCAGGACAGACCCCGTGGGTGCGAGCGATGCGTTCATGCCATCAGATCTTGAGCCGATGGCGTGAGTGTCTCGGGGTTAGGCGTTCGTGCTATCAGCTCTTGAGCTGATGGCGTGAGTGTCTCGGGGTTAGGCGTTCGTGCTGTCAGCTCTTGGGCTGATGGCGTGAGTGTCTCGGGGTAGGCGTTCGTGCTTCAGCTCGGGAGCTGATGGCCTGGGTGCGTGGTGATGCGTTCGTGCTATCGGCTCGGGAGCTGATGGCCTGGGTGCGTGGTGATGCATTCCTGCCATCAGCTCTGGAGCTGATGGGGTAGGCGCATGCGCGGCAGCGAGGCGTCGGGCATTGGCGAGGTGGGTGGCGACCAGGGCGTCGACGGCAGCGGCGGGGCTGACGCCGCCGTCGGTGGCGCGGGCCAACAGCCGGGCGGTCGTTTCGCCGATGCCGTGGACCCGCGCCATCGCCTCGTCCGGAGGCAACCCGTGCAGCTCGACGCTGGTGCGGTAGATGACCCCGCCGGCGCTGACCAGCGGGTCCGGCACCTACCGCACCCCTCGCTCGTCGAACGGGTCCGCGACCTGGGCATCCGGGAGCTGGTCGTTCGCCAGGCCCGCCACGGCGGGGCACCGCACCTCTGACGCCAGTTCCGGCGTCAACAACCCACCCGGCGCGGCGGACACCATCAAGTGGTGCCGCCCCGGATCAGGTGCAGCAGCGCCTCGCCGTACGCCTGCTCGGCGGAACCGGAGGCGAACGCCAGCCGCTCGTCGCCGATGCTGATCTCCACGCGGTAGCCCTCGCGGTCCCTCGCCAGCCCCTGGAACGTGCCGCCGAGCAGTTCGCGGAGCTGGTCCTCGCGGGGCAGCCAGACCGCCTCGTCCTGTTCGAGGTCGTCGATCGCCCACTCCGTCGTGCCGTTGAACCCGATCGTCGGACCCTCGGGCAGTTGATGGATGTCGATCACCATGTTGCTGAGCACGAAGACCTCGTCGTCGAGATCGCGGTCGGGAATGGCGAAGCGGTCGCCGGGCGCGGGCTTCCAGCGCAGGCCGGCCGCCCGCAACCGCGCCGCGAGATCGAGGGATAGCACCCTTCCATGGTGCCCGCCCATTGGTGCTTGACTAGGGGTATGCCGGAAACGAGCTTCCCCGCGGGGCCGGTCACCCGGCTCGGGCCGCGGGTGCCGGCATCCATCGACCCGCCGGGACCGCCCGCTCCGCCCGGCTTCCCCGACCCCGACGCGCGCCCCCCAAACCCCCGCCGGCGGCTCTGGTGGTTCGCCGGCGTCGCCGGAGTGGTGCTGCTCGCCGGCCTCGTCGCGGTGCTGATCGGATCGCCCGGCGACGGCCGCGGGCTCTTCGACAGCCGGCCGGGGCCAGGCACCGACGCCCTGCCCCCGCTCGCTCGGGCCTGCCCGGCGCCGACGGCGCCCGCCGCGAACCCGCCACCGACCGCACCCGCGCTGGACCCGTCGATCGCGCGGACGGTCGACGCCGAGGCCGGCATCTCCTACAACGCGTACGGTCCGCCGTGGCAGCCGTGGAACACCGTGTGGCGGGCCGGCACGCTGGAGGTGCCTTATAAGATCGGGCAGCACTTCGTGACCGAGGCCGGGTATGACGGCTTCAGCGACTACCACGCCTCGATCCTGTCGGCGGCGGTGCCGGCCGCGAACAACGACTCGTACGCGTTCGACCTCGAGTGCGTCGGCCGCCAGGTCGCAGCGGACGTTCGCGCCGAGTACTACCCGCAGCCCAACCGGCTCGAGTCCATCCGCGACGAGCGGACCGTCCTCGGGGGCCTGCCGGCGTGGGTCACCGTGTTCCGGCTGCACTTCCAGCGGACCGGCCTCAAGGCGACCGACGAGCTCGTGGGGCTCGCGATCCTCGACGTCGGCAAGCCGACCGCCGCGATCCTCTACGTCTCGATCCCCGGCACGCACCGCCAGTACGACTACGTCGTCGACGACGCGCTCACGTCCGTCCGCCCGACCTGAGGCTCGGCCGGAAGGGGGACAACCGGTGTGCGGCGGTAGCGTCCGTGGCTCGTGCGATCCGGTGACGCGCTAGTGTCGGCTGGTGGCCCGCACACCGAAGATTCCGGCGACGAAGTACCCGGTCGAGCGGCTCACGCTCGACAACGGCCTGCGCGTCGTCCTTTCACCCGACCGCAGCGCGCCGGTCATCGGCGTCGCGGTGGTGTACGACGTCGGCATCCGCAGCGAGCCCGAGGGTCGCACCGGCTTCGCCCACCTCTTCGAGCACCTCATGTTCCAGGGCTCGGAAAACCTGGAGAAGCTCGCCCACTTCCGCCACGTGCAGGGCGCGGGCGGCACGTTCAACGGCTCGACCCACCTCGACTACACCGACTACTTCGAGACGCTGCCGGCCGGCGCGCTCGAGCGCACGCTGTTCCTCGAGGCCGACCGCATGCGCGGCCCAAGGCTCACCGAGGAAAGCCTGCGAAACCAGGTCGACGTGGTCAAGGAGGAGATCCGGGTCAACGTGCTCAACCGGCCGTACGGCGGCTTCCCGTGGCTCAAGCTGCCGCCGGTCATGTTCGACACGTTCCCGAACGCGCACGACGGATACGGCTCGTTCCAAGACCTGGAAAGCGCCACGGTCGCAGACGCCGCGGAGTTCTTCGAGCACTACTACGCGTCCGGCAACGCGGTGCTCGCCGTCGCCGGCGACGTCGACGTGGCCGAGGCGACCGAGCTGATCAAGCGTCACTTCGGCGACGTGCCGGCCCGGCCGGCGCCGCGGCTGCCGAGCTTCGACGAGCCCGACCTGACCAGCGAGCGTCGGGAGTCCTACATCGACCGTCTCGCCCCGCTGCCGGCCGTCGCCGCGGGGTGGCGGGTGCCGGACCCCGTCGGTGCCTTCCCCGACTACCTGCCGTACGTCGCGCTGGCCGAGGTGTTGACCGACGGCGACGCGTCACGCCTGGTCGAACGGCTCGTGCTGCGCGACCGTACGGTCACCAGCGTGGCCGGCTATCTCGGCTTCATGGGCGAGCCATTCGAGGTACGGGATCCGACCGCCATGCTGCTGCAGGCCCACCTGCCCCCGGGCGGCGACGTCGACAAGGTGCTCCGCACGATCGACGAAGAGCTCGACCGGATCGGCGCCGAGGGCCTCGCCGTCGGCGAGCTGGCGCGCGTGCAGGCGCGAATGGCCACCCACCTGCTGCGCGACACCGACGCCGTGCTCAACCGGGCGCTGCGGATGGCCGTGCTCGAGGAGCAACGCGGCGAACCGGAGCTGCTCAACGAGCTGCCGAGGCTGATCGGCGAGGTGACCGAGGAGCAGGTCCGCGCCGCCGCCGCCCGCCTCACGCCCGAGCGCCGCGCCGGTGTCGAGGTCGTCGCGGGAGCCGGGCGATGACCCGCGCGCTGCCACCGCTGCGGCCCAACAAGCGGCTCAAGCTGCCGACCGAGGCCGAGCGCCGGCTCACCAACGGCCTCACCGTCATCGCGATCCGCCGGCCGGCCGTGCCACTGGTCGAGGTGCGCCTGCGGGTGCCGTTCGCGAAGGCCAACCTCGCCCGTGCGGCCATGCTGTCGCAAACCCTGTTCTCCGGAACGGCCGAGATGTCCAACGTGGAGCTGGCCGCGGCGTTGCAGACCGTCGGCGGTGGACTGTCCGCCTCGATCGACCCCGACCGCCTGCTCGTCGTCGGCAACGGCCTGGCGTCCGGACTCGACCGCGTCCTCGCCCTGCTGAGCGACGTGCTGACCGGAGCGGCCTACCCCAGCGAGGAAGTGTCGACCGAACGCGACCGGCTGGTCGACCAGATCCAGGTCGCCCGAAGCCAACCCGCGCACATCGCGCGCACCGCCCTGCTCAAGCGCAGGTTTGGCAAGCACCCGTACGCCGTGCAGACGCCGGAGCCCGCACAGGTCCAGGCCGTCCGGCCGGCGCCGTTGCGGGTCTTGCACACCGAGCGGGTGCACCCAGCCGACGCGACCCTGGTGCTGGTCGGCGACCTGCGCCCGGAGAAGGCGCTCGACGCGGCCGAGGCGGCGCTGGGTGCCTGGAACGGTGGCGGCAAAGACGTCTCGCTGCCGCCGGTTCCGCCGGCCGAGCCGGGCCCGGTGCTGCTTGTCGACCGGCCGGGTTCCGTGCAGTCGTCGCTTCGGATGGCGCTGCCGGCCGTGCCGCGCACGCATCCCGACCACGCCGCGCTGCAACTCGCCAACCTCATCTTCGGCGGCTACTTCTCGTCGCGCTGGGTGGAGAACATCCGCGAGGACAAGGGCTACACATACGGGCCGCACTCGGTCGTCGAGCACTCGGTGGCCGGCTCGACGTTGCTGGTCGCGGCCGACGTCGCCACCGAGGTCACCGGACCGGCGCTGCTGGAGACGAACTACGAGCTCGGCCGGCTGGCTGAGCTCGCGCCCAAGGACGACGAGCTCGACCAGGCGCGGCAGTACGCACTCGGCACGCTGCAGCTCGGCATGTCGACCCAGGCCGGGCTGGCGGGGCTCGCGATCTCGTACGCGGGCTCCGGCCTGCGACTGCGTTTTCTGGCCGAGTATGCGTTGCAGCTCGCGGAGGCCACCCGCGACGACGTAGCGGCGGCCGCCGCGCGCTACCTCGCGCCGTCGAAGGCCGTGACCGTCATCCTGGGCGACGCCGACCGGATGGAGCCGGCCGTGGCGGCGTTGAATCCGGTGGAGCGCACGGCTGCGACCGATTCGTGACCGACGCCGGGCCGCCGCTGTCGCGCTCGACCCTCGACCGGGCCGGCCACCGGCGAATCGACGACGAGTGGCTGGCCAAGGCCTGGCCCGACGCCCGGTTGCTGGTGGTCGACGTACGGGCGGGGAAGGCATTGGTGCGCGACGCGTACCCGCCGGAGCTCGTGGTCCTGGGCACCGAGGGGGCCGACCCGCGCTCCGCGCTGTTCCTCGGCGTCGAACCCGACGGTGTCGCGGTCTTCGCGGTCGCGGATGAGCTCCCCGCAGTGCTCGACGCGCGGCCGGCCGGGCTGCGCGAGGTCGGCGCGCTCCTGTCCGAACGCGACGCGGGGCTGCTCGTCACCGCGCTGGCCCTGGCCAGCTGGCACGCCCGCCACCCGTACTCGGCACTGACCGGCCTGCCCACGACGGTGCGGGACGCGGGCTGGTCACGGGTCGACGCGGCGGGCAACCAGGGCTGGCCGCGCACCGACCCGGCGATGATCGTGCTGGTCCACGACGGCGCGGCCGGGCCCGACGGACGCTGCCTGCTGGGCAACAACACGACCTGGCCGAAGGAGCCGGGCGTACGGCGCTTCTCCTGCCTTGCCGGGTATGTGGAGCCGGGGGAGTCGGCGGAGGCGGCGGTCGTGCGGGAGGTGGCCGAGGAGGTCGGCATCTCGTTGATCCGCGTGGACTACGTCGCCAGCCAACCGTGGCCGTTCCCGGGCTCGCTGATGCTGGGGTTCTCCGCGGTGGCCGACCCGCGGGCGCCGGTGCGGGTCGACGGCGAAGAGATCACGATGGCGCGCTGGTTCACCCGCCGGGAGATCGCCGCGGTGCTGGCCGGCGAGGTCGTGGAGCCGGTGCCCGGCGCGGGCGAGCGCACGACGCTGCCGATGAGCGCGTCGATCGCCCACTACCTGCTCACGCGCTGGCTGGGGTGATCGCGGCCAGATGCTCCTTGACGTAGTGGATAGAAGGGTTGGTCAGCGCGCTACCGTCGGGGAACCGGACGGTCGGAACGGTCTGGTTGCCGCCGTTGACGCTCTCGACGAAGGCGGCCGCGGCCGGATCGCGCTCGATGTCGATCACCGTGTAGGCGATCCCCTCCCGGTCGAACTGCGACTTCAGCCGGTGGCAGAAGCCGCACCAGATGGTCGAGTACATCGTCAGCATCGCGGCTGTTCCTCCGAGGGGATGGGGGGCGTCATCCGGTGAGAACGTCATACCCGCCTGCCAGGATTCCGCACTGTGGCGGTTGACTCACCTGCCGAGCAGGTCCTGGTGGGGCTCGATCCCGAGCAGTCCACAGCCGTGACCGCCCCGGCCGGCCCGGTGTGTGTCCTGGCCGGCGCCGGCACCGGCAAGACCAGGGCGATCACCCATCGGATCGCACACCGCGTGCTGCGGGGCGACATCCAGGGGCGGCATGTGCTCGCGGTCACCTTCACGGCCCGGGCCGCGGCGGAGATGCGCGCCCGCCTCGCCGCGCTCGGCGTGGGTGGGGTGCAGGCCCGCACGTTCCACGCTGCTGCGCTGCGGCAGGTGCGCTACTTCGCGCCGCGGCTGCTGGCGGGACGCGAGATGCCCCAGTTGGTGGAGAGCAAGGCGCGGCTGGTGACGCTGGCAGCCGGCCGGGCCGGCGTACGGGCCGACCGCACCACCGCGCGCGACCTTGCCGGCGAGATCGAGTGGGCCAAGTCGTCCCTGGTCGAGCCGTCCGAGTACGCGGTGGCGGCGGCCAAGGCGTCGCGCGACCTGCCGTTCGATGCCGCGCGAGTGGCGGAGATCTTCGCCGCCTATGAAACGCTCAAGCGTTCCAACGGGGTCATCGACTTCGAAGACATGCTGCGCGCCGCCGTGTGGGGGATCGAGGAGCACAGCGACGTCGCCGAGCAGGTGCGGTCGCAATACCGCCACTTCGTCGTCGACGAATATCAAGACGTCAATCCGCTGCAGCAGCGGTTGCTCGAGGCCTGGCTGGGCGGCCGCGACGACCTGACCGTGGTCGGCGATGCCAGCCAGACGATCTACTCGTTCACCGGGGCCACGTCGGGCTACCTGATCGACTTCCCCCGGCACCGCCGGTCCGCGGTCGTCGTGCGGCTGGTGCGCGACTACCGGTCGACCCCTCAGGTCGTGGGGCTGGCCAACGCGGTGATCCGCCAGGCGCGGGGCGCCGAGGCGCGGCTGCGGCTCGAGCTGGTCGGCCAGCGGCCGCCGGGCGCCGAGCCCGATCTGCGGATCTTCCCCGACGAGCCGGCCGAGGCCGCCGCGGTGGCCGCGCGATGCAGCGAGCTCGTGGCCGCGGGCACGCCGGCCCGCGAGATCGCGGTGCTGTTCCGCACCAACGCACAGTCGGAGTCCTACGAGAAGGCGCTGACCGAGGCCGAGGTGCCCTACGTGGTGCAGGGAGCCGAGCGGTTCTTCGAGCGGCCCGAGGTGCGGCAGGCGATGGTCGCGCTGCGGTCGGCCACCCGGGCCGGCTCGCCGGACGATCCCTTGGTGCCCGCCGTGGTCGAGGCGCTGTCGGCTTTGGGTTGGGCGCCGGACGCGCCGCCGCCCGGCGGGGCTGCGCGCGAGAAGTGGGAGGCGCTGGCGGCGCTCGTGCAGCTGGCCGAGGAACACGCGCGGACGCGCCCGCCCGTGGCCGTCGGCGAGGCGGGACCGGTGTCGGACCGCCCGCCGAGCCTCGAGGGATTCGTCGACGAGCTCGGCCGCCGGGCGGCCCAACAGCACGCACCGACGGTCGAAGGTGTGACGCTCGCCTCACTTCACTCCGCGAAGGGACTGGAGTGGGACGCGGTGTTCGTGGTCGGGCTGTCCGACGGCACGCTCCCGACCACCTATGCCAAGACGCCCGACCAGATCGAGGAGGAGCGCCGTCTGCTCTACGTCGGGGTCACTCGGGCGCGCGAGTGGCTCTGGCTGTCGTACGCCCAAGCCCGGTCGCCGGGCGGCCGCGCCCGGCGGCCGTGCCGGTTCCTGCCGCAGTTCGACCGCCCCGGCGGTGCCGGCGCCGGCGTGGCGGCGCTCAGTCGCAAAGCCGACAGGCGGCGGGCGTCGGTGGTGTCGTGCCGGGTCTGCGGCGCCACCCTGCTCGCCGGCGGCGATCGCAAGCTGGGACGGTGCCCGACCTGTCCGTCCGATCTCGACGAAGCCGTGTTCGAGCGGCTCCGCGAGTGGCGCTCGCGCACCGCGTCGACCGGCAAAGTCCCTGCCTACGTGGTGTTCACCGACGCCACGCTGGTCGCGCTCGCCGAGCGGCGGCCGAGCCGTCGCGAAGACCTGATCGCGATCGCCGGCATCGGCCCGCGTAAGCTCGGCCTCTACGGCGACGCGGTGCTCGCGCTGATCGCGGGGTCGTCGGTCGACGACGTCCTCGCCGCGGCGTCGGATAATTCTTCGGCAACAGAGTCGTAAAAGGGTTTGCCCTCCCGCCAGGGGGAGGCATAACCTCAGGGCACGCCAACGGAGAGCGGTGTCTTTGCTGCTCTCCGACGGTCCTGCAAAGAGCACCAGCCGAGTTTCGAGCCGCGACAGGAGGTGGCCCCAAGTGGAGATCTACACGACCCAGCGACCGTGGGCGCCGCTTGCTGCTGCCCGGCTTCAGGATGCTTCGCGTCTCCTGATCACGGGTGCGGCTCCGATTCCGCAGGTGCACCAGGTCCAGATCCAGGCCGAGCTGGTTCAGGACCTGGGTTCCGCTGGCACCAAGGAGACCAGTGGCTTCACGGTAAAGGACGTCTCGCTCCCGACGATGCAGGGGACGGATGTCCGCGGCGTTCCACCTCGAGGTAGGCCGGTCTAATCAGACCAGCCGGCTCACCTCGAGGCCGCGGAACCCGCAAACCGGGATCCGCGGCCTCAGTTATTTATCGCCCTAGTTACAGCGATCCACGAGATCGAAGCGAGAGAGAGGTGACCGGGCCATGAGTCTGGCGTTGGCCCCACTCGACACGAAAGTCGAGGCGGAGGCGAACCTGCCCTGTCGGAAGTTCGACCCTGACCTCTGGTTCTCCGACTCGCCGACCGAGCTCGAGCTGGCCAAGTCGCTCTGCGGGGACTGCCCGCTGCGCGTCGAGTGCCTGTCCGGTGCGGTCGAGCGGGCCGAGCCCTGGGGAGTCTGGGGAGGCGAGATCTTCGAGCGTGGCGCGGTCGTTCCGCGCAAGCGGCCCCGTGGCCGTCCGCGCAAGGAGGACATCGCCCGCGACGCGCGGCTGCGCGTCGAGGTCGAGAAGCGCGTAGCCGTCCAGCTGGCAGCCTGACATGAACCCGATCCGCACGATCACCACTACCGACGAAGAGATGAACACCGTGAAGACGAACCCGAACGGAGCCACTGCCATGAATCTCCTCCAAGAAGCCCTCTCACGAGCGCGAATGCGACAGCCTCAGGCCGACACATCCACGCGCGCTGAGGCAGCTTTCACCGCCCGCAACGACCGTTCCGCCCGCAGCGTCGCGATGAAGGCGCGCCGCGAGTCGGCCCGTCAACTCGGCGGTTGGTAAACCACCCACAACCCAGCGGCCCGTCCCCTTCTCGGGGGCGGGCCGCTCCCGTTGCGATGCCGGGTCCCTGGTGGCAGCCCGATCGACGAACGGTTGCCGGATCGACTCCGCCCGGGCCGACTATTGGACAGTTGTGGCCTCGCCACCACCGCGGCCGAAAGGGGCAGGTCAGCTCGGTCCGGCGTGGACCGGTTGCCGGCACGTGTGCGCCTTCTGCCACACGGAGCAGCGATCGTCGTGCGCCCTCGGTGGTCTACTCCAAGGCGGAGCGCACCGGCCTTTGGGCACATGGCGCACAACCGGTGCGCGCACCGTACGAGATCACCCGGCTCGTCCTTCTTCTACTCGCACCGTCGTCGTTTCGGGGTTCGCTCGTTCGACGTATCGGTAGAAGCACCCGTCACGAGGCCGGTGAGGAGGCCGACATGGAAATCACGACGCAGCTCGAGGCGCTGTTCGTCTCGGCTCTCCAACCGTCCGATCGTCCGGACGCCGGACGCATACACGCAGCCGTCGCGCGGGCCATCCACGAGTACGGCGAGCCGGGCTGCGCGGCGCGGGTGGCGCAGGAGTTCGGCGACCACCCGGACCTGGCTGTCCCGCGGATGGTGTGGGTGCGCCACACGATCGACGCCGCGGCGCAGCTCTATGCACTGGCGGCGTGAAGCCTAGGCAGGATCCGGCACCGCGTCCGGGGCGAAGCCGGGCAGCCAACGCTCCAGGATCGACCGGTACGGCGCGCAGGCTTCGAGCTGGCACAGCACGCCGATCGAGCCGAGCGTCACGCGGTGGATCAGCAGGTACGACGGCGGCAGGTTGAGCTGCCGGCTCAGTTGGAACGCCGGCGACTTCGGCGAACCGAGCCGTGCCGCCTCGGCGCGCAGCCACGCGCGGGTGAACCTGAACTCGGGCACCGCGATCGGGTCCAGCATCGGCAGCAGGAAATCGAGCACCGCTTGCCCGTCGATCTCCTGGCTGCCGGAGATGAAGCCCTCCGCGCGCAGCCCGGCTACGACGCCCGCGGCGCGGCCGTCCAACGCCAGCCGGGTCAGCCGGCCGATCGGCTCAGGATGACCCTCCGGCAACCGCGCGACCGCGCCGAAGTCGATCACTCCGAGCCGGCCGTCGGGCAGGAGCCGGAAGTTGCCCGGGTGCGGGTCGGCGTGCAGCAGCCGCGCCCGTGTCGGAGCCGAGAAGTGCAGCGTCGCCAGCAGGTAGCCGGCGCGGTCGCGCTCCCGCGCCGGGCCCGACGCGATGATCTGCGCCAGCGGCGTGCCGTCGATCCACTCGGTGACCAGCACGCGCGGCGCCGCCGCGAGCACGTGGGGCACCAGGATCTCCGGATCGTCCTCGTACGCCGCCGCGAACGTCCGCTGCGACGACGCCTCCAGCTCGTAGTCGAGCTCTTCGGCAATCCGGTCGTGGATCTCGGCGAGCAGCGGCTTGATGTCCAGACCGGGCTGGATCGTCCGCGCGAGCCCGCCCAACCGGGACAGCTGCCGCAGGTCGCTCATCAACGCCTCAGCCGCGCCCGGGTACTGGATCTTCACGGCTACCGGCACGCCGCCGCGCCGGCCACGCACCTTCCACTGCGCCCGGTGCACCTGCCCGATCGAGGCCGCCGCGGCCGGCCTGTCGTCGAACGAGACGAACTTCTTGCGCCAGTCTTCACCCAGCTCGGCGGCGAGCACCTTGTGAACTGAGGCGGCCGGCAGCGCCGGCGCCGCCTCCTGCAGCTTGGTCAAGGCCTGCCGGTAGGGGCCGGCCAGCTCCTCGGGCAGCGCCGCCTCGAAGACCGACATCGCCTGACCGAACTTCATCGCACCGCCCTTGAGCTGCCCCAACACGCTGAACAGCTGTTCCGCGGTGCGCTGCTGGAGCTCGGCCGAGATCACGTCGGACGCCACGCCGGTCATCCGCTTGCCGAACCCGAGCACCGTACGCCCCGCGAAGCCCAGGGGCAGGGCGGCGAGCTTTGCGGTCCGGGTCACGGCCCACCGAGGAATGTCCGTCACCCGATCATTGTGACCGACGCTTCTGGGTAGCTGCTGCCCGCCAAGATCCACGAACACAACCGCACGCCGGATGGGGCGGCCAGCTCCGCCGCCGCTGGCGGCCGGGCGCGCTGATCTCGACGGCCGCGGCGAGCGTCTCGGGCATGTGGCCGTCGACGTACGCGAGAACCTCCGCGGCTGCGTAAGACGCCGCGGCGAGCATCGTCGGCGTGCTGCACGGTTCGTTGCCGCCGGCTCGCAGCTGACCGGCCAGCGCCGGCCACCCCGGGTCCCGATCGCGTCGGTGGAGGTCGAGGCAGTTCAGACAGGGGCCGCCGCGCGCCGGCACGAACGGTCCCACCGTCGGCGTGCCCTCCCGGATGTCGACGAGCAGGTGCGCTTGCCGCCGGTAACTGAACGCCGCCGCCGCGAGCGCCGCCGGCCGGTCCGAGCCGGCCTGGACGACGACCTTCGCCCGCTGCTGATGCCCGACCGGCCCGGTGCGCGTGCCGGGCGCCACCCGCTCGATCGCTGCGGTCACGGCCGCGCCGTTCGGCCGCCCCACGTCGGCGGGCCCGAGGCCGGCGAGCGGCTCCGGGTGCCGTACGACACCCTGCAGGTCCGGTACCACGTGGCCGACGCCGGCCGAGGCGAGGGCGACCGCGACGGGCGCCGCCAACCTACCCCGACCGGTGACGACCACCCGGGCGGCGAGGCGGCGGCGCAGGATCTGCGCGGGGCTCGCGGGCGCGCCGATGCCGCGCAGGGCAAGCGCTGCGGCCTCGGCCGACAGCCGCCGCCGTACGGGCTCGGGCAATGCGCCGGGCAACAGGCTGTTCGCGCCGACGACCAGGCCTGCGTCCCGTAACGAGCCGAGGAGCGTACGGGCGTCCGAGGCCGCGACGCCGAGCCGGGCGGCGCTGGCGAGCACCGATCGCTCGGTGCGGCTGCCGTCGAGCAGGTCGAGCAGATCCACCGCCCGCGGGTCGGCGAGCTCGAGGAGCACGGCGCAGCGGGGGTCGAGGCCGAGTTGAAGGGTGTGCCGGTCGCGCCAGAGGCGGCTGAGCCCGGGCAGGAGGGTCGGTCGGAGCAGCGAGGTCTTCGTCATGACGTGACAGGCTGTCACCGCGTCCTTCGGCGTCCCGGCTCGTTGTCCACAGCTCGGCGGCCGTGTACACCGGCTTATCCACCAACTTTCGATGGTTATCCACAACCGGCTGGTAACCCAGTCGCCCGACCGACATGATCGCCGGTGTCGGCACGTCGACACATCGCCGCACCCGAAGACGCGGGTGGGGGCGGCGCCAGGCCGCCCCCACCCGCGAATGGACGCGGATCAGACGTTGGCCTTGCCCAGGATCCGGTTGACCGTCGTCCCGCAGACCGGACACTTGCCC
Source organism: Asanoa sp. (assembly GCA_036520275.1). Classification (GTDB taxonomy): domain Bacteria; phylum Actinomycetota; class Actinomycetes; order Mycobacteriales; family Micromonosporaceae; genus Asanoa. The sequence continues at coordinate 12,895 of DATDJX010000041.1, forward strand.
TTGGCCATGTTCATTCCCGTCTTCGACACCTCGACGGTGCCCTCGAAGTCGCGCTTCTCCTTGCACTTGACGCAGTACCCGTTGTAGGTCTGGGCCTTCTCGGCCACAATGCCCTCCTTGTGTTGTTCGCCGGCTTTCGGCCCCGGCGTGCACCCGGCGCACCCTTCGCGCCGCGGCGGGTGGCCAACCCGTATGACCACCGGTTCGCGGACCCTACCCAGCATTTGGCCGCTCCATGTCCGCAACCGCGAGTGTGCTCTGCGGAAACGCCCGCATTGAACACATTCGAGCGGACACGCCGGTAAACGCCGCAGGCGGGTCGTGCCGGTGTCGGTCGGGCACAGCCGGCGCGACTCGCACCGAATGGGTAGGTAAGATCCGTACGCGCCGTCCGCTCAACGAGAAATTTTTCCGGACGAGACGCCGCAACCGGCACTTACCTGGCGCGTCCCGACGAGTTGGCCCTTGCGGCACCCTGGCACGTGGGCATTACGGTGCGACTCGTGGACGGAACCTCGGGCCCGGCGAGCCGCTGATGGCCGCGGCGCGTAAGCCGGTAGTCGAGGTGCGGCGCAGCACGCGCCGGCGCCGGACGGTGTCGGCATACCGTGACGGTGAGCGTGTCGTGGTGCTCATACCCGACCGGTTCTCCCGGGCCGAGGAGACCGAGTGGGTCGACAAGATGCTCGCGCGCCTGGCGGCCCGTGAGGAGCGGCTCGGCCGCACCGACGACGAGTTGGAGGCCAGGTCGCGGCGGTTGATCGAGCAATACCTGTCCGATTACGCCAGGGCTGCGGCGCCGGTCAGCGTGCGCTGGGTGACCAACCAGAACAGCCGGTGGGGCTCCTGCACCCCGGCCGACCGCGCGATCCGGATCTCCCACCGCATCCAGGAGATGCCCGACTGGGTGATCGACTACGTGCTGCTGCATGAGCTGGCCCACCTGGTCGTGCCGCACCACAACGCGAGGTTCTGGGCGCTCGTGAAGCGCTACCCCAGGACCGAGCGGGCCCGGGGCTACCTGGAGGGTGTGGCGGCCACGACGGGCGTCGTCCTGGTCGACTGACGTTCTCCGGCAGCTCCTCCGAACGGCCGTGATCCTGCTGTGTGCCGCGAGCGTGGTCGCCCCGCTGTGGCGGCCGACGGAGCCGGCCGAGGTCAGAGCCGGGCCGACCTGCACCCGCCGCAGCCGCGACCTGCGGACGGCGTCATAGGCTCTACCGCATGCCCCGCCGCGTCATCGTGACCCTGCTCGGGCCGGTGCGCTGGGCGCCTCCCGGGATCGATCCGCAGATGTGGCGCGCCGCCCTGGCCGAGGACGTCGTCGACCTGCTGGCGATGCTCAACGAGATCGACCCCGCCATCGCCGCCACCGCCGCGGACCGGGCACTCGCGGACGCGATCGCCTGGCCGACCATGCGGGTGTACGACCTGACGGAGCCGACGGCCAACGCGGCGTTCGAGGCCGCGACCAAGGACGGGTACGAGCAGGCGGCAGTGATCGCCTCCGACGCGCCCGACGTGCCGGGGCTGGTGCTCGGCAAGCTGCTGCGCCCGCTGACCACCCGGCCGGTCGCCGTGGCGGCCGCCGAACCCGGGCTGCTCGGCGTCGCGTCCCGCCTGCCGGCGCCCGACTGGCTACCCACGCTGGACCTGGACGCCGAGCCCGAGATCGTGCGCAGGGCGGCGCCGCGGCCGCGGGACGTGGCAGTGGCCGCCGCTTGGCGGCGGCTGCGCGGGCCGGCCGACTTGGCCACCCTTGACCCGGCGGTCGAGGGCTGGGACGCTACCCGCGCCCTACTCAGCTGACGACCGCCCGGGCGCGAGCGCCCTCGCCCCTTGAGTCGAGGGCGGCTCGGCCCGGGTCAGTCGGACTCGGGGCGGGGGTCGTCGCCGAAGTCGAAGTCGCCAAGGTCGTCGAGCTCGGACCGGGCGAACGTCTCCGGGTCGGCGAAGTCGTCGTCGGATGGCAGCAGGTCGGGGTGGCCCCACAGCGCGTCTCGGCCGGCGATCCCGCGGTGCTCGGTGAGCGCCGCCCACAGCGCCGCGGCCTCGCGCAACCGCCGGGGGCGCAGCTCCAGCCCGACCAGCGCCGCGAACGTCTGCTCCGCCGGCCCGCCCGCCGCCCGGCGGCGGCGGAACGTCTCGGCGAGCTTGACGACGTTGGGCAGCCGGTCGCCGGCCGCGCTGTCGACGACGTCCGACACCCAGCCCTCGACCAGCGCGAGTGCCGTCTCCAGCCGCAGCAGCGACGCCTTCTGCGCGGGCGTGTCCTCCGGGGTGAACACGCCCTCCAGGGCCATCGCCTGCATCGACTCCGGGTTGGCCGGGTCGATTCGACCCATGGCCTCCTCGATCGCCTCCCGGTTGACCGTGATGCCGTTGGCGTACGTCTCGACGGCAGTCAGCACATGTCCGCGCAGCCAGGAAACGTGCTCGAAGAGCCGCTGGTGCGCCGCCTCGCGCAGCGCTACGTACAGCCGTACCTCGTCTTCGGGCAACTCGAGGCCCTGGCCGTACGCCCGGATGTTGGCCGGCACGAGCGCGGCCGTGCCGGCCGGGCCGAGCGGGAGGCCGATGTCGCCCGCGGAGAGCACCTCCGCGGCCAGCGAGCCGAGCGCCTGGCCGAGCTGGCCGCCGAAGAGCGCGCCGCCCAGCGTGGTCACCATCGACTGCATCGGGCCGAGCTGGGCGCGGGCCTCCGGTGGCACCAGGTCGCTCATCGCGTTGACCATGCGGCCGGCGACCGGGTCGCAGAGCTTCTTCCAGACATCGAGCGTACGGAAGATCCACTCGTTTCGGTTCCACGCCTCGGCGACCTTGATCCCGGACGGGAGCGAGACGGCGGGCTCGAGCCAGAGATCGGCGAGGCGCAGGGCCTCTTCGACGGTGTGTCGCTCGTAGGGGCTCACCGCCGGGTCGCCCTCGCCGGCGAGTTGCTGCACCGCGACCTGGCGTGCGAGGTCCCAGTTGACCGGGCCGCCGTCGCCCGGCGCGGCGAGCAACTGCTGCAGCTGCGCCATGAACTGCTGCATTTCCTGCGGGTTGTTGGGGTCGGGCGGCTCGCCGCCAGGCAGCGCGAAACCGAACGGGATATCGGGCACGTTGTCAACGGTACGCGCGCCCCGCGCCGGTCGCGTTATGCCCAGGGAGAACTCAGGGGAAGCACTGTCAGGGTCGGTCGGTACTCTCTCGCGCATGAAGCGTCGCGGTGTCACGGTTCTCCTGGGTGCGGTGATCACCGTGCTGCTGAGCCTGGGCGTGCTGGCGGCGCCGATACCTTACGTCGAGCTCGGCCCCGGTCCGACCGTCAACACCCTCGGCAAGGACGACAACAAAGACGTCATCCAGATCTCGGGCACGCCCACCTTCGGCTCCTCCGGGCAGCTGCGGCTGACCACGGTGAAGGTGCGCTCCGATCTCAAGCTGCTCCCCGCGATCGTCGGCTGGTTCTCCGACGAAGACGCGGTGGTGCCGCGGGAGCTGATCTATCCGCCCGACCAGACCGACACCCAAATCGAGCAGCAAAACGCCGAAGACTTCAAGGCTTCGCAGACCAGCGCCGAGACCGCCGCCCTGCGCGAGCTCGGCTACCCGGTGGAGGTCGTCGTGAAGTCCGTGACGGCTGGCAGCCCGGCGGCGGGCGCGCTCGCGCCGGGCGATGTGATCACCTCGGTCGACGGCAAGGAGATCAACGTGGGCTCCGACGTGACCGCCGCCGTCCGCGGCAAACCGGCCGGCACCCGGCTGACGATCGGCTACACCCGCAACGGGCAGCCCGGCACGGCGCAGATCACCAGCAAGTCCGACGACGGCGCGCCGCCGCGCATCGGCGTGGAGATCGAGCAGCAGCAGCCCCATCCGTTCCAGCTCTCGATCGATCTGCAGGACATCGGCGGCCCCAGCGCGGGCTTGATGTTCGCGCTAGGCATCGTCGACAAGCTGGGCTCCGAAGACCTCACCGGCGGCAAGATCATCGCGGGCACGGGCACCATCGACGACGCCGGCGCGGTCGGGCCGATCGGCGGCATCCCGCAGAAGCTGGTAGGCGCGAAGGACGCGGGCGCGGCGGCGTTCCTCGTTCCGGCCGGCAACTGCGCGGAAGCGGTCCGCAACGCGGTCGGCGGCCTGTCGATGTACAAGGTGGCCACGCTCGACGACGCCCTGACGGCGCTGGAGGCGCTGCGCTCCGGAAAGCAGCCGACGCGGTGCTGACCTTGATCCGGCGCGGGTGCCCGCACCCCGTAGTGTTGGGGGCTGATTCGGTCCGATCTGATGAGCCGAGCCCACGAGCGTGCGGAGCCAACCGTGGTCATGCGTAGCAGTCCCCTGCCGAGAATGAGCCGCCGCGGCCGCGTAACGGTCGGCGTTCTCGTCGCCGTGTTCCTGCTGTTCACCCTGCTCGGCTGGGGAGTCAACGCCTGGACCGACTGGCTGTGGTTCGACGAGGTGCACTACACCAAGGTCTTCACCGGCGTGCTGCAGACCCGGCTGCTGCTCTTCCTCGCGATCGGACTGGCGGTGTCCGTCGTCATCGGCGGCAACCTGTGGCTGGCGTTCCGGCTCCGGCCGCTGCTGCGGCCCCACTCGGCCGAGCAGGCGACGCTCGAGCGCTACCGGATGGCGCTCGCCCCGCGGATCGGCACCTGGATCGCGATCATCTCCGCCATCGTCGGCCTCTTCGCCGGCCTCTCCGCGCAGGGGCGCTGGGCGCAGTGGCTGCTGTTCCGCAACGCGCAGCCGTTCGGCACGCGCGACCCGATCTTCAATGTGGACATCGGGTTCTACGTCTTCGAATACCCGTTCTACCGCTACCTGCTGGGCGTCGGCTTCACCGCGGTTGTGCTTTCGGTCATCGGCGCGCTCGCGGTGCACTACGTCTTCGGCGGCGTACGGCTGCAAGGCGTCGGCGACCGCATGACCAACGCCGCGCGTGCCCACCTGACCACGCTGGTCGCCGTCTTCGTGCTGTTCAAGGCCGTCGCCTACATCCTCGACCGGCGGGCCCTGCTGCTGTCCTACAACGAGGGCGCGAAGCTCTACGGCGCCGGATACGCCGACATCAACGCGCTGCTGCCGGCCAAGGAGATCCTCGCGTACATCTCGATCGTCGTGGCCGTCGCGATCGTCATCTTCTCCAACGCCGTGATGCGCAACCTGGTCTGGCCGGGCGTGTCGCTCGCGCTGCTCGGCATCTCGGCGATCGCGATCGGCGGCATCTACCCGTGGTCGGTGCAGAGCTTCTCGGTCAACCCGAGCCTGCTCGACAAGGAACGGCCCTATATCAAGAACAGCATCGACGCGACCCGCGACGCCTTCGGCATATCCGGCACCACGGTCACGCCCTACCAGGCGTCCAACCAGCCGCCGCCGGCCAGCCTCGCCACCGACACGTCTGTCGTGCCACACATCCGGCTGCTCGACCCGCAGCTGCTCTCCGAGACCTACACCCAGCTGCAGCAGGTGCGCGGTTTCTACGACTTCGGCGAGAAGCTCGACATCGACCGCTACCAGCTGCCGAACCAGGACGCCACCCAGGACTACGTGGTCGGCCTGCGCGAGATCGACTACACCGAGCTCACCCCGCAGCAGAGCAACTGGCTCAACCGGCACACGATCTACACCCACGGCTACGGCCTGGTGGCCGCGCCGGCCAACCGGGTGGTGTGCGGCGGCCAGCCGTACTTCGTCTCCGGCTTCCTCGGCGGGCAGACGCAGGAGCAGTGCTCGTCGCCCACCGAGCAGATCGAGTCGACGCAGCCGCGCATCTACTACGGCGAGCAGATGCGCGGCCAGGACTACGCGATCGTCGGGTCGCGGGGCGCCGGCGCCAACGCCGAGTTCGACCGGCCGATCAGCGAGCAGGGTGGCGACCAGTACTACACCTACCAGGGCACCGGCGGCGTGAAGATCGGGTCGTTCACCCGCAAGCTGCTCTACGCCATCAAGGAGCAGGAGTCCAACTTCCTGCTGTCCGAGGCGGTCAACGACAACTCGCGCCTGATGTACGTGCGCAACCCGCGCGACCGGGTGGAGAAGGTCGCGCCGTTCCTCAAGCTCGACGGCGACCCCTACCCGGCCGTGGTCGACGGCAAGATCGTCTGGATCATCGACGGCTACACGACAGCCGGCACCTACCCCTATTCCCAGCGGGTCAACCTGCAGTCGGAGACCACCGACGAGCTGACCAACGTCGGCACGTTCCAGCTGGCGCGCGAAGACATCAACTACATCCGCAACTCGGTGAAGGCTACGGTCGACGCCTACGACGGCACGGTGAAGCTCTACGAGTTCGACGACAAGGATCCGGTGCTCAAGGCGTGGAACAAGGCGTTCGGCGGCAACCTGGTGGTCCCGAAGGCGAAGACGCCGGCGGCCCTGGCCGCTCACTTCCGCTATCCGAGCGACCTGTTCAAGGTGCAGCGCAACCTGCTGGCCAAGTTCCACGTCACCGATCCGACCGAGTTCTTCTCCGGGCAAGACTTCTGGGAGGTGCCCAACGCGCCCGACTTCCCCGACCGGGGCCAGAAGCAGCCGCCGTACTACCTCGTGACCACGATGCCGGGCCAGACCGCGCCGCGGTTCCAGCTGACGTCCGCCCTCACCCCGGTCTCCCGGCAAAACCTGGCGTCCATCGTTTCCGGGTCCTATGTGGACGGGCAGCCACGGCTGGCGGTGTGGGAGCTGCCCGACCAGACGGTGGTCTCCGGCCCGGTCCAGGTGCATCAGCAGATGACCAACAATGCCAACATCAGATCGCAGCTCACCCTGCTCTCGTCCAACCAGGCCGAGGTGCAGTACGGCAACCTGCTCTCGTTGCCCTTCGCCAACGGCATGCTGTACGTCGAGCCGGTCTACGTGAAGAGCAACCAGACCAACGCCTACCCGCTCTTGCAGAAGGTGTTGCTGTCCTACGGCGACGGCGGCTCGTACGTGACGTTGGCCAACACGCTGAGCGACGGCATCAAGGACCTCGTGGCGCAAGGCCAGGCCGCCCGCCAGGGTCAGACGCCGCCGCCGACCGGCGGCGGCAACCAGGGTCCGGGCGGCACGACGTTGAGCCCGCAGCTCCAGGCCGCGGCCGATCGGCTGTCCCAGGCCATCACCGCGGTGCAGGCTGCCCAGAAGACCGGCGACTTCACGAAGTACGGGCAGGCGCTGGCCGAACTCCAGGCGGCGATGAACGCCTTCCAGGCGGCCCAGGAGGCGGCGGGCCGCACGCCCGCGGCGACCCCCTCACCAGGGCCGACGCCGACTGCGTCGCCGAGCGGCTAACCGTCCGCCACCTCGTTTTGCAGCTTGCCCGTCAGTTGCGCTACCGTTAAGGGACCGACGCGGGGTGGAGCAGCTCGGTAGCTCGCTGGGCTCATAACCCAGAGGTCGCAGGTTCAAATCCTGTCCCCGCTACCAGGAGGAAGGCCCTCGAAACGGACAGTTTCGGGGGCCTTCTGCATGATTGATACCTGGCTTGGGAACGGCTTTGGGAACAGAGATCACTTTCGCTGACGTTCGTGATGGCCGTCACCACCTGCCGGGGCCTGTTGAGCGCCGGGCATGATCAAGGCCGCGACGGCGGCCGCGGCATCGCGATCCCGTCCTTCGCTGCGATGGGTATACACCTGGAGGGTGAACGCCAGGCTCGCGTGGCCGATCCGCTCGCTGACGATCTTCGGGTTGACGCCCGCGTCGAGAGCCACCGTGGCGTAGGTGTGCCGAACGTCGTGGAGTCGGATTTTGGGAAGTCCGGCACGGTCGACAAGCCGATTGAATCGCGCCGTCAGGGTGTCCGGGTGCAACGGCCGACCGTCCGGGTGGACAAACAGTAATCCATGATCGGGATAGGTTGGCCCCCACGCTGCCCGTTCGTCGTCGAGCAGCTCGACGTGCGTGCGCAGGGCTGCGGTTGTGAGCGGGTCGAGTGAGATCGTCCGGCGACTGTGGTCGCTCTTGCCGTCGGACTCGGCCGCACGGCCGGAGACCACGACGCGGGTCGAGCCGATTGCCAGAAGTCCGGCGTCAAGGTCGAGACCGTGAAGGTCCAGATGTGCGAG
>DATDJX010000042.1:0-22606 GCA_036520275.1 Asanoa sp.
GTCGCGCTCGCCGCCGGACAGCGAGCGGACCAGGGCGGGCACCTTCTCCGGCACGCGCTGGATCGCCTGGACCGTCGCCACCGCCAGGTCGCCGGTGAACGCTCCGGTCGCACCGACCGCCTCGACCGGGCCGTACGTGACTGTGGCCGGCACGAGGACCTTGAGCCCGACGCCCATGGCCGAGACCGTGCTCGGCGCGCCCTGGGGGTTGTCGAGCGGGGGACGCTGGACGGCCGCCAGCTGGATCGTCGTCGTCGCCGTGCGGCCGTCGCGCTCGTACCTGAGGGTCGCCGGGCCGGGCCGGGTGGCCCGCACGGCCTTGGTCATATCGTCCCAGGTGGAGACCGGGGTGCCGTTGATCGCCAGGATCTTGTCGCCGTCCTGCAGGCCGGCCGCCTTGGCCGGGCTGGCCGGGTCGCCCGCCGCGCAGTCGCGGGCCTGGTCGCTGGTGATCACGCAGGGCGCGAGGTCGACGACGGCGGGTTGCTGGCGCGCCTCGACCTCGGTCGCCGGGTACGCCGGGTTGGGCAGGCCCATGAAGATCGCCGCGAAGTAGAGGGCGACGATGGCGAGCGCGAAGTGGGTGACGGAGCCGGCGCCCATCACGATCGTGCGCTTCCACACCGGGAAGCGCCACATCGCCCGGGCCTCGTCACCCGGCTCGACGTCGTCGTCCTGCGGCGTCATTCCGACGATCTTGCAGAAGCCGCCGAGCGGGATGGCCTTGACGCCGTACTCGGTCTCACCGCGCCGGAACGACCACAGCGTGGGGCCGAAGCCGACGAAGTAGCGCGTCACCTTCATGCCGAACTTCTTGGCGGTCACCAGGTGGCCGGCTTCGTGCAGGCTCACCGAGACCAGGATGCCCGCGGCGAACAGGACGATCCCGAAGATCTCCACCCAGAAGCTCCTTCAGTTCCCACGCCCGACGGCCGCGACGATCTGGCGGGCCCGGTCGCGAGCCCACGTCTCCGCCGCCAGCACGTCCTCGACGGTACCCGGTTGGGCAAAGTCGGGCGCCTCGGTCAGCACCCGCTCGACCGTGTCCACGATGCCCAGGAACGGCAGCCGGCCACGAGTGAAAGCCGACACACATTCCTCGTTGGCCGCGTTGTAGATCGCCGGCCGACATCGTCCGGCCCGGCCGGCGGCCTTGGCCAGCTCGACCGCGGGGAACGCCGCCGGGTCGAGCGGCTCGAACGTCCAGCTGGTGGCCCTCGTCCAGTCGACCGGGTTCGCCGCCTCGGGCACCCGGTCGGGCCAGCCCATCCCCAGGGCGATCGGCAGGTGCATGTCGGGCGGGCTGGCCTGCGCGATCGTGGAGCCGTCGACGAACTCGACCATCGAGTGGATGTAGGACTGCGGGTGGACCACGACCTCGATCCGGTCGTACGGGACGTCGAAGAGCTCGTGCGCCTCGATCACCTCGAGCGCCTTGTTGACCATGGTGGCCGAGTTGATCGTGACGACCGGCCCCATGTTCCAGGTGGGGTGGGCGAGGGCCTGCTCGCGGCTGACCTCGGTCAGCTCGTCACGGCTCTTGCCGCGGAACGGCCCACCGGAGGCGGTGAGGACCAGCTTGCGGACCTCGTCGCCCGTGCCGGACCGCAGGCACTGGGCGAGCGCGGAGTGCTCGGAGTCGACCGGCACGATCTGGCCGGGGCGCTGGATCGCGGCCTTGACCAGCGGGCCGCCGGCGATGATCGACTCCTTGTTGGCCAGCGCGAGGGTGCGCCCGGCGCGCAGGGCGGACAAGGTCGGGGCGAGCCCGAGCGAGCCGACGACGCCGTTGAGCACCAGGTCGGCGGGCCACTGGGCCAGCTCCGACATGGCCGATGGGCCGGCAAGGATCTTGGGGATGCGGAAGTCGCCGGTGGCGTACCCCTGCTTGGCGGCCTCGGCGTAGAACGCGAGCTGCAGGTCCTGCGCGGTGCTGGCCCGGGCGACGCCGACGGCCTCGACGCCGAGGTCGAGGGCCTGGGCGGCGAGCAGGCCCACGTTGCCGCCGCCCGCGCCGACCCCGACGATCCTGAACCGGTCGGGGTTGGCCTTGACGATGTCGACCGCCTGCGTGCCGATCGAGCCGGTGCTGCCGAGCAGGACGATCTCGCGGGGCTCGCTCACGCTGCCATTGTCGCCCATGCGAGCGGCAGCCTCCGGCCCCGGCGGAGTTCGGGAGCCGATTTCGCTCGTCCGTGCTGGTCCCGACGGGCGTCATGCCCCGGTCCGCCGCGCGTCATGGCACGTCCGTCCGGACGGTCGCGTCTCCCGCTACGGCGCCGTGCCGACGTAGGTCTCCAAGGGCGTGCCGCCGTACCAGCGGGTCTGCACGCCGATCGGCGTCATGCCGAGGCGCCGGGTGACGGCGACCGACCTGTCGTTGCCCGGGTGGACGAGCGCGAAGACCTCCCGCACGCCGGACGCGAACGCGCGGTCGATCGCGACCCGCGACGCCTCGGTGGCGTAGCCGTGCCCCCACGAGTCGGGATGGAAGTGCCAGCCGACCTCGACGTCGCCGGTCGGTTGGTCGTCGAGCCCGAGCAGCGGCACCACCAGCACGGTTCCGGCCACCACGCCGGCGTCGCGGACCTCGACGGCCCAGATGCCGTACACGTCGTCGTCCGACGCCGCCCCGCGCCACCGCCGTACCGCCCGCACCGCCTCGTCCGGCGTCTCCATGACCCGCGGGGAGGCGCCGAGCCAGCGGGATACCTCCCAGCGGGACAGCGTGTCGTACACCCTCGCCACGTCGGCCCGGTCGTCGGTCCATTGCCGGACGATCAGCCGCTCGGTCTCGAAGACGGTCATGACCGGGGATCTTAGGAATCGCGGCGAACCGAGGAAGGGTGGCAAGGGCGTGGTCGAGGGGCTCCGAAGGGTCATCCGGGCGGCATTCGTGCCGCCCGGGAGCGCGACCTGTCCGGCCCGCGGCCACCAACGTTCCGCGGCGCGATCGCGGTGGTGGGGGTCGCGTCAGGTGTCCTTGGCCGGGGCCACCGCGACAAGATCGCGGGGATCGAGGTCATCGGCGGCGGTCTCCGGGTCGCGGCTGTCGGCCTCCCTGATGCCGAACCGGCGGTAGACCCCGGCGAGCGGACCCGGCGCCCACCAGTTCCACCGGCCGAGCAACCGCATCGTCGCGGGCACCAGCAACAGGCGGACCAGGGTCGCGTCGACCAGGATGGCCACGATCATGCCGACGCCGATGAGCTTGATGAACGCCACGCCGCCCGTCGCGAAGCCGGCGACGACGATCGCCAGCAGGAGCGCGGCGGCCGTGATGATGCGGCCGGTGTACTGCAGACCGGCGGCCACCGACGCGGTGTTGTCGCCGGTGCGGTCCCATTCCTCGCGGATGCGCGAGAGCAGGAATACCTCGTAGTCGGTCGCGAGTCCGAAGAGGACGGCCAGCATCAGGATCGGGTTGCTGGGCTCGATGAAGCCCGTCGGCGTGAAGTCCAGCCACGAGGCCAGGTGGCCCTCCTGGAACACCCAGACGACCACGCCGAACGAGGCGCCGATCGAGACCAGGTTCATCAGCACCGCCTTGACGGGCAGCACCACCGACCCGAACGCCAGGAACAACAGCACCGACGTGGCCGATGCCATGATCAAGGCCATCCACGGGAGGTGGGTGCCGAGACTGTCGAGCAGGTCGACGTCGGTGGCCGTGCGCCCGGTGACCAGCACCTCGGCGCCGGCCGGCTCGGGCAGGCCACGGATGTCGCGGACCAGCTGTCGAGCCGCGTCGCCGGTGGGCTCGCCCGGATAGGTGACCGTCACCAGTGACGAGCCGCCATGGTTGGCGGTCACCTGAGCGCCGGTGACGTCGGGCAGCTCGGCGATCGCAGCGGCGACCTCCCGGCCCTGCCGCGGGCTCTGTCCGGAGACTAACGGGCTCTGCCCGGAGACCAAGACGTCGATCGGCGCCACGGTGGCGCCCGGGAACTCGGCGCGGATCCGGTCGGACACGTCGCGCGACTCGGTGCCCACCGGCAGCACCCGCTCGTCGAACCCGCCCCAGGTGATCCGCAGGAAGGGGGTGGCCAGCAGCAGCAGGACGGCGGCGACACCGACGGCGTAGACGATCGGACGGCGCATCACGCTGCGCGCGATCCGAGCCCACGGGCCCTCGCCGACGGCGGGGGCGCGGCGTCGCCACGGCATCGGCACGCGCAGCGAGTTGACGCGGTGGCCGAGCACCGCCAGCAGCGCGGGCAGCACGGTGAGCGCGGCGAGCATCGCGACGAGCACCGCGGACATGCCGCCGAAGCCCATCGACCGCAGGAAGACCTGCGGGAAGATGAGCAGGCTGGCGAGGGCGAGCGCGATCGTCAGGCCGGACACCAGCACCGTGCGGCCCGCGGTGGCCATCGTGCGCTCGATGGCGAGCGCCGTCGTCTTGCCGCTGGCGATCTCCTCGCGGAACCGGCTGACGACGAACAGCGAGTAGTCGACGGCCATGCCGAGGCCGATCAGCGTGATCACGTTGACCGAGAACACCGAGACGTCGCCGATCATGCTGATCAGCCGCACGGCCACCAGCGCGCCGAGGATCGCCAGGCCGCCGATGAGCAGCGGCGTCGCGGCGGCGACCAGCCCGCCGAAGATCAGGACCAGCAGCACGAGCAGGACGGGCAGCGAGAGCGTCTCGGCTCGGGCGAGGTCTTGGGTCGTCTGCGTGTTGGCGGCGTGCAGGAACGGGATCGAGCCACCGACCTCGGTCTGGATGCCAGGCTCGTCGACCCGCAGCGCCGGCTCGAGCGTCTTGAGGGCGTCGGTCTTCGCGTCGGGCCCCGACGCCTTGAGCTGGATCGCCGCGTACGTGGCGTGTTTGTCGGCCGACACGAGCGAGGGCGCCTGCGTGTCGTACCACCCCGTCACGCTCGCGACCTCCGGCCGCTGGCGGATCTGGGCGAGCTCGGCGGTGACCGACGCCCGGAAGGACAGATCGCCCACCGTAGCCGACGGGCTCGAGTAGAGAACGATCACGTCGACGTCTTGGCTGCCGAGCTCGGCGGTGATGCGGCCCAGCGCCCGGCTGGACTCACTCTTCGGATCGTCGAACCCGCCACCGGTCAGCGACCCGAAGACGCCCGTGCCCCACAGCACGCCGATCGCGACCAGCGCCACCGCGGACGCGAGCACGACCCACCGGAACCGGACGACGGCCCGCCCCCACCACACGAGCATCGCTCCCCCTCGCCGCACGTGCCTGGACATGGTGATGCCACTTCAGTAGAGTGAACGTCGTTAACTATGGCAACGGCGTTCGCTTCGGTCAAGGGGGGCTCAGGCATGACGGTGACGCCGACCCGCCGAGAGCGGCTCCGCGAGGCGGCGGTGGCCGAGATCAAGCAGGCCGCGCGACGCCTGCTCGCCGAGGGCGGCCCGCAGGCGATCTCGCTGCGGGCGATCGCGCGCGAGATGGGAATGACCGCGCCGGCCATCTACCGCTACTTCCCCAGCCTCGACGCGCTGGTCACCGCGCTCGCCGGCGACCTGTTCGACGAGCTGCGCGAGGCCGTCCAGGCGGCCCGCGACGACGCCGGCGACGACCCCCTGCCGCAGATCCTCGCGATGTCCCGCGCGTTCCGCCGGTGGTCGGTCGCCCACCCGGTCGAGTTCGGGCTCGTCTTCGGCAGTCCGATGCCCGGCGTCGCGGCGCTCGAGCTGTGCCGCGACCGCGACCATCCCGGCGCCAGGTTCGGGCAACCCTTCCTCGAGGCGTTCCTCGAGCTGCGCCGCCGCCGTCCGTTCCGCACGCCGCCGCTCGACGTGATCCGCGAGCAGCTGGGTGACGACCTCGAGCCGCTGCGTGCCAGCCACGGCGACCTGCCGATCGACGTCGCGTGGGCGTTCCTCAGCGGCTGGACCCGGCTCAACGGCATGGTCGCGATGGAGGTCAACCACCACCTGCAGTGGGCGCTCACCCGCCCGGAGGCGCTGTTCGAGCTGGAGCTGAGCGCGTTCGCCCACCAACTGGGCGTCGTGCCCGACGCGGACCGCTAGCGCTCGGGCGCCACCGCGGCGTCCGACGCGTGCAACGGCACGTAGTGGTCGAAGAACAGCGTCTTCAGCAGCTCGATCCGGCCGCCCACCTGGAAGGCCCCGAACAGCGACGTCATGCCGTCCTGCACCGCGTACACGGACAGGTCCAGGTCCTGGGCGATCTGACGCGTGATCCGGCCGCGCGCGAGGGCACCGAGGAGGCGCCAGTGCCAGGGGTCGAGGCCGCGGGCACGGACGACGAACTCGCTCAGCTGGTTGGGTCGGATGCGCTGCACGGTGACGTCGATGGCGGTCTCGCGCTGCGTGGCGTGGAAGGCGAGCCACCGCCCGTCGTACCGGATGCCGCCGGACGTGTCGATCAGGCCGGACGGCCGGCCCCGGGCGACCGCGGTGCCGACCTTGTCGAGCTCCGCCGCGTCGATCAGGTTCCGTGCGGTCGCCGTCACGTCGAGCAGACGGCCATCGTGAGAGATCGTCAAGGTGCCCGACGCGGGCTTTCCGGACGCCGCGGGCGCGGGCTTTCCCGGCGCCGCCGGCACGGGCTCGGGCGCCGCATCGGCCCGCGGGCGGACGCGCAGTTGTCGCCGCCTCCGCGGTCGGGACGGCTGGGCGGTGGCGCCGGGTCCGGGCGGAGTCTCGGACACCGGATCGTCCGGCTTCGCGGTGTCGCGAGCCGGGTCGCCGCGCACGAGAGCGTTGTGCAGCGCCGCGCCGAACGGATGGGCCGCCGATGCGAGCTGCGCGACGTCCTCGGCGCCGAAACGGCCGCCGGCCCGGTAGAGGAGCAGGGCGCCCCAGGTTCCCTCGGCGTCGTAGAACGTCAGGCGCAGCTCGTCCGAGAAGCCGCGCGGCTGCAGGATGCCGCGGTAGCGACGGCTCGCGGTGGGATCGCCGAGGGTGCCGGCGTGCAGCGTGCCGATCCGCTGGTTCGTTTCGAGATCGACCAGCTTCAACACATCGTCCTGACCGTACTCGTTCGCGAACAGCTCGTGCTCGAACCGCTCGTCGTGCGGGCCGCCGTCGACCACACACGACGCCCACATCAGCGTCATCGGATCGAGCACCGCCCAGATCGCCAGGTCGAAACCGACGGTGCCACGCAGCAGCAGGCTCCCCTGCCGACGCAGGTTGACGTGGTCGAGCGACGCGTCGAGATGCTTCGCGAGCCGCGCGGCATACGGATCGTGGCCCGGCACCCCGCCCAGCCGCAGGGCAGCCAGCGGGTCGGACCGGATCACCTCGCTCGGGCTCCACCCCAGCGCGCCGTCGCTGTCGGAAATCTGCGACGACGACCAGACCCCGCCCGCCGGGTCATCGAGATCGTCGTCGTCGACGGCGTCGAGCGGGACCCGGACGCCGGCCGAATGAGCCAGCGTCACCGCCACCTCGCCGCTCAGGGGCCGTTGTGCCGGGTCCTTGGTCAGGCAGCGACCGACGAGATCGCGGACCACCGGCGGCACTCCGGGCAGCTTGGGCAGCGGCGTCGGTTCGAGGTACATGTGTGCCTCGAGCATCTGGGTGCTGGTCTCGGCAGACCAGGGCAGCTTGCCCGCCAGCAGGCGGTACAGCAGCAACCCCAGCGCGTACACGTCGGTGGCGGCGACGACGGGATCCCCGCTGAGCCGCTCCGGTGCGAGATACGCGGGCGTGCCGAACGCGAGCCCGTCGGTCAGGTCGCGCTCGCCGGCCACCGCCGCGAGACCGAAGTCGACCACCTTCGCGCCGCCCGCGGTCAACATCACGTTGCCCGGTTTCACGTCGCGGTGCACCAGGCCGTGCGTGTGCGCTGCCGCGAGCGCCGACGCCACCTCCGCGCAGATGCGCAAAGCCACCTCGACCGAGAGCGAGCCGCGCTGGAGGCGCTCCTGCAGCGAACGGCCGTGCAGCAGCTCCATCACGACGTATGGGACCGGGCCGCCCGGATCGGAGGTCGACTCGCCATAGCCGTAGTCGTAGACGCTGGCGACGTGCGGGTGGGTGAGCCGGGCCGCCGCTCTGGCCTCCGTGAGGATCCGACGCCGGGAGTCGGCGTCCCGGGCGAACTGCGGGGCCAGCACCTTCACCGCCACCTCACGGTCCAGCACCAGGTCGTGCGCGCGCCACACCACGCCCATGCCGCCGGCGCCGAGCTGTCCCGTCAGCCGGTAACGGGATCCGAGGATGACTTCGGCCACGAGTCTTAGTGTGCCCTTTCCGGACCGGAAGCTCACTGTCCCGCAGTTGACGGCTGGTCGCCGATCTGGCTTGATATGCCAGGCCTAAGGAACAAATAAACGTCGCTTGCCACCAGTAGGTGGAAGCCCTCGCTACGGTGGGATCGCACACGGGGCCGACAGCAGATGCGGGAAGAGCGGGAGGGTCGTTGCTCACGGTCTTCGCCGTCCATGCGGATCCCGGCAGCCACCTGACGGTCAGCCGGGCCATCGCCAGCCTGCGGCACGTCGAGCTCGCCGGACGCAGCCGCTCGGCCGTCGAGGCGCTGCGCGTCTTCGACACGCTCGCGCCGGACGCCGTCACCGTGGACGTACGTCTGCCGGACGGCGACGGGATCGAGCTGGCGCGAACGCTGCTCGCCCGGCGTCCCGGCCTCGGCGTGGTGATGTTCGGCGCGCCGACGCACGGCCTGCTGCGCCGAGCCTTGGCCGTGGGTGTGCGGGCGTATGTCCCGGCGACCGCCGGCGACGCGGACGCCACGGCCGCCATCCAGACCTGCTTGTCCGGTGGTGCCAGCTTCTCCTCCGACATCCTGGCGGCCGCCCTGCGATCCTGCCGGCCGGTGGACCTGAGCCGCCGCGAGCGCGAGGTGGACGGTCTGTTCCGCACCGGTTTGTCCACGGCGGATGTCGCCGCTCTGCTGGCCGTCAGCGAGTCGACCGTGCGGACCTACGTCGCCCGCGTGCGGGCCAAGCTGGGGACGGACGCCGCCGTGCTGGTCGACGAGCGCCTCGAGCTGCCGCCGGTGGGCTGACCGCATCGTCAGCGTCCGAACGCCTCGATGATCCGGATGGCGCCCGGTCCGACCACCACGACGAACAGCACAGGGAAGATACAGAAGATCATCGGAAAGAGGATCTTCACCGGGACCTTTTGCGCGAGCTCCTCGGCGCGCTGGCGACGACGCAGCCTCATCTCCGCGGACTGTTGGCGAAGCACCTTGGCCATCGGGATGCCGAGGGTCGTCGCCTGTACGACGGCCGACGAGAACGCCCGGAGCTCGCCGACGTTGGTGCGAGTGGCCAGGTCCCGCAGCGCATCCACCCGTGGCCGGCCGATCTGCATCTCGTGCAGGACTCGGGCGAACTCGCCCACCAGCGGCCCGCGCCCGTTGTGGACAACCTGAGCGAGTGCCGCCTCGAAGCCCATCCCCGCCTCGACGGTGATCACGAGGGTGTCCATCACGTCCGGCAGGGTGCGCCGGATCTCCTCCTGGCGCTCCTGCGCCAGGTGGAGCGCCATGAGGTCGGGTGCGAAAAACCCGGCGGCGGCGCCGACCGCGGTCCAGGCCAGGGCGCCGAACGGGTTGGTGGAGACGAGGACGAACAGGGCCAGGGCCACGATCGCGCCGGTGAACAGCAGCATGCCCTTGTAGCCGAGCACCGCCTCGCCGGCCAGCCACGGGGGGTTACCGGCCTGGTCCAGCCGGCGACCGAGGCTGTCGAGCATGGGTCTCGGCGTCAGCGCCCGACCTATCGAACGGGCCAACCCGGAGGGTGACCAGGCGAACCTGCCCGCGGGCGCGTTTGCGGCCGCCACGGGGAGGCGGTAGCGCTGGTCGGCCGTCTTCACGGTCTGCGCGACGGCGCTGTGGGCGCCACCACCGGCGAGCGCGACGGCGGCGACGACGACAGCGAGGCCGAGCGCGCCCAGGCCGGTGAAAAGTAGCCAGCTCACCGTCAGACCTCGACCTTGATCCAGCGCATCATCCAGAAGATTCCCACGCTCATCGAGACGATCGCGTACAGGAGCATGATCAGGCCGATCCGGGTGGTCCACAACGCGCTCAGGTAGTCGCGGCGGACCAGGAGCAACCAGGCGGCCAGCGCGAACGGCAGGCCGATGAGGATGTACCCCGACAGCCGACCCTCCGCCGAGAGCGCTCGCACGTGCCGGCGCAGCCGCCCGCGTTCCCGCAGGGTCTCCACCGTGGTCTCGAGGACCTCCGCCAGGTTGCCGCCGGTGTCGCGCTGGATCCGGATCGCCGCCACCGCCCAGGCGAGGTCGTCGTTCTCCACCCGGCCCGCGGCACGCTCGAGCGCGTCTGCGAGATCGTCACCGAGCCGGACCTCGCCGAGGGCGCGACCGAGCTCGACCACGAGCGGCCCGGGCGGTGAGTCCCGGACCACCGCGTCCAGCGCCTGGGCGAGCGAGAAGCCCGAGCGCAGCGAGCCCACCACCAGCTGCAGCGCGTCGGGGAGCGCGTCGGCGAAAGCCTGCTGGCGCCGCCGTTCCCGGGCCTGCGGGTAGAACCTCGCGAGCAGCCAGCCGATAAGCGCGCCGAGGAACACGCCGACGAGCCCGGCGAGCAGGCCGAACAGCAACGCACCGGCGAACATCGCACCGGCCCGGACGGCCATCCACTCGCGCGGCTGCAGGCTCATCCCGGCCCTGTCGAGCTTGGTGGCGATCCGCTCCTCGCCGCCGCCCGCGCGGACGATCCGGTCCGACAGGCTGGCCACCGTTCCCGCGATGGCACCTCCGGGGGCCGGCGTACCAGCCTGGCCGCCGGCCCGGGTGGTGACCCGGTACCGGTCCACCTGAGCCAGCCGTCGCTGCCGCGCCGACCCGCCAACGCCGAACCCGGCGAGCAGGATCGCGACCAGCATGATGCCGAAGATCACGAGCCCGAGCGCTGTCTGCGGCGTGGTCATGTCCAGGCCGGGCACGATGCTGAGGGCTGCCGGCGCGCCGGCCGGTGCCGCTACCACGGCGCGCCCTCGAAGAGGCCGGGCGGCACGGGGATCCCGGCGTTGCCGAGGCTGTCGAGCAGTCGAGGCCGCAATCCGGTCCAGCGCAAAGTGCCTGTATGCCGGCCGTTCTCGTCCAGTCCGGCCCGCTGGTCGAAGACGAACAGGTCCTGCGTGGTCACCACGTCACCCTCCATGCCGATCACCTCGGTGACGTGCGTGACCCGCCGGCTGCCGTCGCGCAGCCGTTCCTGGTGCACGATCAGGTCGATGGCCGAGGCGACCTGCTCGCGGATCGCCCGCACCGGCAGATCCAGCCCGGCCATCAGGACCATGGTCTCAATGCGGGCGAGGGAGTCGCGCGGTGAATTGGCGTGGATCGTCGTGAGGGAACCGTTGTGGCCGGTGTTCATCGCCTGCAGCAGGTCCAGCGCAGCCGCGTCCCGGACCTCGCCGATCACGATCCGGTCGGGACGCATCCGCAGCGCGTTGCGCACCAGGTCCCGGATGGTGATCGCGCCACGCCCCTCGATGTTGGGCGGCCGGGACTCCAGCCGCAGCACGTGTTTCTGGTGCAACTGCAGCTCAGCCGCGTCCTCGATGGTGACGATCCGCTCCGTCGGCGGCAGGAAGCCGGACAGCACGTTCAGCGTCGTCGTCTTGCCCGAGCCGGTTCCGCCGCTGATCACGACGTCGAGCCGCCCGCGCACGCAGGCGTTGAGCAGCTGGGCGACCGCCGGCGTCACCGTGCCGAAGCCGACCAGGTCCTCGACCGTCAGCGCGTCGCGCGCGAACTTGCGGATGGTCAGCACGGAGCCATCGATCGCCACCGGCGGGAGCACGACGTTGACCCGGCTGCCGTCGGGCAGCCGGGCGTCCACCATGGGACTTGCCTCGTCCACCCGTCGCCCGACCCGGGAAACGATGCGGTCGATGACCCGGCGCAGGTGATGCTCGTCGATGAACCGCGCATCGACGGTATGGATCTGGCCGAACCGCTCCACGTAGATCTGGTCCGGCCCGTTGACCATGATCTCGGTGACGTCCGGGTCGCGCAGCAGCGGCTCGACCGGGCCGTGGCCGAGGATCTCGTCGAGCAGCTCGGCCGCGACCCGGGCGGGGTCGGCGATGGCCAACGGCGAGTCGTCGCGGTCAAGCACCTCGTTGATCGTGTCCCGGACCTTCTGCTCGAGGGCGGCATCGCCGGTCCGGTTGTCGTACAGCTGCGGCCCGAGGATGGCCAGCAGCTCCCGGTGCACGCGCAGGCGCAGGGCGGCGGCGGAGCCGTACGCGCCGGCCACCGGCACCGAATGGCGCGCCACCCGACCGTTCTCGCCGGTGGGGTAGCGCAGCGCCAGCCGCTCGCTGAGGCTCATCGGCGCCCCGTTCGCTCGCCGCGGCGCCGACCGCGCTGCTGGGCCCGGCTCGCTATCTGCCCCATCGCCAGGTCCCGGATCGCCTTGCTGACCGGATGGCCCGGTTTGTCCACAACGATCGGCACCCCGCGGTTGATCGATATCGGCACGTCCCGGCTGGACGGGATGTGCGCGTTGGTCGGCGTCTTCAGCACCCGCTCGACGTCGGCTCCGGTCAGCCCGACCCGCGCGTCGCAGCGGTTGAGGACCACCAGCCGGCTGTCCCTGCTCAGGCCGAGCAGGTCGAGCATGTCCATCGCGATCCGCAGGTTCTTCAGGGCCGGCACGTCCGGAGTGGCGACGAGCACGTGCACGTCGGTGACGTCGAGCGCGGCCAGGACGCCCTCGGCGAAGTGTGCCGGGGTGTCGATCACGATGTAGTCGGCCATCGACTTGAGCGCGGCGAGCACCTGAACGACCGTGTTGCGGTCGATCCGCTCGGCCTCGGTCGGTCCGACCGGCGCCAGCAGCACCTCGACGCCCGGGCCGTACGAGGTGAGCAGCGCGCGCACCAGCGTGGTGTCGATCCGTTCCCGCGAGGCGACCGCGTCCGCGATGCCGCGCTCGGGGCTGAGCTGCAGCATGATGCCGACGTCGCCGAAGGCGAGGTCGAGGTCGACCAGGCAGACCCGCTTGCGGCCGCCCTCGGCGAGCGACATCGCGAGGTTGGTGGCCATCGTCGACTTGCCGCAGCCACCCTTCGCCGAGAACACCGTGACGATCTTCGCCTCCGGCGTCGCCGCGGCCACCGCCACGGTGCCGAGCAGCTGGCGGGAGACCTCTGTCGAGCGCGCACACGCGGCCCGCACAGCCGCGCCGTCGCGGCCGTCGACCACGTCCCGTACCCCGGCGCGCAGCGCCTGACCCATGGTCTCCAGGTCGAGCTGCTCGCGCAGCAGCAGGACGCCGAGCGCCGGGCGGACCGGCCGCTGCTGCGCGGCGACGTCCAGCGCGATCGACGCCTCAGCGCCCGGACCGAAGACCAGCAGGGTTTCCGTGGGCATCTCCCCGAGCATCCGCCGCAGGTCCTCGACATGGCTGGTGGTGTGGACGCCGGCACCCAGCACCGAGATCAGGTGCGCCGCCCACTGCCGGTTGGGTTCGAAGAGGATCGTCATGACTGGCCGAAGACGTCGCTGTTGGTCACGCGCTGGTCCGACACGACCTTGGACGAGTCGCCGCGCACCGCCAGGTGGAGGACGCCTCCCACCTCGACGACCTGGGCCAGCGTCAGGGCCTGCCTCTGGTCCAACGCGAGGGTCACCGGCAGGTCCTCCCGCGCGGCGCCGGCCGTGGAGTTCCGACCGATCGCGTCCGACCCGGTCCCGGAACCCACGGACATCACCTGCACATCGGTCATCAGGGTAAGGGTTATGACGTTGGCTCCCTTGCTGCGGTCCAACCCACCGGACGACATGGTTGTCGGATCGTTCTTGTCGGCCGTGTAGGTAACGAAGATGACTATCCTGCTGCCGGCCTGCACGGAGGCCGCACCGATCCCCTTGAACACCACCGGGACCAGCATCTTGCCCTCGGGAATCACCTGTCCGGACCCGCTGGCGACCGCGGTGCCGAACATGCCGCGCAGCAACAGCTGCCCGCGCTGCACGGCAGCGGTCGTCACGAGGCCGTCCAGGTCGGCCCCGATGTTCGCCAGCGCGTCGTCGGGCACCGTCTCCGCCGGCATGCGGACCTGGCGCAGCACCGAGTTGTTCTTCTTCAGGTCGTGTCCCGACGTGCCGGCCGGTATCTGCCTGCCGGCGACCAGGACGCTGCGGGCCTGCTTGCCGGCCACGGCGCGCGAGTCGGCCGAGCGGATGTACAGCAGGACGGCACCGGCGCCCACCGCCGCCAGGACGACGGAGATCAGCACCGCGATGATACGTCTGGACATGATGGCGTTCCTATCCGTCGTTGCGTCTCAACCGATCAGGGCGACGATTCGCGCGCCCAGATCCGGTCCGCTCACCGCGCCGCCGCCGGGAACGAACGCTCGGGTGAAGTAGCCGAACACGCACCACGTCGCGATCGCGTCGCACGCCGACCTCGTCGTCGACGGGCGGTCCGACCCGGGCAGGTGCCACCCGGTCACGACGAACGCGGCAAAGCCCTGCACGGTGTACGCTCCGCCGCCGTCGACCGCATTGAAGATCGGCACCGCGAGGGCCACCGATGCGTCGCTCAACGCGGCCAGCTCCTCGGGGCAGCCGGCGGGTCGGCTCTCCCCCGTCGTCGCCCGGTAAGCCGATCCGACCGAAGCGGGTTTCCGGCATTTTCCATCCGCGCCGGCCAACCACCGGAAGCCGCCGGGGTTCGCGGCGTCCGTCCCGGCCACTCCGCATGCCGTGGGGTCGCTCGCGTCGAACAGCGGGATCGCCTGCTCCGCGGAAGGGAGGGCCGCGCCGTCGCCGGTGAACCGCCGCCAGTCGCAGGTCGAGATCGTCATCGCCAGCGCCCGGGTCCGGGCCGGCGGTCCCCAGGTGGCTCGGGCGCAGGACCTCACCTCCGCGCCACGGAATCCGCCGGCGACGGCCTGCGCGAAGATCGGCGGCAGGACGGTGGAGCCGTCGGGGCGCAACGTGTTGGTGTGCACCTCGACGTAGTCGCCGCCGCCAGGAGCGGAGCGGACGCAATCGTCGAGTCGGCCCGAAGGCGCGGGACAGCCGGGCAAGGTGCCGCCCCGGCCACACACGGTCGCGTCGGCCTCGCCACGTGCCGCGTTGTCCCGGGCGTATCTGTCCGCGACGTCGCCGACCGATGCCACCGTGCAGTCGGCGATGTCGTTCGCGCAGACCTGGCCGGCCCTTAGCACCGCGGCGTCGGCGCCACTGAGCAGCCGCTCGCGCTCGACGTAGATGTTTCCCACGTCGACCACCAGGGCCGCCATGCCGAGCGCCACGCCCGAGCCGATCAGGACCGCGGTGATCGCCGCCACCGCGCCGCGGTCGCCGCGACGCCGGGCACGCAGCCGGAGGCCGGTCACTGGCACGGCATGACCCCATGGCCCCGCAGCGTCAGGTCGCCCCCCATGTCGCTGCCGGTGAAGAATCCGACCAGGGCGCCGACCGGCGTGACGAACTCGAACGGGTACGTCACGGTCACCTCCGCGTCCTCGTCGGTGATCTGGGCGGGACAGCCGCTCGTGGCCACCCGGGCGTCGGCGCCCGCGATGGTCGTGACCCGGTCCGCCGGGTTGTCGCCGAAGGAGGCGACGCGGGCACCCTCGCGGGCGGCTTCGGTCACGTTGATCTGGGCGTTGGCCATTCGTCCGAAGTCGATGATCCCGAAGACGATCAGGAGCAGGATCGGCAGGGCGAACGCCGCCTCGACGGCTGCCGCTCCGCGATCGGGCCGGCGACGGGCACGGGCGGCCGGCCCGGATCGACCGGGCCGGCCGACCGGGCGGGCCGCCACGTTCACCTACCGTCAGCAGGTAACACTGAGCGACGTGCAGGCCCTGTTGAACTGCCGCGCGACCGCGGGCCCGAAGGCCACCATGATCGTGATAAGGGCAGCCACGATCAGGCCCATGATCAGGGCGTACTCGACGGCGCTGGCCCCACGGTCACGGTTGGTCCGCTTTGCGGAGGACTTCTTGATCAGCTCGATCATGAGTGACGGCTCCCGAATATTAGGGATGGAAATGGATCGAGGAACGAACACGAGTCTCGTTCTGGGAGGGGCCGCTGTCATTCCGTCACTGGTCGAATCCGCAGCCGGATGATCGCCGGTTGCGGCTACAACTTAGAAGGCCGAACGGCGGAGGCGACGATTGACTAGTCGGGCGGTTTAACGAAGCGTCCCGACGACAAGCGCGAGCATGGCACCGGCGAGCATCGCCGGACCGTACGGCAACTCGGTACGGCGGCCGGCGCGGCCCGCCACGAGCAGGCCGAGCACGAACGGCAGGTTCACCACCGGTGCGAGCGCGACTCCCGCCGCCACCGCGAACCAACCGAGCCACCCGAGGTAGAGGCCCAGCACCGCGCCGAGCTTGACGTCACCGAGGCCGAGCCCGGACCGTGGCAGCAGCGAAACGAGCAGGTATCCGGCCGCGCACACCACGGCCGCCGCGCCGGCCCGCAGCAGGGGTGTCGCGGTCCGCTCGACGGCCGCGGCCACGGCGAGCAGCACGAGGCCGCCGGCGAGCGCCGCGCCGACCAGCGGGTCGGGCAGGCGCAGCACCTTGAGGTCGACCAGCGCAAGCGGTACGGCGATGGCGGCGAGCCACAGGAACGCCGGCAGCGAGGGCCCGGGGCGCACGGCGGCGGCCGTCACCGCGAACAGGGCCGCCGACAGCGGCACGGTCAGCCACCAGCCGGGACTCGGGCGGCGCCGGCATGCCGGGCACCGTCCGGAGGACCGCCACCATGGCGACCGGTCGGCGCCGCAGTATGGACAGGCCTGCCGCCACGCCGGCTTCGGCGCGCCGTCCGGCCACGGCACGGCGTACCGGTCGACCAGGCCCGGCAGGACGGTCCCCCAACACGCGCCGCCGATCGTGGCGGCGGCCACGACGGCTGACAGCAGCACCGCCGCATCGTAGCGGTCGCGGTATCGGCGCCGAGGGTGCGCAGCCGCTGGCGTTCCCGCCGCCGTGGCAGGGGTCAGAAGTAGTCGTGCAGCGTAGCCGGTGGACCCGCCGTGGCGGCGAGCAGCAGGTCGTCGGTGCCCGGCCCGGTCGGGCCACGATCCCCGGCGTCGCCGCCCGCGAGCAGGCCGGCCCGGCGGAGCACGTCGGGCGAGGCGGCGCCGGCGTACCAGGCGGCGAGCCCGCGGGCCGTGAGGCGAACCCCGTGTCCCGAACCGCCCGGCTCGAGCCGGCCCTCGCCACCGGCGAGCACCAGCCGGTAGGGCCCGGCGTTCCACGGGCACTCGTCATCGACGAGATCCAGGTCGAGCTCGCCCGACAGGTTCGCCGGCCACCCTCGGGCGGCGACCGCACCGGGTGCGTCGACCACCCGCAACATCCACGGCTCGTGCGACTCGATCCGCGCCTCCCCCGGCGGGAAGAGCAGCCGCGCCGGGTCCGATGTAGACAGTCGCATCACGACGGTGGGTGCGACGCTCGCCCAACTGCCGAACATCGCCAGCAGCGCCGACGTGGCATCCGCCGTCATCCCGACCAGGTCGTAGACCGTGACCTTGCTGGACGGGTCGTAGCCGCGCCCGCGGTTCCAGCTGGCGTAGCCGATCAGCTCCCCCGACGGGGAGACCGCGACCGTGAGGCCGTCGAACGCCTTCAGCAATCGTTCGGGATCCGCCGTGAACGCGGGTCCGGACCGCTCCATCATGCCCGTGCCCGCCTGGGCCACGTCCCGGTACAGCGCCGCGATCCCGGGAACGTCACCGGCCGACGCCGGACGCAAGGCGACGTCGCCACCGGCGCGCACCGACGCGAGCACCGAGGCCGGCCACGCCGTGTAGGTCAGCGCGCCCACCGTTTCCCAGCCGGCCCTGCGGTACGGCACCGCGGTGGTCGGGAACAGCGTGCTGATGACGGCGCCGCGTTCGCGCGCCCCGGCCAGCAGCCGGGTGAGCAGCTGCCGGGCGACACCCCGGCCCCGCAGCTCCGGAGCCACGGCCAACCCCGCGACGCCCGCCGTGGGCACCACCCGGCCACCGAACCAGTGGCCCTGCTCCCGGTCCACCGCCTTGCCGACCAGCCGACCGTCACCGTCGTACGCGCCCCACGCCCTACGGCCCGGCTGTGCGTCGTAGGCCTCCGGCATCGGCTCGGCGTGGTAGCCGAACGCGAGGCTTCCGAGCCGCCAGGCGGCTTCCCGGTCGTCGGGCCCGATCGGGCGTACGTCGTAGGGCACCCGCCCATCCTGCCCGTCGACGACAATGGTGGCCATGACTGCGGAACCCGAGATCGTCGAGCGCGCCGCGCAGCCGTGGGTCGCCATCGCAGGCACGGTCACCATGACCACGATGCTCGACATCATCGACCGCCTCCCGGAGGTCTTCGCCTTCCTCCGGGCGCGCGGGATCGCCCCGGCCGGCGCGCCGGTCTTCAAGTACGACCACGTCGACATGGCCGGCCGGATGGACATGCAGGTCGGCGTGCCGACGCCCGGACCGGCCGAGGGGGAAGGCGATGTGCGGCCGGGCGTGCTGCCCGCCGGCCGCTATCTCACCGTCACCCACGTCGGCCATCCCGACACCCTCGTGGACGCGACGCGCGACCTGCTCGCCTGGGCCGACGAGCACGGCCTCGAGTTCGACCGCAAGGGCGACGACTGGGCATCCCGGCTGGAGATCTACGAGTCCGACCCGGCCGAGCAGCCCGACATGTCCAAATGGGAGACGGCGCTCGCGTTCAAGCTCAAGGACTAGGACAACCGGGCCCGCCGAGGCCGGCGCCGATGAAGAGGGTTCGGGTGTCCATGTCGTCCGCTCGACCCTGCGGTCGGCGCCGCCGCGGGGACCACCCCGGGGGTGGCGGCGTCAGCCGTCCCGGCCGGCCGGGATCCGCACCGCGGCGGCCTCCGCCGTCGGCGCCGGGGTCGTCTCCTCGCCGGCCCGGTGGGCGCGGATGCGGTGGCCAACGCCGGTCAGGCAGCGGCCGCTGGGCAGGTCGAACCGCCAGCCGTGCAGCTGGCACTGCAGGGTGTCGCCGTCGACGATGCCGAACCGGGTCAGGTCTGCCTTGAGGTGTGGACAGCGGCGCTGCACGACCCAGTCGCCGATCGTGACGTCCTCGGCGTCGCTCGTGCGCTCGTGTTCGTCGTACCAGCCCTCCGCGTACTGCAGGCGCTCCTCGGACAGGCATTTGAAGAACGCGTACACGAACTCGTTGTACTGGCCGATCCGCGCCGCGGAGAACCGGCAGGACAGGAACAGCGAGTTGACCCAATCGATCTCTTCGATGTGCAGCAGGTGCTCGACCAGCGCCCGCTCGGTGCGGAACCGGTACCGGACCTTCTCCTCGCCGGTCGCGCGGCGCACCTCCCTGCCGGGGAAGTCGATCAGAATGCTCTCTACCGCCGCGCCGCCGTCGCCGACCAGGTCGAACCGCACCGGGCCGCCCACGCCCTTGGCCAGGTAGATCGACTCGTCGAGCAATGGCTCGATCCGCCGCTTCAGCTCCTTGAGCACGTCGATGTCCGGGCGGCGCCACGACGCCTTCTCCGCCTCGATGACCGGCCGCTTGCGTTGCCGCATCTCCTCGAGGACCGTCAACTTGTCGGCGAAGAACGCGTCGAGGTCGGGCACCGGGTGGGTGGTGGTGGCCGACTCGGCGGTCAGCTCGCACACGCTGCCCGGCAGCAGCACGACGCCGTTGGTCCCACCCACCTTCGCGTACTCGCGCATGAACACCGACTGGTCCGGGAAGATGTTGCCCTCGTCGCCGAAGACATCGTTGAACTGCCACAGGTCGTCGTCGAGGAAGCACGGCGGCCCGGCGATCGGGAACACGTGCGCCGCCTCGAGGTCGGTGATGTACCGCCACGTGCGGTCGAACTGGCGGTCCCGCTTCTGCTTGCCGAACGCCGTCTTCGCGGCCCGCGGCAGCTCGTACACCATCGGGTACCAGATCGCGCCGGAGAACTGGAGCATGTGCGCGTGGACGTGGCCGAGCCCCGCGAACACGGACAGGTCGGTCGGCCGGGCGTCGTTCTGGTTCAACAGCCGTACGCCGTCGTGCTCCACCCACAGCGCCGAGTCGCCGATCGGGCCGTCGGTGGGGCTGGTCAGGGCCTGGATCATGATCTTCAGGCCGCCGTCGAGCTCGTACACCCGCTCGCTCTCGGCCTTCAGGAACCGGCTGAAGCCCAGTTCGCGCAGCTCGTCCTCGAGCTGACTCGTCGGGTACTCCGGCAGCAGCACCGTCGCCCTCTTCGACACGAAGCGCCGCAGGTGCTTGGCGTCGAAGTGGTCGCGGTGCAGGTGGCTGACGAACAGGTAGTCGACCCGGCCGAGGCTCTCCCAGTCGAGCAGCGAGTTGTCGGGGAACGGGAACCAGGACGCGAAGTAGGCGGGGTTGACCCACGGGTCGCACAAGATGCTCCCCGCCGCGGTGTCGATCCGCATGCCGGCGTGTCCGGTCCCGGTCACTCGCACGTCGCCCTACCCCCAACGTCTCGGCTGATCAGGCGTACGGCGAAAACGCTACCGGACCGGCCGGGGCGGACGATCCGCGACGCCGCGGTCGTGCCAAACTACAGCGGGCAGCTTTCCCAACGAGGAGGACGTCGTGGCCGACAGCCATGAGGAAGTGGTCGCTCCGGACCAACTCAAGCCTGGTCACCGCAGGGCGGGCCGGCTCGGCGCCATCGTCGTGGCCGTCTCGCTCCTGCTGATGATGTTCTGCAACAACCAGGTCACCGGCATCGCGCGGCTCTGGTTGATCGGCATCGCGGTCCTGCTCATCCTGGCTGTCGTCGGCGACTCCGTCCTGCGCCGCAATGGCCTTCGCCCCAAGGACTAGCAAGATCATCGGCCGAGCGAGGCGAGGCCGCAGGCGAACCGCGAGGAGGCACCGACCAGCGCCGGGCCGCGGTCTGGAGCCCGAGGACGCCGCGACGAAGCCCGCGGCGCCCGGAGGGCGAAGACGGCGGGCCGGGGCGGCGCCGGTCCGTCCGGGCGCAGCGCGGACCGGAATCACCGCCGAGGCGGACCGCGAGGCGGCACCGACCAGCGCCGGGCCGCCGTCTGGACCCCAAGGACGCCGGGGCGAAGCCCGCGGCGCCCGGAGGCCGAAGACGGCCGGCCGGAGCGGCGCCGATCCGTCCGGGCGCAGCGCGGACCGGAATTGCCGCCGCCGCGGAGCGCGAGGAGGCACCGACCGGCGCCGGGCCGCCGTCTGTACCCCGAGGACGCCGGGGCGAAGACGGCGGGCCGGGACGGCGCCGCTCCGTCCGAGCGCAGCGAGGACCGGAATTGCCGCCGCAGGCGAACCGCGAGGCGGCACCGACCGGCGCCGGGCCGCCGTCTGGACCCCGAGGACGCGGGGGCGAAGCCCGCGGCGCCCGGAGGGCGAAGACGGCCGGCCGGAGCGGCGCCGGTCGTCCGGGCGCAGCGCGGACCGGGATTACTGAGCGAGGACCAGACTCACCGTCGCCGTAGGATGTCCTTGACCTCCCTGAGGGCGGCGTCGACCTCGGCCTCGAAGTAGCCGCCCGGCACCAGGCCGAACCGTGCCGCGTCGAGGTCGCTGTCGCTGCCCGGCAGCGGACCGCGGCCGATCATGCCGTTGAGGATGCCTTCGAAGAGCCGGTCGACCTGTGCCGGGTCGTAGCCGCTGCCGAAGCGTCGAACCTGGAACGAGCGGCGCATATGGTCGATGCGCGCGAGGTCGTTTCCGGGCGGGCCCGACGGCGGGCCGCCCATCCCCTGGCCGCCGCCTCCGGGGCCGCCGCCCATGGGGCTCACTCCCAGCGGCGGGCCGCTCATCGGGCCCAGCGGCGGGCCGCCCATGGGCGCCGGGCCGCGCGGCTCGCGCTCGGGCATCCGGATCTCGCCGGTCATTTCGGCCCGGCCACGGCGGCTGGGCTCGAAATTTTCGAACCGGTCGTCGGGCCCCATGGACGGGCCGCGACCGCGGTCGCCCGGGCCTCCCATGCCCGGGCCTCCCATGCCGGGACCACTCATGCCGGGACCACCCATGCCCGGACCACCCATGCCCGGACCCGCGGGCGGCGGACCGCCGCGCTCTGGCAGGCCGCCACGCTCCGGCGGGCCGTCGTACCCCCGTGGTGGTCCGTCGAATCCGCCGCCGAACGCGCCTGTCGGCTCGTCGTAGCGGCCGTAGGGGTCCGGTGGGCCGGACGCCGCCTGTGCCGGCATCGGCCGCGGCGGCAGCGGGCCGCTGCTCATCCCCCGGTCGTCGCGCATCGGCGGGCCCATCCGCTCAGGCGGACCCATCGGGCCCATGCGGTCGGGCGGACCCATGCGGCCCGGGGGACCCATGCGGTCGCCGGGACCCATGGGCACCCGGTCTTGCGGACCCATCCGGTCCGGCGGCAGGAGCCGCTCGGCCAGCCGTGGGCCCATGCCGCGCTCCTCGAGCTCGCCGATCTGGCGTTCGACCCGGTCGAGGTGCAGGTCGACCTGCCACTCGTCGTACCCGCCGAAGCGCACCCGGAAGACCACGTCGTGAACCTCCTGGGCGCCCACCGGCGTGCCCACCGGCTCGCCGGCGAGCGTGGCCTCCACGCGGTCGAGGAAGGCGTCGACCTCGTCGACCTTGTACCCACGTCGGAGTGCCCGACGCCGGAAGCGCTGACCCTGACTCGCCACTATGTCTCCTGGTTCGTTCGCTCGGCGGCG
>DATDJX010000043.1:0-23809 GCA_036520275.1 Asanoa sp.
CGGCCGGACCGCGGGCAAGAAGGCACGCCTCCTTCTGGTTCAACCCAACCCGCGGGACCTGGCCGCGGTCGCGGAGCTCTGTCAGGCGGGCACGATCGTCCCGGTCATCGACAGACGGTTCTCGCTCGGCGAAGTACCGGATGCGCTGCGCTACCTCGGCGAGGGGCACGCCCACGGCAAGCTGGTCATCACGATCGACTGACGCGGGGTCCACCGGCCGCGCGGTCGACGGGCGATGGATCGCTCGTCGACGGCCGGCGACCGCACGGCCGAGTACGGCAGTTAGCCTGGCCGAGGCCGGCGACAGACTCGAGCACGTCCCGGGGGCGATGGATTTGACGATGGGGCCCAAGATTGCCGAAGGTCGCGAGGCTGAGGTATACGCATGGGCCGCCGACTCCGTCCTGAAACTCTATCGCCCCGGATACCGCGGACACGTCGCGGAGGCGTCGGCGCTGGCGACGCTGGACGGCGGCGGGGTGGCCCCTCGTCTGATCGCAGCCGTGGAGATCGATGGACGGCACGGCCTGATCCTGGAACGACTCGACGGATCCGACGTGCTCACGCTGTTGGAGCACAGAGCGTGGCGGTTGTTAGGGCTGGCCCGGATCCTCGCCGAGGCTCACGTTCTGGTCAACAGCGTGCAAGCGCCAACGGATCTACCCGACCTCAAGCAGACGCTCGCCAGCCGCATCGCAGCCGGCGTCGCGTCGTCAGGGATGCGGGACTTCGCGCTGCGAGTCCTTGATCCGCTGCCGGCGGGCGACCGACTGTGTCACGGCGACCTCCATCCCGGCAACGTCCTGCTCGCCTCCGACCGCGCGAGCGTGATCGATTGGGCGAATGCCACGCGCGGCGTGCCCGAAGCGGACCACGCACGAACACTGCTGCTGCTCAAGCGGGCAGATCCCCTGCCCGGCACGTCACTGCTGTTTCGCGGCCTGATGTCGGCCGGACGCGACGCGTATGCCCGAGCCTATGCGTCCAGCTATCGCAAGCGGTCGCGGCATCCACCTCGGCAGGTTCGCTCGTGGACGATCGTGCACGCCGCAGCGCGGCTGGCGGAGGGGATCGAGGTCGAGGAACCCAAGCTCCTTGCCTTCCTCGACGGCGCACAACGGAAGGCGACTCGCTGATACGGCCCGCTTGCCGGACCATGACGCCCCGTCCGTTCCCGGCTACCTTCTCAGTGGATCTCGGGTTCGGGTGTCGGCGCGCCGGCCTCGAGGAAGTCGAAGTCGCAGCCGTCGTTTGCCTGGGTGATGTGCTGAAGGAACAGGGCGCCGTACCCGCGGGCGTACCTGGGCGGGGGCTGCCGCCAGTTGGCCCGCCGCTTGTCCAGCTCGGTGTCCGGCACCGCGAGGTGCAGCCGGCGGGCCGCGATGTCCAGCTCGATGAGGTCGCCGTCGCGGACCAGCGCCAGCGGCCCGCCGGCGTGCGACTCGGGGGCAACGTGCAGCACGCACGCGCCGTACGACGTCCCGCTCATCCGGGCGTCGGAGATCCGCACCATGTCCCGTACGCCCTGTTCGAGCAGCTTCTTCGGGATCGGCAGCTGGCCCCACTCGGGCATGCCCGGCGCGCCGAGCGGGCCCGCGCTCTTGAGCACCAGCACCGAGTCGGCGTCGGCAGCCAGGTCCGGGTCGTCGATGCGGGCGGCCATGTCGTCGTAGTTGTCGAACACCACCGCCGGTCCGGCGTGCCGGTGCAGCCGCGGCTCGGCCGCCGGCGGCTTGATCCGGTCCCAGTCCTCCTGGACCCGGTGCAACACCCGCATGGTCGGCAACACCGACCAGCCCGGAACGACCGGTTCGTGCCCGTCCCGGACGGCCTCGACGAAATCCGGCGCGATCAACTCCGCGTTCTCCTGCTCCGACGGAATCGGCCGCGAACCGTCGGTGGCCCTCAGCGTCGAGGTCAGCTCGTCCACGAGGTACATGTCCATGTCGGTGGTGACCAGCAACGTCGTAGATCCGCCAGGACGCGTAGTACGAGCCGGTGACGATGACCGACTGGTTGTCGTGGGTCTCGATGTGGATGACGATCTCCATCGGGATGCCGGTGCGCGGCTCGATCGTCGGGTAGAAGCTGTAGACGTTCCTGATGCGGTCGTCGGCGGTGGACGTGTCACCGCCGGACACGATCCGCAGACCGATGTCCACCAGGTGGGCGCTGTGGTGCCACTGGATGTTGTCGGTCCAGGACCGCTGCAGGCCGGTCGCGCCGACGTTGTGGAGCCGGTAGATGTAGAACCGGCCGTGGGTGTGACTGACCCGCTCGTCCCCGTTGCCCACCCGTTGCGCGATTGCGGCGTGCTCACGCCGGAACCGCATCGGATGCGACAGGCCGAGCGTCAGACCGCGCTCCTTCGCGATGGCGACGACCTGCTCGGAGTCGGCCAGGTTCATCGCCCAAGCAGACGTTCACCATGTGTGCCTCCTCGTGACTGGCCTCTCACCCTCGGCCCCGGCGTCGAGCACCCAGGTGAGTTCGGTCATTGCAGCGCCGCTTCGCGGTCCAGCACCGACAGCACCTCGCGGCAGAAGCGCAGCGGGCCCGGCGGGCGCGTGCGGATCCTGCCGAGCGAGTCGATCGCGGCGGCCGGGTCGATCCCCTGCCAGAAGAGGTGGCTCGGATCCATCTCGGCGCCGACGTGGGTGGCAGTCAACCTGGCTAAGGCTTCGGGCAGCGGTTTGTCGTGCAGAACAGCGGTGTACGCGCCGAGCCTCATTTCATACCCCCGCTCAGCTCGGACGTGACCCGCTCCAGCATTCGGCGGTGGATGTCGTCGGCGGTCTCCTCCCAGCCGAACACGCACACGGTGGCGACGCCGTCGAAGTTCACGTGCCGCACCGCGGCGAAGAACCGGTCCCAGTCCAGGTCGCCGTTGCCGATCTCGTTGTGCTGGTGGATCCGCACGTCGGCGCCGGGCGGGTTGATGATGTACCGGTTCCCGACGTTGGCCTTGTGGTTGTAGCAGTCGGCGATGTGCAGGTGGGTCAGCTTGTCGCCGGCGTACTCCATCATCCGGCGCACGTCGCCGATGCCGTCGTCGAGGTGGAACGCGTGCGGCGCGCAGAACACGTAGTTCACCCACGGCAGGTTCAGGCCGCGGATGATCTGCACCGCGTAGTCGTTTCGCTCGATGAAGTCGTACGGGTGGGCGTCCAGATTGAGCGCGATCCCGTACTGCTCGAAGACCGGGGCCAGGTCCTCCATGGACCGGTAGAACGCGTGCTCCGACCGGCGCGCGTCGTTCGGATCCCCGGAGAACTCCGAGACGAGCTCCGCTGCCTTGCGCACCTCGTCCGCCACCGACAGGGTTGCGTGGTACATCGCCGGGTCCAGCGCGATCTTCACCATCGGCAAGGGCTCCCTTCGTCGGATCCGGTCGGGCCGTGGGCCGCCGCAAGCGAGTAGAGGTCGGGCCGCTCGCGCATCGAAACCTCGACCCGCTCGCCGCTGTGCAACGCCTGCAGCGCGGCGTCGCAGACGATCGTGGCGGCATAGCCGTCCCACGAACTCGGACCCGTCGAGTTCCCGGCCGCGACGGCGTTGATCCACTCCTGAAACTCGATGTCGTAGGCACGAATGAACCGCTCTCGCCAGTCCTCCGGGACCCGGCCGCCGTACCCGCCCTCGCGCTTGACGATGACCTTGGTGGTCTCCGCCAGTTCGACCGTTCCGCTCTCCCCCACTACCTCGCCGCGGATGTCGTAGCCGTACTGGATGTTGATGGACGCCTCGACGTCGACGACCGCCCCACTCGCGGTCTCGAACAGGATGAGCAGGGGGTCGGTCAGGTGCTCGGATGCCTTGCCGTTCTTCCTCGGTCTGAGCACCCGCGTGGCGACAATCTCCGAGTCCAGCAGGAACGCGCCATGTCGACGTCGTGGACGCACGTGTCATTGATGATCATGTCGCTGACGTACTGCGGCGGAACGGCGTCGACGATGTGGTCGCACGCCTCCCGCGTGGTGGCCAGCGGCTTCTCGCAGAACACCTGCTTGCCGGCTTCGATGCCGGCCAACACGAACTCCTCGTGGGTCGGCCCCCACGAGGCGACGACGACGGCGTCGACCGCGTCGTCGTTGATCAGATCCCGACCGGTCGCGTGGACGGCAACCTCACCGGGCAGTCCCTGAGCGACCGACTTCGCCCGCTCGAGGTCCACATCGGTCACCGCGGACACCCGCGCGCCCGACAACACGTACGTCAGGCGGCGGATGTGGTCCTGCCCGATCATTCCGACGCCGATCACGCCGACGTTGACGGTCACGGTTTCATCCCTCCTCGAGTTGGACGGGCTGGTAGGGCCAATGGCGGACCGGGCCGAGCCCGCAGGCGACGTAGTAGCCCGCGGCGCGGGCGGCGATCGGCAGCGGCACGTCGGGCTCGACCGGGTACAGGTCCTGCTCGATCACGCAGAACAGGTCCTTGTCCAGACCGGCCAGCGCCTCGAGCAGCGGCGGCATTGGCGGTTCTCCGTGCGGAGGCTCCACCATCGCGCCGAGCTTCACCGCCTCCGACAGCGGCAGGTTGTGCCGCCGGACGTGCTCCCGCACGACCGGGTCGACCTGCTTGAGGTGGACGTAGTTGATCCGCTGCGGGTAGCGCCTGACGATCTCGACGTTGTTCCCGCCGGCGTACGCGATATGCCCGGTGTCCAGGCAGAGATTCACGTAGCGCGGGTCGGTGTCGTCGAGGAATCGCTCGACCTCCTCCTGGGCCTCCACGTGCGTGTCCACGTGCGGGTGGAACACCAGCTCGACGCCGTACTCCTCGGAGATCACCCGGCCCAGCTCGTTAGTGCCGTTGACCAGGTTGGTCCAGTGGTCGGCGTTGAGCTGGGCGGCGTCGGTGGCCGCACCGGTGTGCATGTCGGTGTACTGCTCGGGCAGGTGGATGAGGTGCCTCGCGCCGAGGGCGCTCAACCGCTTCGCCTCCCGACCGAAGTCGTCGATCGCCTTCTTCAACGCCTCGGCACCGCGATGCAGGGCGGCGAACACCGTTCCCCCGCACACCATCAGGCCGCGCTGCTCCAGTTCGTCCCGGAGCCTCCGGGGGTCCTGCGGCAGGAACCCCTGCGGGCCGAGCTCGGTCCAGACATAGCCGGCCTTGGGCAGCTCGTCGAGGTACTGCTTCCAGGTCACCTGATGGTCGTCTTCCGGGAACCACACACCCCACGAGTCCGGGGCCGTGCCCAGCCGGAGTCGGGACAGGTCGGCGGGTCGGGTCATCGGTGCCTCCTATCGTTCGGCGGGCGTGATGTAAAGGCGTTGGTCGGCCTGGTGTGATTCGTAGGTCTTGCGCGCCCGCTGGGTGCTGTCGAGTTGGGCAACCTGCGACACCGGGACGTCCCACCAGCCGTTCGACGACGGGATCGGCGCCAGCGGGTCGGTCTCGATGTGCACGGCGGTGGTCCGCGTGCTCTGCCGGGCCCGGGCCAGTGCGGCGCGGAATTCGTCGATGGTCTTGACCCGGATAACGTCGGCGCCGAGGCTTTCCGCGTTGGCGGCCAGGTCGAGCGGCAACTTTCCCCCGTTCAGCAGGCCCGTCTCGTGGTTGCGGCAGCGGTAGGAGGTGCCGAACCGCTGCGAGCCAAGCTTCTCGGACAGGTCGCCGATCGAGGCGTAACCGTGGTTCTGCACGATCACCACCGTGAGCTTGACGTTCTCGGACACCGCGGTGACGATCTCCTGCGCCATCATCAGGTACGAACCGTCGCCGACCAGGCTGAACACCTCGCGGTCCGGAGCGGCCATCTTGACACCGAGCGCGCCGGCGATCTCGTAGCCCACGCACGAGTAGCGGTACTCGACGTGGTAGGCCTTCGGATCCTTGGCCCGCCACAGCATCTGGAGGTCGCCCGGCATGCTGCCCGCCGCCTGGACCACGACGTCGCGCGGTCCAGTGTCTCGTTCACTGCGCCAAGGGCGGCGCTCTGCGCGGGCAGCGGCGCGTGCTCGAGGTGGTAGGCGGCGTCGACGACCCGGTTCCAGTCGTCCCTGAGCTTCGCGACCCGGCTGCGGTACTCGTCCGTCGTCCGGTAGCCGGACAGCGCATCGGTGAGGCCCTCCAGGCCGACCCGCGCGTCGGCGACCAGCATGACGCCGGCGTGCTTGGCAGCGTCGAGCGAGGTGATGTTGAGATTCACGAACCTGACGTCCGGGTTCTGGAACGCGGTCCGCGAGGCGGTGGTGAAGTCGCTGTAGCGGGTGCCGATTCCGAGGATGACGTCGGCTTCGCGGGCCAACGCATTCGCGGTCTGGGAACCGGTCGACCCGACACCGCCCACCGACAGCGGGTGGTCCCACGGGATGGCACCCTTGCCGGCGTGCGTGTCGGCCACGGGGATCCCGGTCGCTTCGGCGAAGCGGCGCAGCGCCGCGGTGGCCGCCGAGTAGACGACTCCGCCCCCGACGAGGATCAGCGGGTTCCGGGCCGACCGCAGCACGTCGACCGCGCGGGCCAGCGCCGCCGGCTCCGGCTGCGGCCGGGGCACGTGCCAGACCCGCTTGGCGAACAGTTCCGCGGGCCAGTCCCACGCCTCGGCCTGGACGTCCTGCGGCAACGCGATCGTCGCGGCGCCGGTTTCGGCGGGATCGGTCCGCACCCGCAGCGCGCCGAGCAACGCCGCGGGCAGCTGCTCGGGCCGCCACACCCGGTCGAAGAACCCGGAAAGCGGGCGGAACGCGTCGTTGACCGACACGTCGTACCGGTACGGCTGTTCCAGCTCCTGCAGCACCGGGCTGCCTACCCGGGTGGCGAAGATGTCGCTGGGAAGCAGCAGCACCGGGATCCGGTTGACCGACGCCAGCGCCGCGCCGGTCAGCATGTTGCTCGACCCGGGGCCGACCGACGCCGTGCAGGCCATCGCCTGCAACCGGTTCAGGGTCTTCGCGTAGCCGATCGCCGCATGCACCATCCCCTGCTCGTTGCGGGCCAGGTGGTAGGGCAGGTCGGCAGACCCGGTCCGCTGGGCTTCCAGCAGGCCCTGGGCGATCCCGGCCACGTTGCCGTGCCCGAAGATCCCCCAACAACCCGTGATCAGCCTGCGTTCCACCCCGTCTCGCTCGCTGTCCTGGTTGGCCAGGAACCGCACCACGGCCTGGGCGACGGTCAGACGGATGGTGGCCATACGAGTCAGCCCTCCTCGCTCTTCGACTCGGGGTTCGACTCGGCGAGCCGGGACCGATATTCGGCCTTGGTCTGCTTGTTCGGGGGTACCGGCCCCAGAGGGGCTCGCCGCCGCAAACCCTGTTCGCAACGTAACCCTCCAGCCGCTCCCGCTCCAGCGCCGGTCCGGCGATCTCGGACGCGAGCGCGCGCGCGACGACGACCACGCCGTCCGGTCGCCCACCAGCACGTCGCCCGGGTAGACCGCGACCCCGGCGCAGCCGATCGGCACCTGCAGGTCCGCGACGTGGTGGAACGCGGCCGGGTGGTGAGGGTGACCTGGCTGGCGTAGGTGGCGAACGGCAGCGTGGCCAGCACCCTCGCCGACGAACCCGTCCACCGCCTGCTGGGGTGGTGACATCCCAGCCGCTGCTTCTGCGCGAAAGGGGGCTCGAGTTCCGACCCGAGGTGATCTTCGAGGTCCGCCAAGACCGGGGAACGGCCGAGGAACGTGGCGGGAAGGTCGGGGGAAAGGCCGCCTTCTAGCGTCGTCGCGTCGCCGTCGCCGGTGACATGCCACGCATCGGTCGTGGCCCGGCAGCGGATAGGGAGATCACGATGACCACCGCCACCAGCAAGATCCGACCGCCGCTCAACGGCGTGGACACGCCCACTCTGTTCGCGACGCTGGACGCCGTCAAGGCCAACCCCGAGCTGGCCAAGTTCCAGTTTCGCGCGACCAACCAGTGGATCAGCGGTACCCACAACCGCGGCGCCATCCGCGGTTTCTATGGGGCCGGTCAGGAGGACAGCACCCGCACCGCGGACTTCACCTACGACGCCGACCACCCGGCCGTGCTGGTCGGCACCGGCAACGGGCCCACTCCTGTGGAGTTCCTGCTGCACGCGATCGCCGCCTGCCTGACCGCCGGCATCGCTAACGTCGCTGCGGCTCGGGGTGTGCCACTGCGCGCGGTCAGCTCCTCCGTCGAGGGCGACATCGACCTGCTGGGCATCCTGGGGCTCTCCGACCAGGTGCGCAACGGCTACCAGGGCATCCGGGTCACGTTCCAGATCTCCGGCGACGCCCCGGACGACGTCCTGCGCGGCCTCGTCGAGCAGTCACGGTCTCGCTCGGCCGTGTACGACGTACTCTCCAACGGCGTGCCGGTGTCGATCGACGTCTCGACCGGCTGACACCCATGCCGTCCACCGACACGGTTGTGATCGGCGCCGGCCACGCCGGCCTCGCGATGAGCCGCCGTCTGGCCGATCGCGACGTCCGGCATGTGGTCTTGGACCGGGGGTGCGTCGGCGAACGCTGGCGGACCGCCCGCTGGGACAGCTTCCGTCTCCTGACGCCGAACTGGCTGAGCCGGTTGCCGGGCTGGCGGTACACCGGGCCGGATCCGGACGGCTTCATGACCGCCGCCGAGTTCGTCGGCTACCTCAGCGACTACGCGCGCTCCTTCGACGCCCCGGTCCACGCGCACACGGTGGTCCGCCGCGTGGAGCGCGCCGGCGACAGGTTCGCGGTGCACACCGACGACGCGGTGTGGTCGGCGCGGTCCGTCGTCATCGCAACCGGTTACCACAGCCGCGCGAAGGTCCCGCAGCTCGCGACCGGGTTGGCTGCGGACATCGCCCGGCTCACCGCCGCGGGGTACCGCTCGCCGTCGAGCCTGCCCGACGGCGGCGTACTGGTCGTCGGTTGCTCGGCCTCGGGTGCGCAGATCGCGCACGAGCTGGCGCT
Source organism: Asanoa sp. (assembly GCA_036520275.1). GTDB lineage: Bacteria > Actinomycetota > Actinomycetes > Mycobacteriales > Micromonosporaceae > Asanoa. The sequence continues at coordinate 8,873 of DATDJX010000043.1, forward strand.
GGCGGGGCGGCCGGTCGTGCTGGCCGCCGGCGGGCACACCCGGCTGCCGCGGCGGTACCGCGGCCGGGACATCCTGTGGTGGCTTGACCGGATCGGCTCCCTCGACCGCACCATCGACCAGGTGCCCGACCCGGCGAGCGCCCGCGCGGAGCCGTCGCTGCAGCTGGCCGGCACGGCGCGCGGCCGTGGTCTGGACCTCGACGTGCTGCGCCGGTCCGGGGTCCGGACGGTCGGCCGGCTGCGCGCCCTCGACGGTGCCACCGCCCGGTTCGCCGACGACCTGCCGGACACCGTCGGCGCCGCGCAGCGGCGGCTGGACCGGCTGCTCGCCGAGATCGACGCGTACGCGGCCGCGACGCCGGGCGCGGCGGCCGGCCTGCCGGACCCACCTCCGGCCATCGCTGTGCCGGCCGGCCCGTCCCGGATCGACCTGCGGCGGACCGGCATCTCGGCCGTGGTCTGGGCGACCGGGTACCGACCCTGGTATCCGTGGCTGGAGGTTCCGGTGCTGGACGCCGCCGGCCGGATCCGGCACCACCGGGGCGTCACCGCGGTACCCGGGCTGTACGCCATCGGCCTGCGTTTCCAGCACCGGCGAAGCTCGACGTTCGTCGACGGCGCCCGGCACGACGCGGCCTACCTCGCCGACAAGATCGCAGCGGACCGCGCCGTGCGGGTGGGGGTGTGCGGTGGACTCCTATGACGTCGTGGTCGTCGGCGCAAGGGCCGCCGGCGCGGCAACCGCTCTGCTGCTGGCCCGGCAGGGACGGCAGGTGCTACTGCTCGACCGCGACCGGTACGGTGCCGACACGCTGTCCACCCACGCCCTGATGCGCGGTGGCGTGCTGCTGCTGTCCCGGTGGGGCCTGCTCGACCGCATCGTCGAGGCTGGCACACCGCCGGTACGCCGGGCCCGCTTCGACTACGGCACCGACGCCGCGACCGTTTCGATCAAGCCAACGCCCGGCGTACCAGCGCTCTACGCGCCGCGGCGGACGGTACTCGACCCGGTGCTCGTGCATGCCGCGGTCGCCGCCGGGGCGCAGGTCCGGTTCGGCGTCGACGTCGCGGGACTGCTCCGCGACGGCTCGGGCTCGGTGGTCGGCGTGCACGGCCGCGACCGTACCGGCGCCGCGGTGGCTGTTCGGGCCGGGCTCACGGTCGGCGCGGACGGGATCCGGTCGACGGTGGCCCGCGCGGTGGGCGCCGCGACGGTGCGCGTCGGCCGCGGCGCCGGCGCGATCGTCTACGGGTACTGGTCGGAGCTGCCGGTCGCGGGCTACGAATGGTTCTACCGGCCCGGCCACAGTGCGGGCATGATCCCGACCAACGGCGGTGAGGTCTGTGTGTTCGCCGGTGTCCCCGCTGGGTCCTTCGGGCGCGGGATGCGAGGCGATCTCGGCCAGACGTACCACCGGCTGCTCGCCGCGGCCACCGGTGGGGCGGGTGGCCGGTTGGCCGCGGCCCGCCCGCCCGCCCGGCTGCGGACCTGGGTCGGCCGGCCCAGCTTCGTCCGTGCGACCCACGGCCCGGGTTGGGCGCTGGTTGGCGACGCCGGCTCCTTCTTCGATCCGTTGAGCACCCACGGCATCACCGACGCCCTGCGCGACGCCGAGACGCTGGCCCGCGCGCTCGCCTCGGGGACCGCGGGTGACCTCGACAGGTACGCCCACGACCGGGACCGGGCCACGGGCCCGCTGTTCGACGTTGTCGACCGGATCGCCGGCTACGGCTGGGACACGAGCCAGGTCCGGCAGCATCTGCTCGAGCTCAACTCGGCCATGAACGCCGAGCTCGAGCTGATCGCCGCCGGCTACCCGCCGGCGAGCGCGGACTCCGCGCGCGCGGCGTCCCGCCTGGCGCCTAACCTGGCGTACGACTGAAGCGCCGCGCGAAGGAGCCGGTCGGCCCGGTCGGGACGCACCCGGGCCATGGCCTCGCGGCTACGCGCGGCCTGCAGCGGTAGCGACATCCGGTCGAAGCCGGCGACAGCGCGGGCCAGGAGCGTCTGCGCTGTTCCCGTGTCACCGGCCGCGGCGCGGGCAAGCCCCTCGGCGCGGTCGCAGGTCGGCGTCAGCACCGCCAGGTAGCCGCTCGCGGCGCGGGCGGTCGGCAGGAAGCGAAGCAACGCGTCGTGGTCGCCTTGTGCCTCGAGGGCTTCGACGAGGGCGAGCGTCTCATGTGGAATTTCCTCGGGCGCCGGCCGACGGCCGAGGCGCACCAACCGCTCGGCGAGCTCCCGGCCCACGTCGGCCTCGCCGAGCTCGATCGCGAGCTGCGCGCGCACCACCTCCGCCTGCGCCGGGTGGTCGATGTTGATGGGTGTCGACGCGGCGAGCTCGCGGGCGCGTGACACCTCACCGAGCCGAGCCAGCGCGAGCGCACCGACCAACGGACCACCGCGAATGTACGGGCAGCTCGCACCCGCCTCCGGACCGGAAAGGAGCTGGCGGTGCTCGTCGAGGTACGGCTCGATCTCGCGCCACCGGCCGAGCTGTTCCAGGCAGTGCATGACGAGGAACGTGCCGTGCATCTTGTCGTGCGGGAACAGCTCCTGTGCGACCGCGTGCGACCGGTGTGCGTGGGCGAGCGCCTGGTGGTAGTCGCCGCGGATGTCGGCGACGAAGATGCTGGCGATCGTATGCGCGAGGGCCCGGTCGCGGGCGCGGCCTCCCTCCTCGAGGAGGTCGACCTGCTCGAGGAGAAACACGACGGCGTCCTCGTAGTCGCCTTCGATCAGGTGGAGCGTGGCCGACCCGCGATGGGCGAAGCCCCGCAGCGATGGCGTGCCGAGCCGCTCGGCGAGCCGCCAGCCGTCCTCAGCGGCCCGGCGGCGCTCGCTGGTCGGCACCGGATCCGGCCGACCTGTCCACGACCATCGGGCCGCGCACAACGCGCGCATGATCAGTAGATGCGCCTTGGCCTCGGGATCCCGGACGACGGCGAGGCCCTCGTCGACCAGGCGGTCGGCCAGCGCGGGATCCGCCGGTACCCGGAACCCGCCCCACCGCGCCACGGCCATCTCGGCGGTCTTCAGGCACAGCCCGGCACGCCGGTCGGACTGGCTCGGCTCCTGCCGCAGCATCTCGATGGCCGCTAGCCAGGCTTGCACGGCCGAGTCGCCGTCGAAGGCGACCTCGTGGTCGTCGCCGATCGCCGCCGTCGCCTCCGCGCGTTCGCTGACGTCCGCGGCGTAGTCCAGCGCACGGCGATGCAGCTCGACCGCCTTCGCGATCGCGTACCGCCGGCGGGCGCCGACGCCGGCTCTGACCAGCGAGCGGAAGGCATTGGCGGTGACGAGCTCGGCGTTGCCGGGGTCGCCGGGGTCGGCGTCCCAGCCGTCCGCGGCGGCCGCGTAGTGGTAGGCGACCAGCTCCATGACCTCGCCGACCCGATCCTGGGAGATCTCCTCCAGCCACTCGGCGACGTCGGCGTGCCCGCGCGCCCGCTGTGCCGCGGGCAGCGAGGTGTACGCGACGTCGCGCAGCAGCGCGTGCTTGAAGGCGAACTCCGTCTGGCCGGCGAGGCTGGAGTTCGGTCGGGGCAGGACGAGGCCACGCAGCTCCAGAGCGGTGAGCGGGTCGGCGACGTCGCCGAGACGGCCGCGCAGCGGTTCGACCCAGAACACCCGGCCCACCACGGCGGCCTCCTGGAGCAACCGTTTTTCCGGTACCGGCAGCGCGTCGACCCGCGCGGCCAGCAGCGCGTGGAGGCTGTCGGGCAGCGTGCCGGACCCGCCGTCGGCCACGTGCGCGACCAGCTGCTCCAGGAAGTACGGGTTGCCGTCCGCGCGGGCAAGGATCTCGTCGCCGCGCCGTGCGTCGAACGCCGAAGCGCGCGGCAGGTTGTCGAGCAATTCCCGGCTGGACCGCTCGGTGAGCGTCCGCAGCGAGATCATCGAAACGTCCGCCGACGCGGCGCCGAACCCGGGATGCTGCTCGAGGAACTCCGGCCGGGCCGTGGTGAGCACGACCACGGGTCCCGACGAGCGGGACACCAGCCGGACCAGCATGTCCAGCAACGGCTCCCCGGCCCAGTGCAGGTCCTCGACGACCATGATGAGCGGCCCGCTCGACGCCGCGGCCGTGGCGAAGCGCGGCCAGGCCTGGGCCAGCGCATCGGCGACGGCACGGGGTGGCGCGTCGTCGAGCGGGCTGCCCGGCATCGGTATCGCGGCCGTGGCCGCGAGCGCGAAGATCGTGTCGTCCATTTCGGACGGGTCCGAGGCCAGCAGGTCCCGCAGCCGGGCGCGCAGCCTCCGCTGGGCAACGTGGCCGGCCTCGCCCAAGGCGATGCCGCAGGCGTCGCGAAGGATCTCGCCGAGCGCCCAGTAGGTGATGCCGTCGCCGGCGGCCAGGCAGCGCCCGCGCAGGACCCGGACGCCGGGCCGGCGCCGCAGCGCCGCCGCGACCACCTCGCGGACCAACCGGCTCTTGCCGACCCCCGCCCCGGCCACGATCGTGACCAGCCGCGGACGGCCGCTGGCAACGGCCTCCTCGATGAGGCTGCGCACCACGCGGGTCTCGTCCTCGCGCCCCACCATCGGTGGCTCGGACTCCGGCGGTGGCCGGCCGGCCGCCCAGTCCGCCGCGAGCAGCGGGCGCGCGGTGGACCGGCTCAGCCGGACTGCCGGGCCGAACCGGAAGTCGCCGTATGCGGCGAGGCGGGCGCGATCGGAGACCAACACGGTACGAGGCTCGGCCGCCTCGCGCAGTTGGGCGGCCACATCGAGCACCTCGCCACCGAGGCCGGACAGTGAACCGGCCTCGCCGGCGGGCGCGATGACCTCACCCGTGTCGACCCCCAGCCGCACCGGAACCGGAACCCGCCGCAGGATCTCGAACCCGGCCCACAGGGCGCGGGCGGCGTGGTCCTCTCGAGCGGCCGGATAGCCGAAGACCGCGACCACACCGCCGCCGACGAGGCGCTCGACGGCGCCGCCCCATCGGTCGAGCACCTCGCACAGGACATCCGTCCAGCCGGAGCTCTCCCGACGAGCGCGTTCCGGGTCGGGGTCGCCTCGTAACCCCCGAAGGTCGGCAGCCAGTACGGTGACCAGCTTGCGCTCCTCGCCGACGGCGGCGGCCTCCGGTTTGGCTTGAGCCGGTTCTGCTTCGGCGGCCTCGGCCAGCGCTAGCCGACCGGACACGATGTCGGCGTACAGCCGCCGCAGCACTTCGTTGGGCTCGACACCCAGCTCCTCGCGCAGGCTCTCGACCGCCCGGCCGTACCACCGGACCGCGACATGCCGCTCTCCCTCCAAGGCGGCGAGGCGCATCAGGCGCGCATACGCCTCCTCGTGCACCGGGTCGATCCCCACCAGGCGCTCGAACGACGCGATCGCGCCACGATGGTCACGGCCCTGCTCGTGGTCGATCCCCTGATCTAGGAGCAGACGCACCACGCGCGCGCGGAGCTGCACGCGCCGTAGCTCGGCCCACTGGTCAAAGCGGTTCTCCGGAAGGAGATCGCCGATGTAGAGCGCGAGCGCTTGCTCGGTGTCGCCCCGCCGCGCCGCGGACTCGAACGCGTCGACGTCGACCCACAGGTCGTCGGCCTCCAGGCTCAGCAGGTCGTCGCGCAACCGGACCTGCCTGGCGGCCAGCGCCCGCCGGGCGAAATGCAGCGCCTTGGTCAACCGCCTGGCCCCCGCAGCAAGGTCGAGCTCGGGCCACAGAACGTCGATCAGCTGTTCGCGGTGCATCCGGTGGCCGGGCGTCACGGCCAGCAACTTGACCAGCGCCGCCGCACCGCTGCGCCGCCACGCGTCCTCGGCCACGGGCTGGCCGCCGACTTCCGCGCGGAACCCACCGAGCACAAAGATGCGCAGGCCCCCACCCACGGTGCGAGTGTCCCACCCCGTCGATCGGTTCACCGCCGCCAAACCGACAGATTCCGCCGGTATCACAGCGCCCAGGTGCTGCGATTGAAGCGGCGCCAGCCCCCGGGAAGGCCGGAATCGACGACCCCGCCGTCACCGTCGACGGCTACCGCCAACTCGGCCTGCGCGCCGAAGCCGTCCTGGCCGCACATCGTGAGGGAAGAGTTCGTGTCTGCGGACCAACACTGCGGCCAACGACATGGTGATCGCCACGCGCGTTCGAGGTCTGCGTCTCCTGAGCTGCTGCCGGGCGCTCCCGGTCGGTTCGCGGGCGCCGGCACCTTCCATGCGGGCGGCGGCCAGGTCACCCGCCGACCCGTCGGCTTCGGTCGCGAGCCGCGCCGGATATCCCGCCACCGCGCCAGTGCTCCGTGGTGTTTTCCGTGGCCGGCACGGATGCCGACACGGTCGGCGCCCGGGCAGGCTCGGCCGCATGAACGACGTACGAATCGGCACCCGGTCCTGGATCGGCTCCGTCGGCCGGGTGGTGCGGCAGCCCACACTGCGCCGGGTCCTGCCCGGCATGCTGGTCTCCGCCCTCGGCGACGGGATGAGCTTGGTGGCGGTGGCCTGGCTGGCGCTGCAGATCGCGCCACCCGACCAGGCCGGCGTCTGGACCGGGCTGGCGGTGGCGGCGTACGCGCTGCCGGCCCCGGTCGGTGCGGCCCTGCTCGCCCGGCTCGTGCGCCGGTTCAGCGGCGCCCAGCTGGTCGCGGTGGACGCCGTGCTGCGGGCCGCGGCGCTGGGCCTGGTCGCGATCCTGGCCGCGGCCGGGCTGCTGAACCCGGTCGGGTACGTGGCGTTGCTCGCGGTCTCGTCGCTGTTGCACGCGTGGGGGAACGCCGGAGCGTACACCCTGGTCGCGGAGCTGCTCCCGGACGAAGACCGGGTGACCGGCAATGCGCTGCTGTCCACGTTCACGCAGGCGGCGATCGTGGTCGGCCCGGCCCTGGCCGGCGGTCTGATCGCGCTGGTCGGTCCGGGCTGGGTGATCGGCGCCGACGCGGCCAGCTTCGCCGTGCTGGCCGCGAGCTGTTGGGCGGCAACCCGTCGTCGGGTCGGCCCGGCCCAGATTCCCCCCGGGCCGGCGGCCGGTGGCTGGCGCGTCATCCTCGGCCAACCCCGGCTGCTCGGGTTGATCGCGGTGACCTGTGTCTTCTTCTTCCTCTATGGCCCGGTCGAGGTGGCGCTGCCGGTCCACGTCGCCCACGAGATGCACGGCTCGCCCGGCCTGCTGGGTCTGTACTGGACGGTGTTCGGCATCGGGGCCACCCTGGGCGGTCTCGGTGCCGGGCTGCTCCGGCACCGTCCACCCTGGCTGGTGGTGGTCGGCATCATCGTCGGCTGGGGCGCCGCCCTGCTGCCGCTCGGGCTTACCGACGCCGTCACGCCCGGGCTGGTGGGCTTCGCGGCCGGAGGCTTGATCTACGGGCCGTTCACCGCCATCTGCACCGCGCTGTTCCAGCGCAGCACCCCACCTCAGGCGTTGAGCCGCGTGCTCGCCGCCCGTTCCGCGCTCACCATTCCCTCCACCGCACTCGGCACGCTGCTGGGCGGACCGCTGGTGGGCGCGGTCGGCGGGCGCCCCACCCTGCTCCTGTCCGCCCTGCTCACCATCGCGCTCGGGGCGTCGGTGGTCGGGGTTCTGTGGCCGCGCTACCGGACGGACCTGGACGCGAGGCCGAGCTCGGTGAGCGCGGCCGCGCCGGCGGTGGCGTGCTCGGCACCGGCCAGCACTAGCGTGCGCGCCCACTGATAGCGGCAGCCGGCGGCGTCGAACGCTTCCGCGGTGGCGAGCAGCCGCGGCAGGTCACCCTCGAGCAGGGCCTCCGCCCGCTCCACCTGGGCGCTCGCGACCGGGTTGCCGGCGACCATGGCTCGGGCGGCGGCGACCCGGTCCCGGGCCGTCGGGTGGCCGGCGAGGACCGCCGCCTCGGCCCGGAGCGCCACGTACCAGTGCAGCCAGATCCAGGTGACCCACTTCCACACCTGTTCCGGCTCCGGCGCGACCCGCTCCAGCGCCGCCTTCGCGTCCCCGCGGTGGAGCAGGACCATGGCGTCGAACGTGGCAGCGTAGCCACCGGGGTTGCTCGTCTGCCAAAACTGCAGCGCCGCAACTGTCGAGGCGTTCGGCCGCGCCAGCTCCGGCGCGGCGCGCACCTCGTCCACGATGGACAGCCACTCGGCGCGGGCCGGCTCGTCCCCGCGCAGGCCGTGCACCATCGCGACGGCCGCGGCGGCCGGCGCCAGGCCGGCCGACGGTTGCCGGCCGTTGCGCTGCCACGCGTCGAGGAAGCGCGCGCCGCCGGCGAGCACCGCCTCCACGTCGCCGGCGATCGCGTCCGCGACCAGCAGCCAGCGGACGGCCTGGTGGCCCACCTCGGCCAGCAACGGGTGCTCGGCGAGCTGGCGGCCCCATCGGCGGGCGCCCGCCAGGTCCCCCACCCCGAGGCTGGTCTCGGTGGCGGAGACGAGCGCGTCGATAAGCTCGTGCGTGCTAGACGGAGTAGCCGGCACCGACGAGAGCAGCGCCACCCGCCGCCGCGCGGTCGCGGCGGTGCCGAACGTGTCGCCGGCCCAGCTCTGGGCGGCGGTGAACGCGTCCAGCGCGACCGTCTCGGCCAACGGGTCGCCGGTACGCTCGGCGAGGTCGACCGCGCGCCGGGCGCTCGCGAGCGTCCTCGGCACGTCGTTGTCCGGGCTGGTCTGGATCCCGCCGAACACGTCCGCGAGCACCCCGGCCTCGGCCACCGCCACCGCGGCCTGGGCGCCCGGGTCGTCGCCGGCCAGCTCCCGCGCCGCGGTCAGCAACCCGGTCGCGTCATCCTTCGACGGGAGCCGCGCGAATGCGCCGGAGAACCGGTACGCGGTGGTGGCGGCCGTCGCCAGGTCCCGGGCGGCACCGGCGGTGTCCCCCGCCCGGCGAGCGGCCTCGCCGGCGGCACGGTGCAGGCGGAACATGTCGTCGCCGAGCATCCGGCACCCGGCCACCCCGGCGGCGTGCCGGAGCGCCGCGGCCGCGGCGGCGGGGTCGCCGGCGAGCGCGGCCGCCTGCTCGTACCGTTGCTGGGCCTCGCCGAGCAGGTTGCGCGCGAAGGTCAGCTCGGCCATGGACAACGCAAGGGGGTACGCGTCCGCGCGCTGCGCCGGGCGGTCGGCGGCCCAGGTCAGGGAGGCCCGCAGGTCGTCGGCCACCGCGTCGAACCGGGCTCGCCAGTCCGCGGGTACGCCTCCTATGAGGCCGGTGGCGCGGGCCAGGCACCAGCCCAGGTGCCGGGAGCGCACCTCGGCCAGCTCGCCGGCCTCGGTGAGCCGCTCCGTCCCGTACTGGCGGATGGTCTCCAGCGCCCGGTACCGGGTGCCGGCGGCGGACATCGTCACCGCCAGCAGGCTCTGCTCGGCGAGGCGGGCCAGCGCATCGGCGACCGCGGCCGGCTCCAGTGGCGCGAACCCGGCCACCTCCGCGGCCGACTCGGCGTTGAACGGCGCGACGAACACCGACACCCGCCGCAGCAGCGCCCTATCCGCCGGTTCCAGCAGGTCGTGGCTCCAGTCCAGCACCGCGCGCACCGACCGGTGCCGGTCGTCGGCGCGGGGGCCGCCGGCGAGGATCCGGAGCTGGTCGGACAGGCCGGCGGTGAGGCCGTCCAGCCCCAGCGTGGACCACCGCGCCGCCGCCAGCTCGATCGCCAGCGCCATGCCGTCGAGGCGTTCGCAGATCGCGGCGACCCGGTCGCGTGCCGGCGGATCCGGCGGCCAGCCGACCGCGGCCGCCCGGTCCATGAACAGGGTCACCGCCTCCGACTCGGCGCCACCGGCCAGCGACAGCGGCGGGACCGGGAAGACCCGCTCGAACGCCACCACCAGCCGGGCCCGGCTGGTGGCGAGCACCCGCAACCGCGGGCAGGCCTCGAGCAGACGCTCCAGGAAGGGCGCCACCCCGTCGCGGACCTGCTCGCAATTGTCGAGCACCAGCAGTGCCTGGCGCCCGGCCAACGCGTCCAGCACCGTGTCGTCGATGCTGCGGCCGGGTTGCTCACCAACCCCCACCGCCGCCGCGACCGCCGCCCCGACACGCCCCGGATCGGTGATCGGGACCAGGTCGACGAACCACACTCCGTCGGCGAAGTCACCGGCCGCCTCCGCCGCCACGGCCAGCGCCAGCCGGGTCTTTCCCACCCCGCCCGGGCCGACCGCGGTCACCTGCCGGTGCGTCTTGACCGCCTCGCCGAGCTCCCCGCGCTCCCGTACCCGGCCGATGAACGTCGTCAGCGACGCCGGGAGGGCGGGTGCCGGACGCGACCGCTCGGCGCGGGCCAGCTCGGCCGCGCGCCGGGAGAGCGCCCGCCGATCCGGCAGCTCCAGCTTGCGCAGCAGTGCGGAGACGTGGGACTCGACCGTGCGTACGGAAATGAACAGGCGCGCGCCGATCTCGGCGTTGCTGAGATGCTCCCCGAGCAGCGCCAGCACTTCGGCTTCCCGAGCCGAGATCGCCGGACCGGACATCAGCTCATTATCCGTGGTGGCTTCCGTGGTGAGCACGGATGTGGACCACGCCCGTGTCGGGAGACGCTGTGATCACAACGGACAACCACAGGAGGAACCCGCTATGACATCAGGTATGCAGCTCGTGGTCTTCCCGACAAAGGACCGCGACGGTGCGAAGAAGATCTTCAGCACGCTGCTCGGAACCGAGCCGTATGTCGACGGCCCGTACTACGTCGGCTTCCGCGCCGGTGGGCTCGAGGTCGGCCTCGACCCGAACGGGACGGACGGGCCGATCTGCTACTGGGACGTCGAAGACATCGCGGCCAGCGTGGATTCGCTCGTCGCGGCCGGCGCCACGCTCGACGAGGCCCCGCACGACGTCGGTCGCGGCCTGCTGATCGCCAAGGTCAAGGACGCGGACGGCAACGTCGTCGGGCTCAGGCAGTCGCCGCAACAGTGAGAACCGCCACGTTCGACGGCAGAGCGCAAGGCGGACACGCTCTTGACGCCGGCCGCAGAGGCGGCGGACGTGGTGTGGCCCGGCGTCGGCTCCGACGCCGGGCCATATCTCGTCCCGCTGTCGCCGGGGCGGATCGCCGAGTACCGCGTACGGCCAGCGGCGCCACCGGCGGTGAGCCGGGCTCGGGCGGTCCGGAACCCCACCTGTAGCCGTCGACGTGAACGATGTGCGGCGCCCTTGACGCAACCAACTGGTTGCCATAGGGTCTATAGCAACGAGAAGGTTGCTACAGATGGAGTCCGCCATGGGTTTCCCCGATCGGATCGAGCGCACCGTCAGCGTCGCCCACCCGCCGGCGAGGGTGTGGGAAGCGATCACGACGGCTGAGGGACTGGGCACGTGGTTCGGTCACAAGGCGACCGTCGACCTGCGCGTCGGCGGCCTCGCTCAGCTGACCTTCGAGGGCGGCCACACCGCCGAGCTGCGCATCGAGCGGCTCGAGCCGCCGCGCGTGTTCGGCTACACCTGGGGCATCAGTGGCCTGCCGGCCGACGACCCGCGCCGCACCTACGTCGAGTTCACCCTGGAACCGACGGCCGGAGGGACCCGGCTCACCGTGGTCGAAACCGGCTTCGCGCAACTGCCCGACGACCTTCACTCGGGTGCGTACGGCGGCAACGTCCAGGGGTGGCACAGCGAGCTTGATGAGCTCGTCGCCTACCTCGATGCCGGCGCGTGACCCGGAGGCCGTCGCCGAAGAGGTCTTCGCCGCACTGGCCGATGCCAGCCGGCGGAGCATCCTGGCCGCGCTCGCGTCCCGTGGGCCGGCCACGGCGACGGACCTGGCGGCCGTCCTGCCGATCAGCCGGCAGGCGATCGCCAAACACCTCGGCCTGCTCACGGAGGCGGGGCTGGTCATCGCCGAGCGCGGCGAACGGCGTCGGGTCCGCTACCGGCTTCAGTCCGGCCCGATCCAGGTCGCGCAGCAGTTTCTCGCTGCGTTGGCACGTGACTGGGACTCCAGCCTCGACAGCCTCAAACGGCATCTGGGCTCGTAAGGGCATTCATGAGGAGGATGCGTGACAACCAACGGGTTGGACATGGCCCGGCTTCGGCCGGCCGCGCTGGCGGCCACGCTCGGGCTCGCCGCGGCGTCCTGGGTCGTCGCGGTCCGGCAGATGGACGGGATGGACATGGGCGTCGCGACCCGGCTCGGGTCGTTCGGGTTCTTCATCGCTCTATGGGTGCCGATGATGGCGGCGATGATGCTGCCGGGCGCGGCTCCGGCGGTCCTTCGAAGCGCTCGTGCCATCGGTCGGGTGCGCGCCGTGCCGCTGTTCATCGCGTCGTACCTTGCCATCTGGACACTCGTGGGCATCGCCGTCTACGCGTTGTACCGGCCGCATGGCTCGGTCGCCGCCGGCGTGGTGGTGATCGCGGCGGGCGTCTACGAGTTGACGCCGGTCAAGCGGCACTTCCGTCGCCGCTGCCGGGAGAGCCTGCGGTCCGGGTTCGAGTTCGGCCTTTGCTGTGTCGGCTCGAGCATCGGGCTGATGTTGATGCTGGTCGCGGTGGGCGTCATGAGCATCGCCTGGATGTCGGTGATCGCCGTGCTCGCCGTCGCCCAGAAGCTCCTGCCCGTGAAGACCGCCGTCGATGTGCCGTTGGCGCTGGCGATCGTGGGATTCGGCATCCTGATCGTCGTCGCGCCCTCGTCAGTTCCCGGACTTACGCCACCGATGTGAGTCGTAGCAACGACAAGGAGAGAACAATGACCAGTCACCGGACCGGAACCCGTGACGAGTGGCTTGCGGCGCGGCTGGAGCTGCTCGATGCCGAGAAGGCGTTGACGCGACGTGGCGACGAACTGGCGCGGCGGCGGCAGGAGCTGCCGTGGGTTCGAATCGACAAGGAGTACCGCTTCGAAACCGACGAGGGCGCTGCGTCCCTCGCCGATCTCTTCAGAGGACGTTCGCAGCTGCTGATCTACCACTTCATGTTCGGGCCTGACTACACCGCGGGGTGCCCGTCCTGTTCGGCGATCGCGGACGGCTTCAACGGGTCCGTCGTGCACCTCGCGAACCACGACGTCACGCTCTGCGCGGTATCGCGGGCGCCGCTGCCGAAACTGCAGGCGTACAAGCGGCGGATGGGCTGGAGCTTTCCCTGGGCGTCGTCGTTCGGCAGCGACTTCAACCACGACTTCGGGGTGGCGCATACCAAGGAGGAATGGCAGTCGGGAACCGTCGACTACAACTTCCGCCCGATGGACGTGCGGGGTCCCGGGCTCGCCGAGCTCGCGTCGAGCGTTGGCACGGACTGGCCGACGTACCGGCGAGAGGGCCCGGGCATGAGCGCGTTCGTCCTCGAGGACGGCATCGCCTTTCACACGTATTCGACGTACGAGCGGGGGGTGGACGGCATCTGGGGCATGTACCAGTGGCTCGACCGCGCGCCACTCGGGCGCAACGAGGCCGGCTTCTGGTGGCGCCGCCACGATGAGTACGACGGCCAATGACGCGAGCCCGCTGTCCTCATGCGCCCCAGCGCGAACACGACGCACAGTGTCTCGCCAGACGGCAGCGGCGACGGCCGCCCACCAGCGCGTCCCGATCAATCCGCGGCGGCTCGCTGCCGCCACCCGGACGATCAGCCGGATGCGTGGCGGGCGGCCTGATGCCGGCGTCCGGGGGCCGCCGCCGCGGTGGCTTCGTCATCGCCTCGAGCCGGCACCCCGTGCCTCCCACGACTTGCGCTAGATGGCCTGCGCCACCGGCTCGCGCTCCGCCTCCGCCTCGCCGTCCGCCGCCGACGCCGCCCGCCCTCGCAGCAGCGCGCCGCCCAGCACGGCCGCGCCGGCGGCGAAGGCAGCCGCCAGGACGAACGCCGCGTGGTAGCCGCCGGTTAGCGCGGCGAGCGGGCTCTCAGCCGACCCGGCGAGACCGTCCGTCCGGGAAGCGGCGAGGCTGGCGAGGACCGCAAGGCCGAGCGCGCCGCCCATCATGAACGACGTGTTGACAACGCCCGAGGCCAGTCCGGCTTCGCTCGGCCGGACGTCGCTCATGGCGGCGAGCAGCACCGGGTTGAAGGCCATACCCGCGCCCACGCCGAGCAGGATCATGTTCGGAAGCACGTCGACGGCGAAGACGCCGTCGACCGGAGCGCGCGCGAACAGTGCCAGCCCGGCCGCGGCGAGGAGCAGCCCGGTCGCGAGCGGCGGCCTGATGCCGAAGCGCAGGACGAGCTTCGCGGACAGGCCGAGCGAGAACAGGGCCATGATCAGATTTGCCGGCAGGAACGCGAGGCCGACCTCGAGCGGGCCGTACCCGAGCACGAGTTGCAGGTACAACGCGGCGAGGAAGAACCAGGCGAACATCGCCGCCGCCCACAGGATGCCGACCACGTTAGCGACGGAGACGTTCCGCAGTCGGAAGAGGCCGAGCGGCATGAGCGGCGCCGACGACTTAGCCTCGATCGAAACAAAGGAAGCCAGCAGCACGGTCGCGGCGGCCAGCAGCCCGAGCGTCCGGGCGGACGTCCAGCCGACCTCGTTGCCGTTCACGATCGCGTAGACGGCGAGCAGCAGCGAGGCGGTCACCGTCACCGCTCCCGCGACGTCCACCCGTCGGTGGGCGAGCGCGACGTGGGTGCCGGGGAGGATCAGTCTGGCCAGGGCGATGACGCCGATGCCGATCGGGACGTTGATGAGGAAGATCCAGTGCCAGTCGAGCGCGTCTGTCACGATCCCGCCGAGGAGCACGCCGATCGATCCACCACCGGCCGCGACGAAACCGAAGACCCCCATGGCCTTGGCCCGATCGGCCGGCTCGGTGAACAGCGTGACGATCAGCGAGAGCGCGACGGCCGAGGCGACCGCGCCGCCGAGTCCCTGCACCGCCCGCGCCCCGACCAGCAGCGCCTGCGACGTGGCGAGCCCGCAGGCCAGCGACGCGAGCGTGAAGAGGGCGATCCCGATCAGGAACAGCCGCCGGTGGCCGAAGAGATCGCCCAACCGGCCCGCGAGCAGGAGGAATCCGCCGAACGTCAGGAGGTAGGCGTTCGCGACCCAGGCGAGCGAGCTCTCCGAGAACGCGAGATCTTCCCGGAT
>DATDJX010000044.1:0-8546 GCA_036520275.1 Asanoa sp.
GGCGACCTCGTCCGCCAGCTCGACGAGGGCGTCACCGCGTACGAGCGGCTGGTCGCCGCCGCGGCGGGCTACGTCGCGGAGGACGGCCGCGGCGCGGGCGCCTCGCATTCGACCGTGTCCCGCCTCACCGAGGCGAGCGAGTTGCTGCGGGGCATCGCGGCGGGGCTCGCGGAGCTGCGCACTGCCCGCTGACGTACATCCTTCGTGGACTTCACGGCCCTGACGTGCCGAGCCGAGCCGTTCGACCGCCGACCTTCGTGCGCGGGTGCGAGGGGCCACCGCCCGCCAGGGCGACGGCTGGATGGTCGGTCGGATGGGCGACGACGGCGGGGGGCCGACCTGCCGCGCGGCCGGCCGGCGTCAGGCCGGCGCGCGAGCCGCCCCCGGGTCCGGACGAGGCTGGCAGCGCGGACACCAGTAAGTGACCCGGTCGCCCAGGTCGGCCTTCTGGATCGCGGTGCCGCACCGGCGACACGGCTGCGCCGGCCGGCCGTACACGTAGGTGGTCTCGCCGCGGCGTAGCGAGCCGGTCGTGGTCTGCGTCCAGCGGCCCTTGTTGGCCGCGACGAGCCTTTGCGCGAGTGTCACCAGCCCGGTCAGGTCGGGCACGTCGGCTACCTTGGTCCACGGCCACACGCCGCGCAGGAACAGCGTCTCGGCCTTGTACAGGTTGCCGAGGCCGGCGAGGTTGCGCTGGTCGAGCAGCGCCTCGGCGATGCTCGCCTCCGGGTGGGACGCGAGCCGCCGGGCGGCCTCGGCGGCTTCCCAGTCGGGACCGAGCAGGTCCGGGCCGAGGTAGCCGAGCAGCGCCGGTTCCTCGGCGGTGGGCACCAGCGCCAGCTCGTGCAGGTGATAGCCGACCGCGACGGCGTCGGCGGTCCGCAGCACGACCCGGATGAGGTGGTTGGGCTTGGCGGCCCAGCGAGCACCCGTCGCATACGCCCGCCAGGCCCCGTCCATTCGCAGGTGCGAGTGCAGGGTGTACGACCACCCGTCCAGGCTCTGCAGGCGCAGCAGGAGGTGCTTGCCACGGCTCGCCGACTCGAGCACTCGCCAGCCCGCGAGCCTGGTCGCGGCGAGCTGGGGCACCCGGAAGTCGGACGCGGTCAGCTCGCGGCCGGCCAGCGCGCGTTCCAGCACGCGGGCCGTGTTCCAGACGGTGTCGCCTTCGGGCACGCGCTCAATCCTGCCGCAAATGCCCGGCCTTCTCGATCCGGACGACGTCGCCGGGCGCGACCCTGAGCAGGGCGGCGGCGCTGGCGCCGTCGGCCGCGACGGCGAGCCGGCCGGCCGAGTCGATCAGCACGACGAGCCCGCCGGGCCGAGCGTCGGCAAAGGTCCGGCCGCGCACCGCCGGGGTGTCGCCAACCCGCAGGGCGCCGTCGAGGCCGGCCGCGTCGGTGGCGGCGAGCTGGACGTTCCCGAACCGGTCGACGGTACGCACCTCCGCCTCCACCCATCCCTCACCGTGCCTCACCGTCGGGTCGGGCAGGCGCACCAGCGTGGCCGGGTCGAGCGGCCGACCCTCGGCGGCGAGCTCCTCGCCCAGCGCCAGCCGGGCGGCGGCCGGGCAGAACACGTCGCGCCCGTGAAACGTCGGGAACCGTGCGTTCTCGCTGCGCAGCTCGACCGCGGCGGCGACACCGCCGAGGGCGCCGGCCGCCCAGAGGAGCAGCCCGTTGTCCGGGCCGACGAGCAGGCCGCGCGCGGCGCGGAGTGCGACCCCACGCCGGGCCGTGCCGACGCCGGGGTCGACGACGGCCACGTGAACGGCCGGCGGCAGCGCGGCGACGGTGTCGGCGAGCACGGCGGCGCCCCGGGACACGTCGCCGGGTGCGACGGCGTGGGTGACGTCGATGACCCGCACCGTCGGGGCGATCCGCGCGATCACCCCGTGACACGCGGCCACGAACCCGTCTTCCAACCCGTAGTCCGTCGTGAGGCTGATCCAGCCGTACTCCGTCATTCCGGCTCCTCGGTAGGCCGTATCCCCCCATGACCATGGCGTCCGTGACAGTCCATAGCGGCTCCGGAGACGCCATGATCATGGGTCGGGCCGCGGCCGTCCGGACGGGCGGTAGTGGCTCGCCGTGGGCCGCCACCCTCGTCGCTTCCGGGCCCGAGCGCACGGTCGGCGTCATCGGGCTAGGTTGGCACACATGCGCTTGTGCATCTTCACGGAACCCCAGCTGGGCGCCGCCTACGCCGACCAGCTCGCCGCGGCCCGCACGACGGAGGAGTGCGGCTTCGAGGGCTACTTCCGGTCCGACCACTACCTGACCATGGGGGGCGACGGCCTGCCCGGACCGACCGACTCGTGGGTGACGCTCGGGGCGCTGGCGGTGCAGACGTCGCGCGTACGGCTGGGCACGATGGTGTCCTCGGCAACGTTCCGCTACCCCGGGCCGCTCGCGATCTCGGTCGCGCAGGTCGACGCGATGAGCGGCGGTCGGATCGAGCTGGGCATCGGCGCCGGCTGGTACGAGGCGGAACACACGGCGTACGCGATCCCGTTCCCGCCGACGAAGGAGCGGTTCGACCGGCTGGAGGAGCAGCTGCAGATCCTCACCGGGCTGTGGACGACGCGCGACCGCTTCTCGTTCTCCGGCAAGCACTACTCGGTGACCGACTCGCCGGGCCTGCCGAAGCCGGTGCAGTCCCCGCATCCGCCGGTCATCGTCGGCGGCCGCGGGCCGCGCCGGACGCCCGCGCTCGCCGCCCGGTTCGCGGCGGAGTACAACGTGGCGTTCCAGCCGCCGTCCGTGGTCGCCGCGGCCTACGGCCGGGTGGACGAGGCGTGCGCGGCGATCGGCCGGATCGATCCGATCGTCCGGTCGACTGCGGTGACCGTCGCCTGTGGACGGACGCCGGCCGGGGCGCGGTCCAGGATGGAGGCGGCCGGCGTGTCCGACGACGCCGTCGGAGTCAGTGCGGTCGCCGGCACCCCCGAGCAGGTGGTCGACGGGCTCGGCCCCTATCTCGAGGCCGGCGCCATGCGCCTGTTCCTGCAGATGCCCGACCTGCGCGACCTCGACCACATCGAGCTCATCGCCGCGGAGGTGGCACCCCGGCTGCCGGCTTCGTGACCTTGTCGGGCAGCACGATGTCGCGCACCGCCAGATAGACCGCGTGCACGGCGAGGATCCGTTCCACCTCGTCGAGGATCGGTGCGAAGAAGCGGTGCCGCTGCTCGGCGTCGCTCATCGAGGTGACGGCGAAGTACATGCTGCCGAAGCCGGCGAGAAGCACGGCGTTCTTGACCAGCTCGACCGGCAGGGTGCCGATCAGCATGGGCGGGTCGCCGATCCACAGCTCGGCTATGTCCGGCGTCACGATCGCCAGGCCGAGGAGGATGAAGAACACGAACAGGCCGAATCCCACCACCGCGGCCTGCACGAGCTGGCGGGTGGCGAGCAGCACCAACAGGTTGGCCAGCTGACCGGTCGACAGCGCGACGGGCGCGAGCGGTCCGTCGTCCGCCACGTTCTTCATGTCCACCGGGGACAGCGGCGTGTCGGCGCAGGCGGCCGCGAGCCGGTCGGGGTGCAGGTCCTGCTCGACCCGGCCGATCTCGTCGCGGAGACGGCCGGCGGTGGCGAGGATCGTGACGCCCGCGAAGAGCAGCAGCACCAGCCCGACCCGTCCCCAGCCGAGCCGGTGCATCGCCTGCCACAGCTCGCCGGTGAAGAAGAAGAACAGCGTCACGAACAGCAGCATCGGCAGCACGCGGCCCTGGATCCGGATGCTGTTGCGCATGTCGTCGGCGAGCCGGCGCAGCGCGCTGCGCACGAGCGGCACCAGCCCGTAGGTCACCGCCAGGTAGGCGCCGGCGGTCGCCGCCACGGCGCCGAGGAAGTACCCGGCGACACCCGACGCGGTGGGCTCGCCGCCGAGCGCGATCAGCGGCACCCCGGCGAGCACGACGGCGTACGCGCCGAGCAGCACGGCGACGCCGAGCCACGACAACCGGGGCAGGAAGCGGCCGGCCGAGTCGAGCACCCGCCAGGTGCCGAGGCACGCCAGCGCGGCGACGGCGGCGACCATCAGGCGCGCGCCGCCGCCTGCCCGGGCCGGCGTGGCGAACCAGGCCACGTCGACCAGCGCGATCAGGACCAGGACCGGCACCATCCGGGGCAGCACGTGCCGGCGGAACCCGTACCCGGCGATCATCTGCGGCACGCCTTGGCGTACGAACCAGCGATCGGTCTGCCGGACCAGGGCCCGGGATGCGGTCAACGGCACAGGGTGATCGTGCCAGGCGGCCCGTGCGGGTTGTAGCGTGTGCCGGTGGAGCCGGAGCGCGTGGCGGCCGACCTGGCCGAGGTGGTGGCGTCAGAGCAGGACATCGCGCGGCGGGTCCGCGAGCTGGCGGGGGAGATCGAACGCGACTACGGCGGCCGTGACCTGCTGGTGGTGGGCGTCCTCAACGGGGCCGCCGTGGTGACGGTCGACCTGACCCGGGCGCTCGACCGGCACGTCGAGATCAGCTGGATGGCGATCACCTCGTACGGCTCGGGCGTGGGCGCGTCGGGCGCCGTGCGGCTGCGCAAGGACCTCGACGTCGAGGTCGCCGGCCGCGACGTGCTGATCGTCGACGGTGTCCTGGACACCGGCCTCACCGCCGCCTGGCTGATGGGTAACCTGCGCGCCCGCGGCGCGGCGTCGGTGGAGTTCTGCGGGATGTTCCGCAAGCCGAGCGCGCGCACCCTGAACGTCGACGTGCGGTACGTCGGCTTCGACGTGCCCGACGGCGTGGTCGTGGGGTACGGGCTGGACTACGGTGGCCGCTACCGCAACCTGCCGTGCTGCGCGATCCTGGCGCCGAAGGTCTACTCCATCAACGGCCGGGCGAGCAGCAGCGCACGCTGAACCCCACCCTGCAGCACGAGTTGGCGTACGCCGAGGAAGCCCTTGCGGCCGTCGACAGCACGGGTCCCGGCGTACGTGTCGTCGCCCTGGTCGGCCGGGCCGCGCGCCCTTCGTCGACGCCGAAGAAGCCGGGGAGCCCCCACACGATGCGGTGTCGAACGCCGCGGCGTCGCCGGCTCGCGGGCTCCTGATCATGGGAGCGGGTCGAGATCGATCCGGATGGTCAGCGGCGTGCTCTCCATCAGCCGTCCGATCAGCGAGTCCCATTTGTACGGCAGCGCGCGCCACCGCGCCGCGGTGTCGTCGTCAGGCAGCACGACGGCGGTGCCGGTCCGCCAGATCCCCTTGACCTTGACCCGCACCCGCGGCTGGGCGACCAGGTTACGCACGTAGTCGGCCTGCCGTCCGTGGGCCGCCACCAGCCAGAACGTGTCGCCCGCCGGCGTGAGCCCGTTGCCGACCGGCGTCTCCCGCGGAAGTCCACTGCGCCGACCGGTGGTCTCCAGCAACGCGAACGCCGGCAACCCCCACCCCTTGCGCAGCGACCACCTGGTGCCGCGGTTGTTGAGCCGCTCCAGCGTCGTCATCACCCGGTACTTCCGCGTCCGCACGCGCCGATCCAACACCACACCGACCCGACACCGTCTGCCCGCGCGTGTCGATCTTGCGGTTAGGGTCCCCGCGAAACGGGTAGGAGGCGCATCCGGGCAACCCGACCTGCAAGATCGCGGGGGAGGGGAGTCTCGGCGGGGCGACGTCTCGCGGCTCGGGGTGGCGTCGTGCGAAGGCCGAACCGTCACCCGCGCAGCCGGAGGCCGCGCGGCGTCGCCCGGAAGCCGGCGGCCGTCAGCGCGTCGCGCAGCGGGGAGGCGTGCACGGCCTCGCCGTCGGCGCGTTCCACCGACAGCGCGCCGAGCGCACCCGAGTGCACCGCGTCGGCCAGGGCCTTGGCGCCCGCCGCCAGCGCGTCCACATCGTCGACGAAGGACAGCAACGTGCGGCCGCCGCGTTCGACATAGAGCACCAGCTCGCCGCCGACCACGACGACCAGCGCACCGGCCTTGCGACCGGCCCGGTGCCCGGCCGCGGCGACGACCTCGCCGTCGCCCGTGTCGACGACCCGCTCCGGCCAGGGCAGCGCGGCGCCGTAGGGGTTGGCCGGATCGGTCGCCGCCAGCACCGTGGCCACGGCGGCGCGCGGCCGCCCGTCGGCGGTGTCGCCGAGCGCCCGCAGCCGGTCGACCGCGCCCGGCACCGCGAACTGTGCGGCCCCCAGGCCTTCGACGAAGTAGCCCCGCCGGGCCGCCCCGCGTTCTTCGAGGGCCGACAGCACCGGATAGACGGCCGCGAAGCCGCCGGTCACCCCCTCGGCCATCACGGCGCCGCGGGTGACCACGCCGTGGCGCTCGAGAAGGGCGTCGGTCAGCGCCGCCGCCCGGCGCGTGGGGTCGGTGTCGCGGTCGGGCAGGCGCGACCATCTGCCGGCCACGGTGGGGGGACCACCGCGGGACGGCAGCGCCACGCGGCCCGCCCGGCCCGGCCGCCGATAGCGGGTGCGCGGGGCGCCCTGCTTCGCCCGGTGTGCTCCGCCGCCGCCCAGCACGGAGCGCAGCGGCGCCAGGGTGTCGTTGGTCAGCCACCCTGCCCAGACCAGGTCCCACACGGCGGCGACCAGGTCGGCGTCGTCGGTCGAGCGGACCTTGTCGGCCAGCGACCGGAAGAACAACGCCTGGCCTTCGTCGAGCTCGGCCAGGACCGCTTCGTGCAGCGGGGTCAGCGCGAGCGACTCGTCGGGCACGGGCAGCAGCAGGGGCGCCTGGTCGGCATACGCGAGCGCGATCCAGCCGTCGCCGCCGGTGATCGACCCCGCGCCGGCCCACAGCACCTCGCCGCTCGCGGTCAGCTCGTCGAGGAACGCCGGCGAGTAGTCGGCGACCCGCCCGGGCAGCACGAGCCGCTCGAGCGCGGACGCCGGCACCGCGACACCCTGCAACTGTTCGATGGACGCGGCCACCGCCTCGACCCCGCGGGCCGAGGAGCCCACCTGCTGCCAGCGCGGCAGGAATGTCGCGAGCGCCCGCGGCGGCACCGGCTCGATCTCGCGCCGCAGGGCGGCGAGCGACCGCCGACGCAGCATCCGCAGCACCTCGGCGTCGCACCACTCGGTGCCGGCACCGCCAGGCGAGAACTCGCCTGATGCCACCCGACCGGTCGCGGCGAGGCGCTTGAGGGCCTGCTCGAGCACGTAGACGCCCAGACCGAACCGCGCCGCGCACGTGGCCGCCGCGAACGGGCCGTGGGTGCGGGCGTAGCGCGCCACCAGGTCGCCGAGCGGATCGGCGACCGGCTCCACATGGGCGTGCGCGATGCCGACCGGCAGCGCCACGCCGAGCGCGTCGCGGTAGCGGCCGGCGTCTTCGACCGCGATCCACCGCTCGTCGCCGGCCACCCGCACCCGTACGGCCCGCTTGGTCGCCTCCAAAGCCTCGGCCCACAGTGGATCCGCGCCGCGCTCGGCCAGCTCGGCGGCCGACAGGTCGCCCAGGAGGCGGAGCAGCTCGGCGACGTCTTCGGCGTCGCGCGGACGCCGTTCCTCGGTCAGCCACTGCAGCTGGCGCTCGGTCTCGGCCACGACGGCCGGCTCCAGCAACTCACGCAGGTCGACCCGGCCGAGCAGCTCGCCGAGCAGCGCCGAGTCGAGCGCGAGCGCGGCGGCCCGCCGCTCGGCGAGTGGCGCGTCGCCTTCGTAGAGGAAGGCGCCGACGTAGCCGAACAGCAGCGACCGGGCGAACGGCGACGGCTTGGCCGTCTCCACCTCGACCAGCCTGACCTTGCGGCCGGCCAGGTCACCCATCAGCGCGGACAGACCCGGCACGTCGAACACGTCCTGCAGGCACTCGCGTGCCGCCTCGAGCGTGATCGGGAAGTCGGCGTATTCCCGGGCCACGTCGAGCAGTTGCGCCGCCCGCTGCCGCTGCTGCCACAGCGGCTGGCGTCGCCGCGGGTCGCGTCGCGGCAGCAGGAGCGCGCGCGCGGCGCACTCCCGGAAGCGGGCCGCGAACAGCGCCGACCCGCCGACGGCCTCCTCGACGATCTGGGCGACCTCGTCGGGCTCGAACGCGACCAGCTCGGCACCCGGGGGCTCGTCGGCCGTGTCGGGCAGCCGGACGACGATGCCGTCGTCGGATGGCATCACCTGGGCGTCGACGCCGTAGCGTTCGGCCAGCCGCTGGCCGACGGCGAGCGCCCAGGGGCCGTTGACCCGGGCGCCAAGCACGCAGTGGACGGCCATCCGCCAGTCGCCCAGCTCGTCGCGGAAGCGTTCGACCAGCACCGTGCGGTCGTCGGGAAGCGCCCGGGTGGCCTCGCGTTGCTCGCGCAGGTAGGCCACCAGGTTGCCGGCCGCCCAGTCGTCGAGCCCGCCGTCGCGCAGCGCCGCCTCGGCGGCCTCGTCGTCCTTCCTGGCGAGGGCGCGCAGGCGTGCCCCGATCGCCTTGCCCAGCTCGACCGGCCGGCCGAGCTGGTCACCCTTCCAGAACGGCATGCGCGCGGCCTGGCCGGGCGCCGGCGAGACGAGCACCCGGTCGGGCGTGATGTCTTCGATCCGCCAGGAGGTCGAGCCGAGCAGGAAGACGTCACCCACCCGGGATTCGTAGACCATCTCCTCGTCGAGCTCG
>DATDJX010000045.1:0-12011 GCA_036520275.1 Asanoa sp.
GGGCGCCGCGGCGGAGGTCCCACATCACCCAGGCCCCGGCCAGCCGGCGGCCGATCAGCCGGCGGAATCGGGCGCGGTGGGCGTCGGCGAGGGTACGAGCCGAGTGATGCCACTGCGGCTCGTACCCCTCGATGCCCAGCATACGAGGATCCTACCGAGCTGTCGGCAAGGAACCGTTCACTTGGCGAGCGCGGTGCCCGCCGAGCGCAGGTCCTCGCAGGCCTGCACGACGCGCGCGGCCATGCCGGCCTCGGCCGCCTTGCCCCAGGCACGCGGGTCGTACGCCTTCTTGCTGCCGACCTCGCCGTCGACCTTCAGGACGCCGTCGTAGTTGCGGAACATGTGATCGGCGGTCGGCCGGGTGAACGCGTACTGGGTGTCGGTGTCGATGTTCATCTTGACCGCGCCGTAGTCGAGCGCCGAGCGGATCTCCGAGAGCAGCGAGCCCGACCCGCCGTGGAACACCAGGTAGAGCGGCTTCTCCTTGCCGTACTTGGCACCCACGGCATCCTGGATCTCCTTGAGGATCTCCGGGCGGAGCTTGACGTTGCCCGGCTTGTAGACGCCGTGCACGTTGCCGAAGGTCAGGGCCGCCATGTATCGGCCCTTCTCGCCGAGGCCCAGGCGCTCGACCGTGGCTAGGCCGTCCTCGACGGTCGTGTAGAGCTTCTCGTTGACCGCGTTCTCGACGCCGTCTTCCTCGCCGCCAACGACGCCGACCTCGATCTCCAGCACCACGTGTGCCTGCGCCGCCTCCTCGAGGAGCTCGGCGGCGATATCGAGGTTCTCCTCGAGCGGGACGGCCGAGCCGTCCCACATGTGCGACTGGAAGAGCGGGCCCTCGCCGCGCGCGACCCGCTCCTTGGAGATCGCGAGCAGCGGCCTGACGTAATGGTCGAGCTTGTCCTTCGGGCAGTGGTCGGTGTGCAAGGCGATGTTGACGCCGTATTTCTTGGCGACCTCGTGCGCGAACGCGGCCAACGCGACCGCGCCGGTCACCATGTCCTTGACCGTCGGACCGGACAGGTATTCCGCGCCACCGGTGGAGACCTGGACGATGCCGTCGCTCTCCGCCTCCGCGAAGCCGCGCAGCGCCGCGTTGAGCGTCTGCGAGGACGTCACGTTGATCGCGGGATAGGCGAACGCACCGGCCTTGGCGCGGTCGAGCATCTCGGCGTAGACCTCAGGGGAAGCGATGGGCATGGTCGGCCCCTCCTTGGTTGGCTCTCACATCATGCAGACCACGCTGTACGTGGGCAGTATCGCGCAGCCGGGATTCAGTCGCGGTCGCCGGGGTCGGGGATGACCAGGCTCAGCAGCCAGCTCACGATCGCCATCACGATGGCCCCCCAGAACGCCGCCCAGAAACCGTCGATCTCGAACGGCAGGTCGAGGGTGCCGGACAACCAGTCGACGAGCAGGAACAGCAGCGCGTTGACGACGAGCGAGATCAGGCCGAGCGTGAGGATGTAGAAGATGCAGCCGACCACCTTGATGATCGGCTTCAGGATCGCGTTGACAAGGCCGAAGATCGCCCCCACGATCACGATCGTCAAGATCGTACGGCCGGTGCTGCTCCCGTTGACGTCTATCCCCGGCACCACCAAGGTGGTGACCCACAACGCGATCGCGTTGATAATCAGGCGGATCAGGAGTCCCATCGTTCCATCCTGGCACCCGGACGCTCGTCACCGCTGTTACGGGGCGGGTCGGCGCCCGGCGCCGCGAAGCCGTACGGTGATTGCGTCGGTTCAGGCGAGCGAACGACGGAGGCGACGATGGCCCAGCCCGACGAGGACCTGGCTCCCGGCGACCACCTCGAGCCCGACGAACGCGACCCCGAGGCTCCCGAGGCCGACGCCGTCGAGCAGGCGGCGGTGGTCGGCCCGGACGACTCGGCGCAGACCTTCGACCCCGACGATGCCCGCGTGGTCGACTTCGACGACGACTATCGATAGCGGAGAGGCTGCGCACCCCGGCACCCGCCGGTCGGAAGACGGCGGACGCTCAGCGGCTACACAGCCCGCGCCAGGCGATGCCGGTACCCTTTGTGGCCGTGGAGAAGACCCGTGCGCTAGCCGACCAGCTCGCCTTCAACCCGCTGGACCCGAAAGACCTGGTCCATACGTTCGGGCTCGTGGGTGTCTGGGCGATCATGTTCGCCGAGACCGGCCTGCTCGTGGGGTTCTTCTTCCCGGGCGACTCGCTGCTGTTCCTCGCCGGCGTCGCGGCCACCCCCGTGGCGGACGCCATCTTCGGGGACGGAACCCGGCTCTCGCTGTGGGCCCTGCTGGTCGGCGCGCCCATCTGCGCGATCGCGGGCGCCCAACTGGGCCACTTCCTCGGCGCCCGATACGGGCGGCGGATGTTCGAGCGCCCCGACTCGCGCCTGTTCAAGCGCGAATACGTGGACAAGGCCGAGCACTACTTCAAGAAGTTCGGTCCGCCCAAGGCCGTGGTGCTGGCCCGGTTCATCCCGATCGTGCGGACCTTCCTCAACCCGGTCGCCGGCGTGCTCGGCATGCCTGCCAAGCAGTTCCTGATCTGGAACGTCGTAGGCGCCGTCATCTGGACCGACGGCATCCTGCTGGTCGGCTACCTCCTGGCCGGGAGGATCTACGACGCCATCGGCACCAAGATTGACAGGTACATCCTGCCGTTCGTGGCCCTGATCGTCCTGATCTCGATCCTGCCCATCGTGATCGAGGTGCTGCGCGACCGCCGGTCGCGCAAGCGCGCGAAGGCCGTCGCCGTGATGCCCGCGGCCGGCGCGGCCGGTGAAGCCAAGGTCGTCAAGGACGAGATCGACCACGTCGGCCACCACCGCGCCGACGAATGACCCGTTGATCTTGCAGTTGTCGTGCCCGCATTCTAGGCGGACGAAGGCGGGCCGAGGTCGGTGAGGTCGGCGGCCCGGCCGGCCGCCAGGGCGCGCCACGTGAGCTGGGCCGCTTCCTCCAGGTTGCGGACGCGCTTGTGCGCCAGCTCCACGTCGTCGCCGAGCACCGAGCAGCCGTGCCGGCGCAGGACCATGCAGTCGTAACCCGACGCCGCGACCGAGGCCGCAGCCTCGGCGAGGGCCGACGAGCCGGGTGGGTGGAACGGCACCACGCCGACCCGGCGCACGTAGAAGGCGTGGTCCGTCGTGACCAGGCGGACGCGTTCGCCCACGGCGTCGAGCAGCAGCACCGACTGGGGATGCAGGTGCACGATCGCCCCCACGTCGGCCCGGGCGCGGTAGGTCGCCAGGTGCAGCGCGACCTCCGTCGACGGCGTACCGGTGCACGCCCCCGACGGGATCGAGACCCGTACGAAGGAGGACTCGTCCAGGCGGTCCAGCCAGGTGCCGGCAGCCGTCACCCAGCAGGCATCGTCACCGGGTTGGCGAACCGAAAGGTTGCCCCCGGAGCCCACGACGAGGCCTGCCCGTACGACGTCGGCACCCAGCCGGACCAGCGAGACGAGCTCGTCATGCGGGCCCGTCACCGGGTGTCACCGGGTCAGCGCGCCGCCCTCTTCGTGGCCCGCTTGCGCGGCGGGGTGAGGAGGTCGGCGATCGTGGCGATCGCGGACGGCACGAGCCGGTAGTAGGCCCACACACCGCGCTTCTCCCGCTCGAGCAGCCCGGCCTCGGTCAGGATGCGCAGGTGATGACTCACGGTCGGCTGCGAGAGCCCGAGCGGTGCGGTCAGGTCGCAGACGCAGGCCTCGCCCTCCGGGGCGGACTGGATGAGGCTCAGCAGCCTCAGCCGCGCCGGGTCGGCGAGTGCCTTGAGGACACCCGCGAGGCGCTCGGCATCGGCGCGTTCGATCGGCTCGCCGGCAAGCGGCGAGATTTGCGGCATGGTCATTTCAGCCAACGCAGTTCCCACGTACTCCATCCTTCCACCTACAGCATCGACCCGCCTGCATATCAGCAGATCCGAATCGGCAGACTTTTACGCCACTAGGCCGAGGTCGGCCAGCGAGTAGGCGGCCCGGTACGGCACACCGCCGGCCCGCACGGCCTCGCCGGCGCCTCGATCGACGATCACCGCCACGCCGACGACGTCTGCTCCGGCGTCCCGGAGCGCCTCGACGGCGGTGAGCACGCTTGCGCCGGTCGTTGACGTGTCTTCGACGGCGAGCACCCGGCGCGCGGTCACGTCGGGGCCTTCGATCCGGCGCTGCAGGCCGTGTGCCTTCTCGGCTTTGCGCACGACGAACGCGTCCAGCCGCCGGCCCGAGGCCGCCGCCGTATGCAGCATGGCCGTGGCGACCGGGTCGGCGCCGAGGGTCAGGCCGCCCACGGCGTCGAAGTCCCAGTCCTGGGTGAGCTCGAGCATCACCCGTCCGACCAGAGGTGCCGCCGCGTGGTGCAGCGTGACCCGACGAAGATCGACGTACCAGTCTGCCTCGCGACCCGAGCTCAACACGATCCGGCCGTGCACCACGCCCAGTTCAGTGATGAATTTACCCAGGTCGTCATGGTCCCCCATGGCGGCTAGGGTACTGCGCGATTCTGAGTACGCGGCCGAGACCCGGCCATTGTCTTGAAAAATCGCTCGATAGCGGGCTAGGCGGGATCGCGACCGATCTTCCCGCGGGTGTCGCGGGTGGCCCGGTACATCAAGCCGTGCGGTGCGTGCCGGAGGCCGAAGGTCGCCACCTTGTAGCGCCAGTCGGGGATGCTGACGGACTTGCCCCGCCCCAGGTCGCGCATCGCCTCGGCCACCACGTCGTCGGCGCGCAGCCACAGCCAATCGGGCATCTTCGACATGTCGATGCCCGCGCGCTGGTGGAACTCGGTCCGCACGTAGCCCGGACAGAGCGCCATCACCCGTACCCCGAACGGGCGAACGGACTGGCCCACCGACTCGCTGAAGTTGGTCACCCAGGCCTTCGTCGCCGAGTAGGTCGAGCCCGGCATCACCGGCCCGAAGCCGCTCACCGACGAGACGTTGACGACGGCGCCGTGCCCCTGCTCGGTCATCCGCGGCAGGGCGGCGTGGGTGAGCCGCATGACCGCGAGAACGTTGACGCGCAACAACCGTTCCTCTTGTTCATCGGTCGAGCGCACGAACGAGCGGTTGAGCGTCGTGCCGGCGTTGTTCACCAACAGGTCGACCCCGGGCGGCCGCAGCCGGGCCGCCACCGCTTCGCAACCGTCGTCCGTGGACAGGTCGGCCGGCAGCGCTTCGACCTTGACGCCGTGCGCGGCGGTCAGCTGCGCCGCGCTCGTCGCGAGCCGGTCGGCGTCGCGGGCGACGAGCAGCAGGTCGTCACCCCTGGCGGCGAGGTGGCGGGCGAAGGCCGCGCCGAGGCCGGCGGTGGCGCCGGTGACCAATGCAAGGGACATGGGGAATGCCTCATAAAGAAGGGGGCGCCGACCGGTCCGTTCTGGATGGACCGCTCGAAGGCCCCAGGCGTGATACGGCTAACGGTCCGGCGGACCGGGCGGGGGCGCCCCGGGCGGGGGCGGGGGACCCGGGGCTGGCGGCAGCGGCGGCTCGCCCGGCGGATAGGCCGGGTAATTGGGGTAGTCCGGGTACGACGGCTCGCCGTACCCGCTGCCCGGAAGCGGCCCGGTGCCGGCCAGCGGCTTGCGGAAGAACGCGTTGGACGCGGGCAGGGCCAGCAGGATCAGCGCCCCCAGCAGGGCGAGCACCGAGATCACGCTGAGCGTGGTGGTGATCGGGTTGTACCAACCGGGCAGGGACTCGTCGAGGCGGCGCTGCACTTCGGCCGGGTCGGGACCGTTCGCGTTGTTGCCGCGGCCACCCAAGTCGGTGAAGGTGCCGGCGAGCGAGCCGACCAGACCGAGGCCGGAGCAGCACAGGAAGATGCCGCCGAGGACCCAGGTCGTGATGCGGGAGCCGTTGCGGCCCCGGTTGTTCAGCATGGCGAGAGCGGCGGTCGCGATGCCGAGAAGCAGACCCAGCGCGGAGCCGCCGACCAGCGTCACGGTCGCCACCGTCTCGCCCACGGCCGGCTGGTCGGTGCCCGCGAACGCGTCGCGGTAGACCCGCTGGAAGGTGCCCAACGCGGAAAGGTTGATCAGGAAGCTGACGATTTGGATCGCCGCGACCACATAGAGCAGGTAACTCGAGACGGTGACGGTGCTCGGCCGGGCTCGGTCCACGGACGCACCCGGATATGTCGGATCCGACACGGCACTCCTTCCTTCGACGCTCGTCACATCGAGAAGATCACCGTACCGGTTGGCCGCCAGCTCGACCGGCCGCGTACTCCGCCAGCGTTGTGCGGGCCATGACGCAGCCGGAGAACGTCGTGAACTCGGACCTGTCCTTCACGAGCGAGCGCCACGCCTCGCGTCCGGCCGCCGGGTCAAGCGCCTGCAGGAGCGTCGCCGCGTACGCCTTGCCGGCCGGCGAGCCGTTGGCGAGCAGCCAGGCGAGCTGGGGCCTGACCTTGTCGTCGTCGCCCAGCCGGTCGGCCACGTCCCGGTAGGCCGCAGTGGCCGGAAGGATACGACCGGCAAGGCCGACGCCTCCGAACGCGAGGACGTCGGCCTTGGCAAGCCGTCGCACGGCGGCGCTCACGCCGTCGGTCTGGTGGGCCATGCGACCATCTTGCCCGCGATCGGCCGCGGCGAACCATGCCGCGTGCCGGCGACCTCAGACCGCCGCCATGACGGTCAGGCCGTCCTTGGTGTCGGCCAGGTCGACGACCACCGTGTCGCCGTCGCGGATCTCGCCCGCCAGCAGCGACTTGGCGAGCAGGTCGCCGATGGCGGACTGGACGAGCCGGCGCAACGGCCGCGCCCCGTAGACCGGGTCGTAGCCGTGCGCGGCCAGCCAACCCCTCGCCGCCTCGGTCACGTCGAGCGTGAGGCGTCGCTCGGACAGCCGGCGGCGCAACGCCTCGAGCTGGATGTCGACGATCTCGCGCAGCTGTGCCGCGCCGAGCGCGTCGAACACGACGATGTCGTCGAGCCGGTTGAGGAACTCGGGCTTGAAGTGCGCGCGCACCTCCGCCAGCACCGCCTCGCGCCGCTGGTCGTCGGTCAGCGTCGGGTCGGCGATCAGCGCCGAGCCCAGGTTGGACGTGAGGATCAGGATGGCGTTGCGGAAGTCGACCGTGCGGCCCTGACCGTCGGTGAGCCGGCCGTCGTCGAGCACCTGCAGCAGCACGTCGAACACGTCCGAGTGGGCCTTCTCGACCTCGTCGAGCAGGATCACCGAGTACGGCCGACGCCGCACCGCCTCGGTGAGCTGGCCGCCCTCCTCGTAGCCCACATAGCCGGGCGGGGCACCGACGAGGCGCGAGACCGTGTGCTTCTCGGTGTACTCGCTCATGTCGATGCGGACCATCGCCCGCTTGTCGTCGAACAGGAAGCCGGCGAGTGCCTTGGCGAGCTCGGTCTTGCCGACGCCGGTCGGGCCGAGGAACAGGAAGCTACCTGTCGGCCGGTCGGGATCGGCGATGCCCGCGCGGGCGCGGCGTACGGCGTCGGAGACGGCCCGGACGGCCTGCTGCTGACCGACGACGCGGGCGCCCAGCGACTCCTCCATCCGCAACAGCTTCGCGGTCTCGCCCTCCATGAGGCGGCCGGCCGGGATGCCGGTCCAGGAGGCGACCACCATCGCGATGTCGTCGGCGCCGACCTCCTCCTTCAGCATCGCCCCGTCGGCCTGCAGCGTGACCAGCTCGGCCTCGGCGGTCGCCAGGTCGGCGCGCAGCGCGGGGATGCGCCCGTAGCGCAGCTCCGCGGCCCGCTCCAGCTCACCGTCGCGCTCGGCGCGCTCGGCCTCGCCGCCGAGGCGCTCCAGCTCCTCCTTCGCGGTGGAGATCTTGGTGATGTGGTCCTTCTCCAGGCGCCAGCGCTCGGACAGTGCGGTCAGCTGCTCGCGCTTGTCGGCAAGCTCCTTGCGCAACCGCTCGAGCCGCTCGGCGGACGCCGGGTCGGGCTCCTTCGCGAGGGCCATCTCTTCGATCTCGAGGCGCCGCACGGCGCGCTCCACCTCGTCGACCTCGACCGGCCGGGAGTCGATCTCCATGCGGAGCCGGGACGCCGACTCGTCGACCAGGTCGATCGCTTTGTCCGGCAGGAAGCGGTCGGTGATGTAACGGTCGGACAGCGCGGCCGCGGCGACGAGGGCAGCGTCGGTGATCCGCACGCCGTGGTGCACCTCGTAGCGCTCCTTGAGGCCGCGCAGGATGCCGATGGTGTCCCCGACCGTCGGCTCGCCGACAAGCACCGGCTGGAACCGGCGCTCCAGGGCCGGGTCCTTCTCGATGTGCTCGCGGTATTCGTCGAGCGTCGTCGCGCCGACCATGCGCAGTTCGCCCCGGGCGAGCATCGGCTTGAGCATGTTGCCCGCGTCCATCGAGCCCTCGCCCTTGCCGGCACCGACGACGGTGTGCAGCTCGTCGAGGAACGTGATGATCTGGCCGTCGGAGTTCTTGATCTCCTCGAGGACGGACTTGAGCCGCTCCTCGAACTGGCCGCGGTAGGACGCGCCGGCGACCATCGCGGCGAGGTCGAGGGCGACCAGCCGCTTGTCGCGCAGCGACTCGGGCACGTCGCCGGCGACGATGCGCTGGGCGAGGCCCTCGACGATCGCCGTCTTGCCGACGCCGGGCTCGCCGATCAGCACGGGGTTGTTCTTGGTCTTGCGGGACAGCACCTGCATGACCCGGCGGATCTCCGAGTCGCGTCCGATGACCGGATCCACCTTGCCGTCGCGGGCCGCGGCGGTCAGGTCGACGCCGTATTTCTCGAGGGCCTTGTAGGTCTGCTCGGGGTCGGCGGTGGTGACGCGCCGGTCGCCGCCGCGCACGGTCGGGAACGCGGCGACGAGGTTCTCCTCGGTCGCGCCGACCTGCTTGAGCTGCTGCGACACGGCACCGCCGACGCGGGCCAGGCCGGCCAGCAGGTGCTCGGTGGAGACGTATTCGTCGCCCAGCGGCCGCGCGATCTGCTCGGCGGCGCCGATCGCGTTGACGAACTCGCGGGACAGGCTCGGCTCGGCGACGCTGGACCCCCGGGCGGCGGGCAGCTGCTCGACCGCCCGGGCGGCCGCGCGGCGCACGTCGGCGGGGTTGGCCCCGACGGCGCGCAGCAGACCGCCGGCGGTGGAGCCGCCGGTGTCGAGCAGCGCGAGCAGCAGGTGCCACGGCTCGACCGTCGAGTTGCCGCGTTGGGTGGCCGCGGCGACGGCGGCGGCGATGACCTCACGGCTCTTGGTGGTGAGACGTTCCGTGTTCATGGGCTCCCCTGGTCGCTGGTGTCCACCAGTTACGACACAACCAGACTTGAGCGTATTCCACTCAACTTCCAGGGCGTGAGCTGGGTCACATTCGCCTCAGGACGACCTTGATCCAGCGCCGCGTCAGGCCGTCGCCGATGCCCAGGTACAGGTCCTGCCCGATCTGGCTGTACAGCGTGCCGTCGGAAAGCCGGACGAGGCCGGCGCTGGCGATGGGCCAGCCGGTGGGGCGGAAGTCGCCGCCGACGAGGGCGCCGCCGTAGCCTGCGCCGGACACGGCGAGCACGCCCTCGCCCGCGGCCGCGACCGATATGTAGGTGGCCGGATGCCCCGTCGCGCCAACCGGTCGCCAGCCCGCGCCGTCGTAGTGCCAGATCATCGGGAACGCGGTCCGGTCGGTGTCCCCGATCAGCCAGGCGTCGGAGTCCTGGCCCGCCGAGGTCAGCACCCGCACCGCGACGAGCCGTCCGGCGTCGCCCGCGACGTATGTCTTCGTCCAGGTCGCGCCCAGATCGTCGGACACGGCCACGTAGGGCCGCCCGTCGCGCAGCCCGGCCGCGAACAGCTGGGTCTGGCTCTCGGCGACCGTAGACAGCCCCGGCACCGGCGGCTGGGGCACGACGGTGACGGACCGGGCGCCGTCCCACAGCACGAGATGCGGACGCTCGTCGCCGTCGCAGCAGATCTGGTAGCGGCCGTAGATGGAGCGGTACGCCGCCGGGAGATCGGCGCCGGCCGGGACGTGCGTGAACGTGCGGCCGAGGTCGGGCGAGACCCACCAGCCGTACGGCTCGGCGAGCAGCACGATCCGGGTGTCCGCGGCGTAGAGCTGGTGGTTGACGGCGTCCGGCCACGGGTGCGGCAGGTGTTGCCAGGACCGGCCACCGTCGGGCGTGGCCAGCAGGACCGCGTTGCACGTCTGCCGGCCCGAGGCACCTGACGGGCTGGCCACGCCGCAGCGGGTGAACAGGGCGTACCCGAGGCTCTGGGTGACGAACTCGACGGTCTGTTGGCTGTAGTCGCCGGGCACCGGGACATCGACCACCCGTTGCTCCATGGCGGCGGGCGTGGGTACTACGACGGTCTGCGGGTCGGGTGGCGGCGTGGTGGGCGCCGGCGACTGGCGCCGGATGCTGCCGATCGAGCAACCGGCCACGGCCGTCGCCGCGGCGAGCGTGACGGCGATGGCTGCGGCCCGGCGCATCTCCACCTCCCTTCCGGTACGTGTCCTGGACCCCGGTCGCGGGTTCCGCGGGATCCGGTCGCCCACCGGCGTGCGGCGCGGGTACGGCGGCACCGGGGCATGGCGCCGCGTCAGAGGCGCCGCGTCAGACGGCGGGCGGAGCCGACCGCTCATGACCAGGATGACCCCGGATGCGCGGCTCGGCCGCTGTCGAGCTGTCCGGCGGAACCCTCATCCCGCCAGCCGCCGACGGACTATCGGCCGTCTGCCCGAGTTCGAGCCCCTTCACGGCGATCGTCCGCAACCGTACGGCTGCGGCCGTTGCCTCGCGGACAACAGCGGAGCGAATGGCCCCGGAGGTCTTTCGCACTTCGATGCGGCGCGTTACGGTGTCGCCGCAGAGAGATTTGAGCGGAAGGTCGGGCCGTGGCCTTGCAACAATCGGCGTTCAGCGGCTTCGCCAACCCGGTCGACCCGTCGCCCGGTGAGCTGCGCGCGTGGGCCTACAACCCCGACTCGGTGCCGCTGCAGACCATGCCCCCGGACTGGGACCTGCTCGTCTCCGGCGACCAGCTGGTGTCCACGCTGTTCGAGCTGGCGTTGGACCGTGCCTGCCCGGCCCGCCGGTTCGCGCTGCACTGCCTCTACATCTACGCGGCCGACGGCATCCGCACCCAGTTCCGCGCGCACCCCAAGCGGCGGCTGCGCAAGCTCGTGCAACAGGCCGAGCAGCTGGGCGATGAGCCGATGCGGGCCTGGGCGCACAACAGCCGGGTGCTGCTCGCGAAGCCCGACCTGTTCGACTACCACGACTGGTGCGAAGGCGGGTTGGTGCGCTCGGGTAGGCGGTTGGGCTAGCGGCCCGGCCGGACGGGCCGGAATCCCCCGTGGATGCCGGCCCGCTCGACAGCGTCGACGCTAGCCGCCGTCCGTCGTGCATGTCCCGGAATCGGCGCAAGACGCCCAAAAAGCGGCCGGCCTTTCCCCGTCGTCCATCCGGCGGCCTTGTGGATCGAGGACGTTACGGCTCGCTGGAGCGGCGCGCGGGAACTTGATCGCGAGAGCGCCCCACCGAGAGGGCGGCTATTCGTGTTCGTGGGGGCGGCGGGGGCGCCACACCACCAATGCGGTCGTCTGGCGGTCGGCCGGCACGAGGTCACGCCGCGGGTAGGAGCCCATGGCCTCCATCTCGGCGATGCGCCGGTAGGCCGCGTCCAGGGCGCCCTGCAGATCCGCTACCCGCTCCTGCAGCTCGCCCACCACCTGCTCCAGGCCGATGATGCGCCTGATGCCCTCGAGGTTGACCCCGTGGTCCTGGCTCAGCCGCTGCACCTCGCGCAGCAGCGCCACGTCGCGGGCGCTGTAGCGGCGCCCGCCGCCGGGCGCACGGCCGGGCTGGACGAGGCCCATCCGGTCGTACTGGCGCAGGGTCTGCGGGTGCATGCCCGCCATCCGGGCCGCCACCGAGATGATCAAGATCTTGGCGTCGGAAGACGATTCGATGGTGACGCTGATCTCCTGGTCCACGATGTCACCTCCGACCCCCCAGCGAGTCGCGCCCGGCGTCGGGCGAGAGGACGGCGAACTTCTCCAGCGCGTCGCGGGCCTCGTCGGTC
>DATDJX010000046.1:0-2442 GCA_036520275.1 Asanoa sp.
AGCCCCGGCAAGAACCAGGAGCGGCGGTGTCATGCAGGCCCTCCAAGGGCGACCGACCTAAGCCATCTCCCGGCCCTCGCCGAGTTCCTACCGGAACCCTCTCACCAGGCTCCGTAGCAAGGATGGTGCCCTAGTGACCGATTTCGACGAGGTCCTGGAGCGGCTGGTCGGTGACCCCGCGTTCGCGTCCGCGCCGGCGGCCGACCCCGGCCGCGCGCTGGCCGGCTACCGGTTGAGCGACGACGAGGTCGCGCTGCTGCACACGCAGGTCGGCGGCGACTCGAGGGACCGCGTCGTGGAGGCCGGGACCAACCACTAGAGCACGTTCGGCCTGCTGGGATCGCTGGCTGGCGTGTTCCAGGCCGGGCTGCCCGGCATCGGCGACCAGGTCGGCAGGTCGGGCCTGGGTCCGGCGCCCGGTTCCGGCACCACGGGCATGGGAATCGCCGACGCCGTCTCGGGCATGACGAACCCACGCGCGACGTACCTGGCGGCACCTGCTCCCGACAGCTACCTGCCGCCCATGCCGGGCGACGCGGCCGGTCAGGCGGGCCTCGGCGGCGCTCCGATCGAGCCGTCGCAGCCCGCGGGCGCCGCGGCGCCGGACGACTACCGCACGCGGGTCGACGTCGACGGCGACGGCCACTGGGAGACGCACATCGCTGTCGGCCGTGCCGACGGCGGCGTCGAGATCTACGTCGACGGCGACGGCTGGCTCGACCGCACCATCCACCACACGCCACCGGATCACTAGCAAAGCAAGGGTGGCGCTCGCGCGCCGCACCACGGACCATGGCGGGCAGGGAGGTGTTCGCCGTGGCCGGAGTCGCCCTTGATCGTGTGACGAAGGTCTTCGACGACGGCACCGTCGCCGTCGACGACGTGACCCTCTCGGCCGCGTCGGGGGAGTTCGTCGTGCTGCTCGGGCCGACCGGCTGCGGCAAGTCGACGATCCTTCGATTGGTCGCGGGTCTGGAGTCCGTGACCTCCGGCCACGTGCTGATCGGCGGCGCGCCGGTCGAGCACCTGCCGGCCCGGGAACGGCGGGTCGCGATGGTGTTCCAGGAGTACGCGCTTTACCCGCACCTCACGGTCGCGCAGAACATCGGCTTCCCGCTGCGCGTACGGCACGAGTCGGGCGCCGAGATCGCCTCGCGCGTCGCCGAGGTCGCCCGGCAGCTGGGCATCGCCGAGCACCTGCACCGCCAGCCGGCCGCGCTGAGCGGCGGGGAGCGGCAGCGGGTCGCGATGGCCCGGGCGATCGTCCGCGATCCGCAGGTCTTCCTGCTCGACGAGCCACTGTCCAACTTGGACGCGGGGCTGCGCGCCGAGCTCCGCTCCGACGTGGCCGCGCTGGCCCGGCGGCTCGGCGTGACGACGATCTACGTTACGCACGACTGGGCCGAGGCGCTCACCATCGCGGACCGGATCGCGGTGCTGCGCCGTGGCGTGCTGCAGCAGATCGCAGCGCCGGGCGAGCTCTACCGCGAGCCGGCCACGCTGTTCGTGGCGGCGTTCCTCGGCGCGCCGCGCACCAACCTGCTCGAGGGCGCGGTCTACGCCGAGGGTGGCCGTACGGTCGTCGACCTCGGCTCGCAGCTGCTGGAGGTGCCGGCCGACGACCCGCGCACCGCGGCCCTACGGGACCGGCACGCCGAGCGGGTCACCGTGGCGCTGCGGGCCGACGCCCTCACGCCCACCGGCCCAGACGCACCGGGCCCGGTGTTGCGTGGCACCGTGCTGATGGTCGAGCACCTCGGCCACGAGGTGCTGGTGCGGCTCGATACCGGCACGGTCCCGACGCCGCCCGCCCAGGTCAGGGTCGATCTGCCCGAGGGCGACCTGCCGACCGACGAGTTGCCGCCGGTGCGGCCGCTGCACCGGGCCGCCGCGCGGATCCGGCCGCACCGGCCGACCGAGCGGGCGTACGCCTTGCGACCCGACGACGAACCGGAGCTGCCCGGAACGCCGGCGCCGGCCGGCGAGGTGTTGGTCCGGCTGCCGTTGACGACCGTGCCGCAGCGCGGTGAGTCGATGACGATGGCCGTCGATCCGGCCCGCATGCTCCTTTTCGACCACACCGGCGCGCGCATCCGCCTCGATCCCGCCTAGCCGCGCTCGACCAGGCTACGAAAGCCCGAACCGCTCCAGGCCCGTCGCCAGGCCTTCATCCGCGCGGCTATCGTCAACGCGCGGTTCCCGTTTAGGATCACCAGCCATGACCGACCTCAGCGGCACGGCCCGGGTGGACGATCTGGTCGTCCTGTTCGCCGTGCTGAGCGGCCGTGACGGTGGCTGCGACGCCGTGCAGGTGCTCGTCGCCGAGACGTCGGTCGCCGGGGCGGTCGAGCGGCTGCGCGCGGCCGGCTACAAGCACGTCCGGTCCCGGGCGGGCAGCTTGCGGGTCGACAACGCCGACGCCGCTGTCGCCACCGCGCGCCC
>DATDJX010000047.1:0-2167 GCA_036520275.1 Asanoa sp.
AGGCTGACGACCCGACCGGCGTTCTGCACCATCGCGCGGACGACCAGCGCCTCGTCGCGGTGGCGCAGCGTCAGGCCGGCCTGCGGGTGTAGCGAGCAGGCGGTGAGAACGCAGACGTCGGCGCGGACGAGGCGCAGCGCGTCGACCGCCTCGGAGCCGACGACGGTGCGCGCCGCCGGGTGCAGGCGGCCGCCGATGACGTCGACGGCGAGGTTCGGGTGGTCGGCGAGCGCGACGGCGATGTGCGGGTTGGTGGCGATGACCGTCGCCTCGAGGTCGTCGGGCAGGCGCCGGGCGAACTCGAGCGTGGTGGTGCCGCCGCTCAGCGAGACGACCTCGCCAGGGCGGATGAGGCCGACGGCGGCCTGGGCGACGGCGGCCTTGGCGGCGACGTCCTCGGGCAGGCGGTCGACGAACGAGTCGGGGCCGGGAGATGCGGGCGGGAGCGCGCCGCCGTGCACGCGGCGCAGCGCGCCGGCGTCCGCGAGCTCCTGGAGGTCGCGGCGGACGGTGTCCAGCGAGACGCGCAGGCGCAACGCGAGGTCGGACGCGCGGACCTTGCCGTCGGTGCCCAGCCAGCGCAGGATGAGCTCGCGCCGCTCCTCGCCGAGCAGCTCGCGTCCGGTCTCGACGGGGTTGGCGAGCTTGATGGCCACGCGGGGCAGAATAGCGCACAAAGCCGCAAAAAGCCGCACGCCGGATCAGGGAGCTAAGCCGCGCTACCGCTGCAGCGCGCCCATGAACGCCAGGACGCGCGGCCACAGGATCGCCTTCGCAGCCTCGTTCGCGGCCGCCGTGCCGCCGGTTCGCCGCGACGCCGAAGTCGGGAGATACGGCAGCGCGCCTCCGAGCAGGTGGCCGGCGTTCTCGAAGTAGAGGTTGCGGTGCACGTAGGAGAAGTGGTGGACCGCGAGGCGGTGCTGCAGCGTGTCCGCGTAGAGGTACGAGGGCCACAGCTCGTCCTGGCCGCCGGACGCCGTGAGGACCGGACCCTTGATCCGCTCGACACGGATCACCGCGGCGGGGGTACGCACTGGATCAGCATCGCCGAAGTCCATTGCACGCACATGGGGCACCGGTCTGCCGCCGAGGGTCCAGGCGGGAAAGCGGCCGTCAGTCGAAGGGTTGACGACGTTGCTCGGGACGAGGGCCACGACGCCCTGGACCAGGCTGGGGAACGTGGCGCCGATCAGCAGCGCGGCCTCGCCGCCGCGGGAGATGCCCAGGACGACGACGGGCCGCCCGTCGGCGGTGCGCCGCAGAACGCGCAGGGCATGCGCGAAGTACTCGAGGGGGATGTCCTTCAACTGGCTCGGCAGGCCTGGTGCGCCGAAGTAGGCCAGCGCCATCGCCGGATGGCCGTG
Organism: Asanoa sp.; assembly: GCA_036520275.1. GTDB lineage: Bacteria > Actinomycetota > Actinomycetes > Mycobacteriales > Micromonosporaceae > Asanoa. Next base: position 1,365 of record DATDJX010000047.1, read on the forward strand.
GGACGCGAGCATCGCCGCCAGCCCCGCCGTCGAAAGGCCCCCTTCGGATCCGCCGATGACGAGGACGGCCGGGCCTGGCTTGGCGGCGGGAGCGTCGAAGCGCTCGCCGTACAGCCCCCCGCGTACCTCATGCGCGACGACGCCGGGCGCGACCGTCCGGCGCGCGATCGTCGCGTGCGCCACGGCGTGCCCGTGCTCGACGACTTCGAGACGCACGTCGAATCGGGGGAAGGGCGCGACGAAGAAGTCCCGCCCGTGCGTCAGCGTCCAGAGCGGGCGCGTCGGGTCGCGACGCACGTCGGCCACACGCGTCCTCGAGGTCCACGTGCGGCCGCGTGCATCGTGCGTGACCGCCACGACGATCGCGGCGTCGTCCGCACCGCTGACCGCGATCCGCGGAGGCGCGTCAGCCAGCGCCACGGCCGGGGTCGCCGTGATCGCCGCACTGGTGTGGTGGCCACCGCCGCAGCCCGCCAGGACGAGCGCGACGACCGGGGCAGCGAATGCCGCACGCCGCAACCAATGGTGTCGCCTCCTCACCAGTGGGGTTGGATACCACGCTCAGCGGCAGAGCGCGAGGACGGTGCCCTCGGCGGTTCCGCCGACCGGCGTCCTGTTCGCGTTGTAGTCGACGATCACGTCGACCGAGCGCTTGCCGGGGTAGTTGGTGTCGCGGTAGACCTGCGGGCCGACCTGGCCCTGGCGGGCGAGGCCGCGGAGGGTCTTGCCGGACGGGCAGCGCATGGTGAGCGCGCCGTAGCCGGCCTCGGTGCCACGGGTGAACTTGACGTGACGGCCGATCA
>DATDJX010000048.1:0-7489 GCA_036520275.1 Asanoa sp.
GGCCATGGTGCTCGGCGTCGCCCGTCCCGCCGGGCTGGAGGAGCGCCTCGCCGGAGCGCCGACGCTGCTGATCGTCGACGCCATCGAGCGGTCGCCGGGCGCGGTCGCCGAAGCGCTGCACCGGCTCGTCGGCGCGGCGCCTTCACTACGCGTCCTCGCCACCGGGCGACATCCGATCGGCATGGCGGGCGAACGGGTCTGGCCGGTCTCGCCGCTCGAGGTGCCGCCGGCCGACGCCGCCGCCTCACTCGCCGTCGTCGCCACCTATCCGGCGGCGGCGCTCTTCCTGGACCGGCTCACCCGCGTGCGTCGCGAGCCGCTCGACCGCGGCGAGGTGGACGCGTTGGTCGGCCTCGTCCGCCGGCTCGGCGGTCTTCCGCTCGCCATCGAGCTCGCCGCCGCGCGCGGCCGAGTGCTCGATCTCAACGAGATCCTCAACCGGTACGGCGACCGGCTGCTCGACCTGGCCGGCCCCAAGTCCGGACGCGGCGTCGCCCATCAGGCGGTGACGGTCAGCCTGCGCGACGCCGTGGCGGCAAGCTACCGGCTATTGGAGCCGGACGAGCAGATCGCGTTGCGCCGGCTGTCGGCGTTCCGCAACCGCTGGTCGGTCGAGCTCGCCGAGGCCATGCTCGCCGACGACGCCGCGCCGGGCGGCCCGCTCGACGGCGACCCGGTACCGCTGCTCGACCGGCTCGTCGCGCTCGGCCTGATCAACGTCCGCGGCACCGGCTCGTTCCGGTTCCGGCTGCTCGACGTGGTGCGCGACTACGCGACCGAGCGGGCCGCCGCCGACGGCGAGCTGGTGGCGATCCGGCGCCGGCACGCCCTGGTCTTCGCGCGCCTCGCCGGCCGGGTCGCGCCCCAGCTTGCCGGCGCCAAGCTCGCCGCCGCCGTCGAGCGCCTCGACGACGTGACGAGCGACCTGTTGGCGGCGTTGTCCCACTCCGCGACCGACGACCCGCACACCGCGCTCAAGCTCGCCGCCAAGCTGCCGCGCTGGTGGCGTTTCCGCGGCCGTGACGTCGCCGGGCACCAGTGGCTGCGACGGCTGCTCGACGACCCGCGAACCGCCGACGCCGACCCCGCCGACCGGGCGTGGGCACAACTCGGGGCGGCCATGCTCGCCGCCGAGCACGGCGCGGGGCACCGGGAGCTGCCCTCCGCGGAGTCCGCGCTCGCGACGTTCCTGGAGCTTGGCGACGTGACCGGCGAGCTGGCCGCGCGCAACCAGTTGTGCGCGCTGTGGATCGCCACCGGAGGCTTCGACGAGGCGCGCCGGCACGGGGCGGCGGCACTCGCGCTGGCCACCCGCACCGGACGCACCCGCGACATGGCGGTCGCGCAGAACAACCTGACCTGGCACGAGATCCGCACGGGCGACCTGGCCGCCGCCCGCCGCCGGCTGGCTGCCGTGGACCGGCTGGCCGCCCAGTGCGGCGAGGACCGGCTGCGTGCGCTGGCCAGCGCCAACATGGCCGATGTGGACCGCCTGGACCGCCGCTACGACGACGCGGTGACGCTGGGCCGGCGGGCGATCGCGGCACTGGACCGCCTGGGCGATCCCGGCCACCGCGGCCGGGTGCTGGGCACGGTGGGCTTGGCCTTGGCCCGGGCCGGCCGTGCAGAGGAGGCGACGCAGGTGCTGGCCCAGCTGCGCGCCGCGGAGGCCGCCGGTGTCTCGGACGCGGCGGGCACATCGGCGGCGATCGAGGCGACGCTCGCCATGGGCAGCGGCGATCTCGAAGTCGCGGCCGAGTGGTGGAACGTGACGGCCCAGGCCTACGCCGGCCGGCGCGATCTACGCGACCTGGCCGAGGCACTGGTCGGCCTGACGGCTGTCACCCGGGACCCGGTGGCGCGCCGGGCCGTGATCGACCGCCTCGCGGAGGTCTGCAAGGAAGGCGGCATCACGCTGTTGCCCGGCGAACGCGCCCTGGTCGGGGGTGCCTGCTGACCCAGCGTGCGGGTAAAACAGCCGGCGTCGATCACCCTCCCCCTCGATCGACGCCGGCTGCTCTTTCCTCGCAAGACGCGGTCGGGCCGCCCCCCGACGGCACCCGCCGATCATCAGCGACCGCGTCGTTCCCCCGTGGTGCCTGTGCTGCGCTGTACGGTATCCACGCGGCAGCGCCGTTTCATACCCTTCGCGGCAATTGGCGCCTACTGAGCCACGGTTCTGCCGCTGTTTCTGCCGGTTGGCCGTCGAAGGGTCGCGACCGGCAGAAAGGGCGGCCCGTCAGGCGACGATCGGGGCGTCCTCGGTGCCGACGCGCGCGCACGGGTTGACCGCGTCGCGGATCGTGCGCAGCGCCTTGAGGAACGCCTCGAGGGAGCCCGGGTCGAGCTGGCCGGTGAACCAGTGCTCGATCAGCTCCAGGTGACCCGGAAGCGCCTCGTCGAGCCGGGCCAGACCCCGGTCCGTCACGCCGGCGTACGAGCTGCGCCGGTCGGTGGCGCACGCGCGCCGGCGCACGAAGCCGCCGCGCTCCAGCCGGTCGACCACCCGGGTGATGCCGCTCGTGGACAACGACGTCTGGGCGGCGAGGTCCGTCATCCGAAGCTCGTGGCCGGGGGAGCGGGTCAGCCGCATGAGCACCTCGAACTCGACCGGGGAGAGGCCGTGCTCATCGAGCTGCGCGGCGAGGCGAGCGCCGAGGCCGGCGTTGGCCTCCGCGAAGAGACCTATCGCCGTGATGCGCGGATCGTCGTACAGCTCGCTCACGCCCTCCACTATAGCAGTACTTGACAAGAGGAATATTGAGCCAGGTATGATTGCTTCATCAGACGTTGTACACTCAACCACTTCGGTAAGGACTTCGGATGACCAGCACCCAGCTCCCCGCCAACACCCGCCAGTGGAACGGGCAGACGATCCCGACCGCGGGCACGTACCTCCTGGACCCCAACCACAAGGTGGTGGGCTTCGTCGCCCGCCACATGATGGTGGCCAAGGTACGCGGTCACTTCGACGACGCGACGGCTACCGTGACCGTCGGCGAGAACCCGGTCGACCTGAGCGTCACCGCGAGCCTGCAGGCCGCGTCGATCACCACGGGCCAGACCGACCGCGACAACCACCTGCGCAGCGGCGACTTCCTCGAGACCGAGAAGTACCCGACACTCGGGTTCCGCAGCACCGGCGGGGTCCAGGACGTCGACGGCAACGAGTTCGTCCTCCCCGGCGAGCTGACCATCAAGGACGTCACGCGTGCGGTGGAGCTCAAGGTCACGTTCGAGGGCGTCGGCCGCAACCCATACGGCATGGACATCGTGGGCTTCTCCGCCACCACCGAGATCGACCGCGAGGACTACGGCCTGACCTGGAACGTGGCCATCGAGGGCGGCGGCGTGCTGGTCGGTAAGAAGGTCAAGATCGAGCTCGAGGGCGAACTCATCCGCCAGGCTTGATCCGTTCCGGTTTCACACAGCGACGCCGCCCCGGGACCAGCCGGCCCCCGGGGCGGCGTCGTTCTGTCGATCACCCATTCGAATGTGGGATGGTGAACTCCTCGCGGTCGGCCACCTACCAGCGGTGATCGACACGGGAGGAGTTGCGCCGGGGAGGGTGCATGGGCAAGGACGTCTCGCCGGTCGCGTTCAGCCGCGAGGACCGCATCCGATATAGGCAGAAGGTCCGTCGATGCCTCGATGTGTTCGCGCTCATGCTGGATGACTTCGGGTTCGACTCCGAACGCCCCACCACCGGCCTGGAGATCGAGCTCAACCTCGTCGACGACGACGCCGAGCCGGCGATGCGCAATGCGGAGATCCTCGCAAACCTCGCCGACCCTACGTTCCAGACCGAGCTCGGCCAGTTCAACCTCGAGCTCAACGCCCGCCCACGGCTGATCGAGGGCAACGGGTTCGACGACTACGAGCGGGACCTCACCGACAGCCTCGCCCGGGCCGAGTTCCGCGCCGCCAAGGCCGATGCCACGATCATCCTGATCGGCACGCTGCCCACCTTGCGACCCGAGCACCTCGTCCTGGCCAATCTGTCCAGCAACGAGCGGTACTGGGCGCTCAACGAGCAGATCGTCGCCGCGCGCGGCGAAGACATCGGCCTCGACATCCGCGGCGTCGAGCGCCTGCAGGCCGCCACCGACTCGATCGCGCCAGAGGCCGCCTGCACGAGCGCGCAGTTCCACCTGCAGGTCGCCCCGGACATCTTCGCCAACTACTGGAACGCCGCCCAGGCCATCGCCGCCGTCCAGGTCGCTGTCGGCGCCAACTCGCCGTACTTCTACGCCAAGCGCCTCTGGGCCGAGACCCGCATCGCGCTCTTCGAGCAGGCCACCGACACCCGGCCGGACGAGCTCAAGGCACAGGGGGTACGGCCGCGCGTATGGTTCGGCGAGCGGTGGATCACCTCGATCTTCGACCTGTTCGAGGAGAACGTCCGCTACTTCTCGCCGTTGCTGCCGATCACCGACGACGAGGACCCGGTCGAGGTGCTGCACGACGGCGGCGTGCCGCGGCTCGCCGAGCTCCGCCTACACAACGGCACGATCTACCGGTGGAACCGCCCGGTGTACGACATCATGAACGGCCGCCCGCACCGGCGCGTCGAGAACCGGGTGCTGCCGGCGGGGCCGACCGTCATCGACATGCTGGCCAACGCCGCATTCTACTTCGGCCTCGCGCGCGAGTTCGCCGAGGGCGACCGTCCGATCTGGACACAGCTGCCGTTCACCGCCGCGGAGGAGAACTTCCACCGGGCCGCACGTCGTGGCATCGAGGCGACCGTCTTCTGGCCGCGCCAGGGCGAGGCCCGGGTCACCGACCTGGTTCGCGACACGCTGCTGCCGCGCGCCGCCGCCGGCCTCGACCGTTTCGGGGTCGGGCCGGAGCACCGCGACCGGCTGCTCGGCATCATCGACGCGCGCTGTGCGACCGGGCGCAACGGCGCCGTGTGGCAGACCGAGAGCGTCCGGGCCGCCGAGCACCGGCACGGCATGGACCGCTACGCCGCGCTGCACCACATGCTCCGCCGGTACGGGGAGCACCAGCGCACCAACCAGCCGGTGCATACCTGGCCCGTCGACTAGCGCCTGCCCTGGCGGATCGGGCCGCGGGCCGGGGCGCCGGTCTCAGGCCTTGCGGCCGAAGAGACGACGGCCGGGCTTGGTGCGCCGGGAGGGGGTCGCCTCGGGCCACGACGGGGCCGCCACCGTTGCGTGGTCACGGGGCTTGGGGTCGGGCCCTCCCTCGGCCCACGAACGGTCGCCGTCGCGGTCGAGGGCCTCGGGATCGCGTTCGTCGCCGAAGCGGTGTGCCGTCTCGTCGAAGCCGCGGTCCGGGTCCTGTCCGGCGCCGTAGCGGTCGGCGATGGTCTCGTCGCCGACGCCGTACAGGTGGGCGGTCTGGTCGAGGTCGGGCTCGCGCTCCCGCTGCCCCGGAACGACCGCGGCGTCGCCGGCCGTCGCCGAGCGGCGGTCGTCGGCGCGTTGCACGAGCGTCGTCATCAGCACCGAGCCGGCGAGGCCGGCCAGCACCGCGTACGGCGCGAGCAGGTGGGCCGACAGCTGCTCCGCCCGGATGCCGACGAGCCGCGGTGCGGCGAGGAAGTAGGCGGCCGCCACCACCAAGGGGCCCGACACACCGGACGCGGCCGCGCCGACCCGCCGCCGCGGATCGCGGGCCGGGATCCGAGCGGCGAGCAGGCCGATCACGAACGCCGAACCCAGCGACAGCGCCGCACCGGGCCAATAGAAGTAGTCCCGGAACCAGAACCGCTCGCTGTCCGAGCTGATCTGCCAGACGCCGAGCTGGGCGGTGGTCAGGCCGCGTCCCGAGATCACCGCATCGATGACCGCGGTCACGGCCAGCAGCCATAGCCAACCGATCGTGGCGATCACGTTGGCCGCCACGGCCTCGGACGACAGCGCCCACATCGCGAAGATCAGGCCGATGATGACGCCGAACACCGCGTACCCGGCGGCGATCGTCTGCGGGGAGAAGGCGTCGGCGCGGACGGCGGCCCGCGCCGGCACCGCGAGAAGCACCACCGTCACGAGGCCGCCGACGGCGGACGCCACTGCGAGCGACAGCCGGGACAGCAGCGTGGCGCCAGATCGCCGGTCGACATCGGGCTCGTCGCCGGCGCCGGCCAGCCGTTCGGCGCCAATCGCGCCGGCCACGGTCGACGTCGCGGCGATCCACGCCGCCCATGCGAGGCTCGCCGCCCACGCCGCCTCGCCGGCCCGGTCCGCGGCGGGCAGCCACGACATGATGCCCAGGCCGTAGCCCAACCCTAGCTGCGCGGCGCCCGCGCCCGCCGCGATGCCGATCGCCGCGGCGACCGATCCTCCCCAGCCTCGTACGGCCATGCCGGGCAGCGTAGCGTCCGTCCGGTGTGCGGGCGAGCCGGCCGAAATGCCCACAAAAGCGGAAGCCGAGCCGCCGAGCCCGGCCCCAGCCGGGCAGGCTAGGTTGGATCACTCCGGGCATGGCAGCAGGGGAGGGACGCGAGGATGGCCGACAAGCCGGACGACCCGCAGGGCCGGCCGCCGACCGGCGACAACGGCCGCGAGGAGCGTCGCCCCGACGACACCGCCGCCTTCGACCCGCTGTCCGACGACGAGCCGCCGCAACGCCCGGTCGAACCCGGCTCGACGGCGGCGTACGGGATGCCGCCCGGCGAGGCTGACCGGCGCGACCGAACAGCCGAGCAGCCCACGGTCGAGCAGGGCCCGACCGACGCCGACCACACCGCCCAGCTCCCGCCGGCCGGACACCGGCCCGACACCGCGCCGACGGCGCCGTACCGTCCGGGGCCTTACGGCGACGATCGCACCGCGCGGTTGCCGTCGACCCCCGGGCAGACGCAGCCGTGGGCGGGCCGTGCAGGCGTGCCCCCCGCCGGCGTGCCGCCGCGCGGCCCGGTGCCGGACGAGTACGGGCAGCCCGAGGAACCGGGTCGACGCTGGTGGATGCCCATCCTGATCGGCCTTGTCGTCGTGGTGCTGCTCGCCGTGCTCGCGTTCGGGCTATGGCTGCTGCTGCGCAACGACACGTCGAAACCCACCCCGAGCCCGACCATCTCCGGCGCGGCGCCGACCACTGCCGCGCCGACAACGGCCGCGCCGACCACCACGGCACCGTCTCCCTCCACCACGACGCAGGGCCCGGTCGTCGTGCCGCCGCTGCTCGGCCTGCCCGAAGATCGGGCGCGCGCCCAGCTGTTGGCCGCCGGCCTGCAGCCGCGGCTCGAGTACCGGTCGGCGTCCCAACCGGCCGGGACAGTGGTCGACGCCGATCCGGAGCCCGACACCGTGGTGCCGCCCGGTTCGACGGTCACGCTGGTCGTCTCGACGGGACCCGCGCCGCCGCCACAGACCGCGTCGCCGACGGCGACGCCGACGTCCTGACCCCTACCAGGTACGGCGTCGCCGGGTCACCATCGTGAGCCCGAAGACCGCGATGCCGAGGCCGAGCAGCCCGGAGACCACGAGAGAGCGCTCGTACCCCTCGGGCCGACCCTGCG
>DATDJX010000049.1:0-54409 GCA_036520275.1 Asanoa sp.
CCCACGACCCCGCCGTGCTCGACCGGATCTCCGGCTGGGGCTGGCAGGACGGCCTGCACCCCTCGCCCCAAGCACCGGTCTGGCCGATGGACACCTTCCGCGACAAATTCCTCGCCGCCTACGGGACCTAGCCGCGCAGCCGGGCGTACACGTCGCCGGACCGGCCCAGCGGGCGGCGCTCGGCGAGCACCCGGCGCAGCTCGTCGGCCGTCAGCCAGCGCTCGCCCACGAACCGCATCGTCTCGACCGGCGAGTAGTTGTAGACGTAGCCGCCGGCCGTGCCGCCGAGCTCCTCGACCCGCGCGAGCACCCCCAGCGCGGCGTCGTGGGCCATCGGGAGGTACTCGAAGGACAGTCCGCGCAACGGCCGGCTGAGCCCCGCCAACACCTCCGCCTCGAAGCCTTCGACGTCGACCTTGCAGAACGCCGGCTCGCCGTACCGTCCGATGAGGTCGTCCAGTGTGGTCACCTCGACCTCCACGGCGCGGTCCCAGCGGACGCGGGAGAAGCTGCGGTCGGCGGCGACCGTGTCGGCCCAGTCCCGCGACAGCGTGGAGACCGTCGGCGTGGCCGTCGAGACCGCGAGTCGGGCCCGGCCGGGTCGCGCGCCGACGGCGAGCGGGACGATCGTGACGCCCGTGTCCCGCCCGAAGAACAGCCGCAGGACGCGCAGCAGGTCGGGCTGCGGCTCGATCGCGACCACCCGGGCGCCGAGCTTGCGCCAGGCCCGCACCCGGCTCCCGACGTGAGCACCGACGTCGAAGCCGACCTCGCCGGGCCCGAGGAACTGGCCGTAGAAGCGCACCATCCGGCGGTGCCGGCCCGGCTGGCCGTGGTACATGACCAGGGACCGGGTGAGCCCCCAGGCGCGGGCGAACATGCGCCGACCCTACAGCGCGGGAACGAGCCGTGTAGCTGAACCATTCGCGGACGGGCCCGTAGACACTGTTGGGGGCGCGCGACGCGCGCGCCGGGTCCGGACAGGAGACCGCGATGACCGCTGCGGCGATGGGGGCGCGCAGTGCGGCGCCCGCGACCGCCTACCCCGGCCGGACGGCACGTGTGGTGCTCGTCGTCGTCGTGTTGGTGAACGTGGCGATCGTGGAGACGCTGTTCTTCACCGGCGGCCCGGCGAAAAACTCGCTGATCGGCGTCGCGAAGTTCTTCGCGCTCCACCTCGCGCTGATCATGATCCTGCAGCTGGTACTGGTGTCCCGGCTGCCGTGGCTGGACCGCCGGGTCGGCATGGACCGGCTGACCTCCTGGCACCGCTGGACCGGTTTCACCCTGTTCTGGCTGGTGATCCTGCATCCGACGTTCATCCTGGTCGGCTACGGGCGCCTGTACCATCTCTCGTTCTTCGCGCAGTTCGCCAGCTTCGCCGGTGTCCTTCCCACCCTGTTGGGCATGATCGCGGCCGGCATCATCAGCATCGCCGTCGCGCTGTCGGTCCGCGTCGTGCGGCGCCGGCTGTCGTACGAGACCTGGCACGCCGTCCACTTCTGCCTGTACGCGGCCGTCGCGCTCGCGCTGATCCACCAGCTCTACGAGGGCACGACCTTCAAGGCCAACGCGGTGACGACGGCGTACTGGTGGCTGCTGTGGGGTCTCGCGATCGGCGCCCTGCTCGTCGGCCGGGTCGTCACGCCGCTAATGCTCAACGCCAGGCACAAGCTGCGGGTCGCCGCCGTGGTGCCCGAGTCGGACACCGTCACCTCGGTCTACGTCGAGGGCCGCGACCTCGACCAGTTGCAGGCCCGCCCGGGCCAGTTCTTCATCTGGCGCTTCCTCGGGCACAACCGGTGGTGGCAGGCCAACCCGTTCTCGCTGTCGGCGGCGCCCGACGGCCGCCATCTGCGGCTCACCGCGAAGGCCGTGGGGACGACGAGCGCGGGCCTGCGCTCCCTCCCGGTCGGCACGCGGGTGTTCGTCGAAGGGCCGTACGGCGCGTTCACCACCATGCACCGCAGCCGCGAGGCGACGGCGCTCATCGCGGGCGGCGTGGGCATCACGCCGGTGCGCGCCCTGCTCGAGGAGCTTTCCGGACCGGTCACCTTGCTCTACCGGGTGCAATCAGCGCCCGACGCGGTTCTGCTACAGGAGCTGCAGGACCTCGCCCGGGCACGAGGCGCCCGGCTGCACGTGTTGACCGGGCGCACGGGGGCCGGCGAGCCGCCCAACCTGCCGTTCGACCCGCGCAACCTCGCGGGCCTGGTCCCGGACATCACCGAACGCGACGTGTACGTGTGTGGGCCGCCGGCGATGACCTCCGCGGTGCTGCGCAGCCTGCGCGCGTTGGGGGTGCCCAGGCGGCAGATCCACGCCGAGCGGTTCGCACTGGCCGGCTAGCGGCTTCGCGCGGGCGGCGCCCGCGCGGGGGCGTGGACCGGTTCGCACCCGCCGCCGTCTCAGGAGGCGGCGTCGCCGCCGCCCTCGGCGAGCCGCTCGCGCGCCGCGCGTTCGACCAGGTTGGGCACGAAGTCCCGGATGGGCGCATCCGTGACCTGCTCGCGCGCCTCGGAGACGGCCTCCGACACCTCGTCGGGCGAGTGGTCGGGCGCGTACTCCGCGGCCAAGGTTTGCGTGACGTGCTCGATCGCGACCTCTTCCCGTAGCGCGTCCCGCTTCGGGTCGGCGGCGCGGCTCGTATCGTCGGACATGACGGCTTCGTACCCGGGTGGCTCCACCGGCACACCGTCCGCTCAGAACACCTGCGGCAGGTGCCAGGTCTCGTCGGCGCCGGTGACCGAGTCGACGGTCGGGCCGAGCGTGGGCTTGACGATTCCCTGCTTGATCACCCAGTTCGTGGCCAGCAGCTGGTAGCCGGCGGCGCTCGCGTACCGCGCCTCGGCCCAGCTCTGCACGCCGACCTTGCCGATGTTGGTGAGCTTGTAGGCCTTGGCGAACCTGCTCATCTTCAGGAGGAACTCGGCGACCTTGCGGAGCAGGTTGGCGAGGCGCAGGCCGACCAGCGCCGCCCGGGTGCCCGCCGTGGCGGCCTCGACGCCGCCCGCCGCGACGCCGACGGCGACCGATGCGCCGCCGGTGATCCAGGCCGAGGCGAGCGCCACGATGATGGTGACGATCAGCCAGGCGATCAGTTCCCGGACGATCTGCTCGACCAGGTCCTGAGCCTGCTGCGCCCCATCGGCCGAGCCCGTGAGCAGTTCGGCGGTGACGTCGAAGTGCTCGGCGATCTCCGCGAAGCTCCGGTTGACCAGCGCCATCTCCCGCTCGAACGACTCGGCCGCCCCGCCCTCCCAATAGGACAGCAGGTCCGTACGGGCGGCCAGCTCCGCGCGGGCGTATCCGTCCATGTCGTCGGCGGCGGCCCGCCACGCCACCGCGTTCGCCCGCAGCTGGTCGGGGTCGCCGGTGACCTCGTCGAGCGGGTGGGACAGGAACGCGACGATCGGTTGGACGATGTGGTAGGCCGCGCCGGCGGGGCCGAGCCATTCCTCGATGCGCTCGGCGCCGCTCGGTGCGCGGGTCACCTGCCGCCACCCAGCCGGCCGGCGCTCGCCTGGTCACTGGCCGCGTAGTTGTCCCGCATCTGGCGGAACGCGTCGCCGAGGTCGGTGAAGACGTCCTCCTCGGTGCGCAGCACCTCGAGGCCGTCGGTGGTGCGCTGCTCGTACGTGGCCGCGGCCTCCCTCGACGCGGACAGCATGCCGAAGCTGTCCTCGGTCACGTCTGCGCCGACGAGCCGCTGGCGGGTCTTGCCGAATCCGGCGGCCAGGTCGTCCATCGCCTGTGCGTAGCGGGTCATCGCGTCGAGGTACACGCTCAACGGCTGGCTCAACGGTGCTCCTCCCCAGCGGCGGAACCGTCCGGTCGCGGCCCGCCGATCGCCTCCACCACCGGGTCGGCGAGGCTCGGCGGCGCGCAGACCAGCACGCAACCCGAGCCGTCGGCGAACCCGACGAGCAGCCGACCCCGCCGGAACAGACCCGCCGGTGCCGCGACCGCACCGAGGATAGCGGCCCGCGGCACGGCGTGGACGTCCCGTGCGACGAGGTCGGCCGGACCTAGCCAGCGGCGCCAGCCGCCGCGCGCCTTCGGGTCGGCGTACACCTCGACGATCAGCAGCCGCCGATCGGTGACCGCGACGCGGGGGCCCTCCGCGCCGTCCACGGCATCGAACAGCCGCCGCGCCATCGAGTCCGGGGTGCCGGTCACGGCCCGGCCGAACACCGCGCGTTGCAGCGCGTTGCCGGGGTGCGTGCCCAGGCCGAGCAGGATCGTCGGGTCCAGCAGGTTCGTCAGCTCGTCGGCGACGGACACGTCTTCGGTCGTTCCGGGGTCCTTCGCGAGCGGCGAGGCGGCCAGCAGCCGCTCCCCTCCGTCCAACAGGGGCCGCACCGCCGGCGCCATGTTTGCCGTGTAGTCCTTGGTGGCCATCCCGTTAGGATCGCATCTCAGCCATTAGATGGAGCGACGACGATGCCCGAGATCCGCAGCCTGACCGACCTGGCCGAGTACGCGCAGGACCAGCTCGACCGCATCGCTCGGATGCAGCGCGAGCTCGCCGACTGCGCAGGCGAGGGCGAGTCGCCCCGCCGCCTCGTCCGCGCCCGCACCGGCCCTGGCGGCGCCCTGCTGGACCTGCGCCTGCACCCCGACGTGCTGCAGCTGTCCACCGACGGCGCGGCCGCCGAGATCACCGCGGCGATCGCCGCCGCGCAGCGCGACTTTGGCGCGCGGGCCGACGAGATCATGGCCCCGATCCTCGCCGTACGCCCGACCGAGGTGTCGACGGCCGCCATCGAGCAAGGCGTACGGCGCCTGGACGCGCTCACCGCCGACCTGGAACGCCTCGCGCACCGTCACGGCCTGGCCGACTGACCAGTTGTGTAGGGGTGACCGCGGCGGGGACGTACCGGGAGCCGGGCGAGGCCGCGCGGACCGGGGTGCTCGCTCGGGTCCGCGACGACTGGCCGGGCTCCACCGCCACCTCGCTGCTGTTCGCCGCGCTCGACGACAGGGGGATCGAGCAGGTCGGCGGGCACGAGGTCGGCGCGGCGCGCCGCGCCGGAGCTGCCTGCGCTCGGTCCTGACCTCGGGACTCGCGCGCGCCTGCGGCCGGGTTCTGGGACAACGACCCCCGCCGCTGCCGTACCGGCGGGAGCCGACGAGGGCTACCGCTCGCCGAGGTGCCGGGCGAGCTCGTCGCGACCCATCTTCGACCGGCCGGCCAGACCGCGCTTCTTGGCGATCTCGTACAGCTCGGCCCGGGTCTTGGGGTTGGCCGCACCGGTCCGTTTGCGCTGCGCGACCGCGGCGCCCTGCTTCCCGAGGGCGGTTCGCGTCTTCGCCGGCAGGTTGGAGATGGTCTTGTTCGCCTTCGCGGCCTTCTGGGCCTTGCGCACGTTCGTGCGGGCCGCCGCGGTCTGTTTGGTAGAGGCCATGCTCGTACCGGTACCCAGCCGGCTGGTCCGGGACACCCGTCCGGTGGCTCGAGGCAGCCGTCGCGCGTGGTCGCGGGCGACCGTCACGAACGCAGATTTCCGGTGGATCGCGGATGGATGAGGTCCATGGAATCGTCGGCGCCGTGGAGATGACCGGCGCCGCGGCCGGAGAGATCCGCGCGTCCGACCAGACGCCTCCGACCAGTCGCCGTCGTAGGCTCGCCGCCCGGATCGCACGCGCGCTGCGCGGCGAGCGGACGCTGGTCGGCGCCGGCGCGCTGGTGCTGGCCGCGACGATGACCTGGCCGACGCTGCGTCGTCCGACCACGACGATTCCCATGGATACCGGGGATCCCACCATGCAGGCCTGGCAGCTGGCGTGGTCGGGCCATGTCCTCACTCATGACCCGTCCAGCCTGTGGCAGTCCAACACGTTCTATCCCGAGCGCTACAGCTTCGCCTTCACCGACACCCTGCTCGGCTACTTCCCGGCCGGCATGGTCGGCACCGGCCCGGTGGCCGCTCTGCTCCGCTACAACATCATGTTTGTGCTGGTCTTCGCGCTGGCCTTCGTCGGGGCGTACGCCCTCGTCCGCCAGCTCGGCTCCGGGTGGATCGGCGCGACCGTGGCGGGGGCGGCGTTCGCGTACGCGCCGTGGCGTCTCGCCCAGGCCGGACACCTGCAGGTGCTGTCCACCGGTGGCATCGCGCTCGCGCTGGCCATGCTCGCCCGTGGCCACGGATGGTCGCTGCGGCACGGCTACCGCCCGGACCGGGCTAGACCCGGCTGGGCGTTGGCCGCTTGGCTCGTAGCGGCGTGGCAGCTGTCGCTGGGGTTCGGCATCGGCGTGCCGTTCGCGTACGCACTCGGGCTGGTGTGCGTCGCGGCATGCGCCGGTTGGCTGTGGCGACGCCCGCGGCTGCCCTTGCGCCTGCTGCTCGCTGACGCCGCCGGACTCGCCGTGTTCGCCGCGGTCGCCGGCTTCATGGCCCACCCGTACCTCAGGGTCGTCCAGCAGTTCCCGTACGTCAGACGCAGTTGGCAGGACGTGGCGGTGGCCTCGCCACCGCTTCGTGGCTTCTTCACCTCGCCGGGGCTTTCGGTGGTGTGGGGGGCCGCGCACGCCGACGCCCGCGCGGCCCTCGGGTATCGGGGCGAGGTGTCCCTGCTGCCGGGGTTCGCGCTGTACGCGCTCGCCGCCGTCGGCCTGGTCCTGTCGATCTGGACGCTGCGCCAGCGCCTGCTGCTCGCCGGCGGGGCCGCGGCCAGCGTGCTGCTGGGGATGGGCACCGAAGGGCCCGCGGGCGGCAGGTTCACGTACGGACTGCTCTACGGTGCGCTGCCCGGCTTCGACGCGATTCGCACGCCCGGCCGCCTCGTGGTATGGACGACCCTCCTACTCGCGGTGCTCGCGGCCGGAGCGACCGCGGCCATCGCCCGGCGCGGCCCACACAAGGCCGTGCGCGGGCTCGCGGTGCTCCTGCCCCTGCTGGTCCTGGCCGAGGGGCTGAACAGGACACCACACCCCGTGGTGCCGCCGCCGCCCGCGGCGCTGGCCACCGCGCCGGCGCCGCTGCTCGTGCTCCCCACCGGCGCCACTGCCGACGGGGTCGCGATGCTCTGGGCGACCGACCGGTTCCCGCTCATGGTGAACGGCAGCGCCGCGTTCACACCGGCGCGCCAGGCGGCCATCCGGCAAGCCGCCCGACGCTTCCCCGACGCGGACAGCGTCGCCGTGCTCCGGGCGATCGGCGTGCGCAGTGTCGTGGTGTCGCGCGGCGGGGTCGCCGGGACGCCGTACGAGCCGGCGCTGCGTGCCCGGATCGACGGACTACCGGTGGGCCGCCGGGACACCCCGGACGCCGTCGTCTATACCCTCGACCTGGAGTAGCGCCGCCGGTACTTCTCCCCCGGCGTATCGTCTGCGAGGCGGCGTTGACCGGCAACACCTGTTCAGGCGGGAGCGTGACGACATGGCGAGGTTCATGGTGTGGTACCGGTCGCCGTTCTCGGCCGAGGAGCAGATGGCGAAAGCCGATCCGGCACAGGCCCAGGCGGGCATGGATGCCTGGATGGCATGGGCGAAGGAGGCCGGCGACGCGGTGGTCGACCTCGGTATGCCGCTCGGGAAGGGTAGGCACCTCGACGGCTCGAGGGTGGCGGGCGGCGACTCCGACGCCGCCGGATACTCGATCTTGCAGGCTGACTCGATCGATGACGTGGTGCGGCTGCTGCAGCGTCACCCCCATCTGACGGTGCCCGAGAACTCCGTCGACGTCCTCCCCATCCTGCCGATGCCAGGGACGTAGCGGCCTCCGCCCGCCGCCGGGACAACCTACAGGGCCCACCGCCTCGCCGTGAGTGGCGCCGCCGCTGCGCCGGATCATGGCGCGGATGGTCGTGGTTGGACTCGTCGCCGCGGCCGCCATCCCGACCGGAGGGGGCTCTCGACCGGCAGCCACGACCCGCGCCGTCAACCGCCGGACCGGCGCCTACCGCGCGTCCGGGCGCTCCTGCAGCCAGCGCCGCACCGACATGGTGGCCAGCGCCAGCGCCAGGACGATGAGCAGCAGCGAAACCAGCACGAGAGCGATCGCGATGGCCGTTCGCCGCGACTTGCCGCTGTCCGCGGACCGGAAAACCGGCGCGAGCGTGCCGGCCGCGGTCCCGCCCTCCGCGGCTGGCGCGGCCGACGGCGACGGGCCGGCCACGTCGGCGAGGATCCGGAAGCTCATCTGGACGCGGTGGAGGGTCCCGGCGCGGCTGAGCGTGCCGAGCACCGCACCGGACAACGGAGCGCTCCGCTGCGCGTCGAGAGTCGCCGTGATCGGGAAGGCCTGGGTGGCGGACCGGCCCGCGGCCACCGAACCGAGGTCACAGCGGCTTCGTTGGCCGGCGGCGACGCAACCAGGCGGCTGGGTCGCCACCGCCATGCCGGCGGGCAGCGCGACCTCGATGGCGCCCCGGCCCGGCCCGCCGCTGCGGTTGGTGAGGGTGACCGTCAGCGTGGCTGTCCGCCCGGCGGCGGTGAACCGGACGTCGGTCGCGGCCAGGCCGATGCCTGCGCCCGGGGGACCGGGCGGAAACAGCAGCGCGAAGCCCTCGTTGTCGCGCATCGAACCCAGGTCGCTACGGTAGGCCCCGGTCGCGGTGGCCACGACGGAGCCGCTCAGCGGCATCCGCCGCCAGGCGTCACCATCGACCCGCACCCGTAGCCGCACGCTCCACCGGTCACCAGCACCGGCGACACGGCTGCCGCAGCGCACCGTGCGAGCGCCGGCAGCCGCACAGCCGGCATTGCCGGCGTCGGTCACACCCTCGGGGAGGGTGTAGGTCAGGGTCACCCGCTCGGTGACATTGCCGGTGTTCACGACGGTAACGACAAGACCCGCGAGGGTGGCCGGCGCGGTCCAGTAGGTATTGGTCAGCCGTATGTCGCCGGTGGTCACCCTGATCCCGAGGCGTGCCCCGCCCGGACGGGGCCGGCCGCTGGTGGGAGTCGACGGTGAGCTCGGCTGCGGGACGGTAGGCCCGCTGCCGGGGGTCGATGTGGTCGGCCGGGGTGTCGGGGTCGGGGTGATGGCGGTCGGCTGGGGCGACGGCGACTCCAACGGCATCGCGCCGGCGGCGGCGGACGGTGCGGACATCGCACGGGTCGCCGGCGCCCCGAGGCCCAGCACCAGGACAGCGACCAGAAGGCCGCCCAACGCGCAGAGCAGCGGTCGCATCGGACGTCGGCCGCCGCCGATCTGTCCCATCCACGTCCCATCGTCGCCGAAACCCGCCGGTGCCGGCGCCGACGCCGGCTCCGACACCACCACCTCATGTTGGTCAGCGCTCGACGACGCGGTCGCGTCACATGCCGTTCCGCCTTCTCAGTAGGTCCGAATGATCGAATCCTGTTGCCACTCGATCACGACGGAGAGTCGATGCCGTGCACCGCACGCCCGCGGGCGGATGGTGCGGTTCGCGCCGGTGGCCACCCGTTCGCGGTGGGCGCCCGCCGTTCGGCGCCGGTTGTCGGCGGTGGCCCGGCGGAGCCGGCCCCGGGCGGCGGTCGGGCTCTCTGCGCGGCCGCCGCCCCGGATGTCGCCGCGCCTAGCCTGGCCGGTGGCGGGGCAGGCCGGAAACGGTGAACGGCGTCCGGCTCACGGCGAAGTCGGCGTTGACCACCAGATACCGGTCTGCCGCACGGGCGACGGTGGACGGGCCGCGCAACGTCGGATCGGTCCGGACCTCGTCGGTCCGTGCCCGCAGATGGTCGGCGCTGAGGCTGAGGAACGTCAGGGTGGCCGGGTCGCCGATGACGACGATCAACCGGCCACGATCGACGACCATGCCGTCCCCGCCCGTCAACGGCGGCGCGTCGACCGGCGAGATCGTCCGTCCCTGCGCAGCGTCGGGGTCGACCACGATACGGAACAGCCGGCCGCTGGCGGAGTTGACCACCACCAGTTCCCTGCCGCCGCTGAGGCCGACGACGCCGTTGAGGTTGAACCCTGCCAGGTAAGGGATCTCCGGCCCGACCGGGATGGCTTGCGGGATTCCCTGGCCGGCCAGCACCTGAGCCGGCGTGACGTGCCACAGCGTCGGGCGGAACGAGTCGGTGACGTAGACATCGCCGTCGCCGGTCACCACGAGGTCATTGAGGAAGCCGCCGGCGCCGGTGTCGAAGGAGGCGACCTGTCCCCGGGTGCCGATGTCGTAAACGGTGATCTTGCCGGTCGGACCACCGGCGACGTACAACCGGCCGCGGAAGACCTTCATCCCGATCGCCGACGCGCCCGGGGCGCCTTCGATGAACGGGCGGACCGTCTCGTCCGACAACCGGCCGCGGTAGATGGTGCCGTCGCCGACCGTCCCCACGAAGAACTGGTCGGTGCGCTCGTCCCAGGCGACGCCTTCCGGGTTGCCGTGGGTGGACGGCTGGAGCGTGTAGACGACGGTGTTTCCGTCGTTTGGCGGTGCCGCGACCGGATCCGACGGGGCCGCGCCGGCCGGTGCGCCGGCGCTCAGCGTGGCGGCCGTGACCGCCGCCAGGACAAGACGTACAGGGTTCATCGCGCCTCCTCAAAGACGGTCGAATCAATACATCCCGGACAGCCATTCTCGTCTGCGGTGGGGCCGGCTCAAGCCGACCCACCGACGACCACGTCGGTTCGGCCCGACCGGTTCACCGGCGACCACGGCGAAGCTGGCCCGGCCGGCGGCTCGCGGGCGGGGTGGACCCGGACAGAGCGCAGGCCGGCGGCCGAAATGTGGGAGCGAGCGACCGCTCACCTACTGCATATTGGCGGGATGGATCGGGCCGCGGCGGAGTGGATCCGGGCACACGTCGATCCTTCGGGTCCGATCGAGACGGCGCATTCTCGTCCGTGGGCCACCGTCATGCGGGTGCCGACCGCGGACGGCGTCGTCTGGTTCAAGGCCTGCGCGCCCGTGCAAGCCTTCGAGCCGCGACTGTCCGCCGCACTCTTCGCGCGCTGGCCCGACCGCGTGGCGCAGGTGCTCGGCCACAACGAGGACCGCGGCTGGCTGCTGCTCGCGGACGCCGGTCAGCCCATCGCCGCGTTCGGCAACCCGCCGCCGTCGTGGCTGACCGCGCTGCCGCTGTACGCCGAGCTCCAACGAGGCGAGACGGTCCACGCCGAGGACCACCTGCGCCACGGCGTCCCGGACCTGCGGCTGGCACGGCTGCCGGACCGGTTCGACGAACTCGCACGGCGCCGCCTACCCCTCAGCGACGACGAGATCACCCGGATGCCGGGCTTCGCTCGCCGGTTCACCGGCCTCTGCGAGGACCTCGCCGGGCAAGGGATGCCCGAGACCATCCAGCACGACGACCTGCACATGGCAAACCTGTACGCACACGGCGACCGGCTGCGCATCCTCGACTGGGGAGACAGCTCGATCGCGCATCCGTTCGCGTCCCTAGTGGTGACGTTTCGCTTCCTGGAGGAACGGAACCTGATGTCGCCCGACGACCCGTGGTTCGACCGGTTGCGGGACGCCTACCTGGAGCCCTGGGGCCCGGGCCTGCGCGACACCTTCGCCGTGGCCATGCGGGTCGGCGCGGTCGCGCACGCCGTGGCGTGGCTGCGGCAGCGAGACGCGCTCCCCCGAGAAGCCCGACCCGCATTCGACAAGGGGTTCGCCGTCGTGCTGCGTCGCGCGCTCGCCCACATGGGGTAGCGGTCA
This sequence comes from Asanoa sp., assembly GCA_036520275.1. Taxonomy (GTDB): domain Bacteria; phylum Actinomycetota; class Actinomycetes; order Mycobacteriales; family Micromonosporaceae; genus Asanoa. Next base: position 11,608 of record DATDJX010000049.1, read on the forward strand.
TCGCCCCGGCACGGCTGGTTTGAGGACGTCCTCGCCATTGGCGGAAGCTGGTGGGGGCGGTGGTGGACTGCGGGGTGCGCGGCTCGGCATTGTCGAGGACGCTTGACCTCTCGGTGCGGGCCGGTGTAGCCAGGAAGCATGGAGATCATCAAGCTGGCGTGGCTCGGCACGCGTACGGAGAACGCGGACGCGACCGTCGCGTTCTTCCGGGACGTGCTCGGCCTGCGCCTGGTACTCGATGAGCCGGGCTTCTGGGTCCTGAAGCTTCCCGACGGAGGCAAGGTCGAAATCTTCGGACCGGACAGGGACATCAACCGCCACTTCACGACCGGGCCGGTGGCCGGTTTCCTCGTCGACGACGTTCACAGCGCAACCGCGGAGCTACGATCCGCCCGGGTCGAGATCGTCTTCGGGCCAGAGGTCGACGAGAAGGGCAACGCCTGGGTGCACTTCCGTGGACCGGATGGCAACATCTACGAGCTCACGCACGACCCCGGCGTATCGCGGCCGTCCTGATCGCGACGGCGGTTGGAGCCGACCGGCTCAATGAATGAGTCCGCCACGGCGGACGGTGAAGGTGTGCCCACACGGCTGCAACGTGCACCAGGCGAGCGCCCTGTACAGCGTCCGGGAGCTGTCCACCTTCTGCCGGGCAGCCGCGCCTTCGACGGCCCTGACCGGCATGTCACAAACCGCGCACGACCCGTCGGCGCGGAGCTGGTGAGTCGGCCCGGTAAGTCCCACGTAGATCTCCTCGCGCCCAAGTGACCCGGCGGGCAACACCGCTGCGTCGTCGACGGCGATGAATGCCGGACCAGCCTTCGCCGATGGACGCTAGCAGCTTGGACCGCGCCGGTCATCGGCCGGACCGCTGAACCTGCATTCCTCGATCGAGGTGCCGCGCACGGCAAGCAACGTCGCACGGTCCGGTAACCCATTCCGGGTGGACGGTGAGGTTCCAGGCCTCGGGCGGGGCGAAGGATCATGTCGTCTCGCCACCATGCGCGAGCACGTGGCCGCGCTCCGTTTCGGACACTCGTTCCTTCTGCCAAACACGAGCGCCGCTACGGTGTTGGCTACCCGCCTACGCCGGCCTCATTCCTGTGCAGGCCCACAACAAATCCGGCGCCCGTGTCAGGTCCGGAGTCCGTACCCGCCAGCCGGCTCAATGCTGACCGAACGCGGCGCCGAGGCCGGTCAGGTCGAGGGACCGACGCGCCCGTTCCGGAACGTGCTCCAGCAGCGGTCGCATGGCTTCCAGGGCGGTCAGGATCTGGCGGCCGACGCGCTCGGCCGGCTGCATGGCATCGACCGACACGAGGATGCCGCGCTCGGCGTACCAGTTCACGATGGGATGCGTCACTGTGTGATACAGGTCGAGCCGGTGCCGGATGACCTCCTCGGTGTCGTCGGACCGGTGTTCGAGGACGGCTCGCGCGAGCAGGCGGCGCATCAGCTCCTCGTCGTCGGCCTTGAGGTGGAGCGCGACGTCGGCTGTCATCCCCAGCTCTCGGCCGATCTGGTACAACGCACGCGCCTGTGCCATGTTGCGCGGCATGCCGTCGAGCACATATCCGCCGCCGCCTTCCTTCGCTTCGACGACCGCTTCCCGCACCATCTCCAGTACGACGTCGTCCGGAACCAGCTCGCCCAGTTCGAGACGTTCGCGGACGGCACGGCCGAGCGGCGTTTCCCGGGCAACGTGGTCGCGCAGCAGGTCGCCGGTGGCGATGTGGGGGATCTCGAAATGGGCGGCTATCAACGCGCCCTGTGTTCCCTTCCCTGCTCCGGGTGGCGCTACTAACAAGACGCGCATCGGGCGCTCCTCCCGCTGGCTACCTCGACGGTGACCGTCAGGTTAGTGCGCCCCGGTGGGTCATCGTCTCGCTCACCCATCCGGGCACCGACGGTCGGAACCCGATCGGGCGGTGAAGGCTCTTCACCGGTGATGCCGACCGTTGCCGCGTGGTTCAGGACACGTCGTGGACGGTTCGCCGGTGGGAAGACACCCGTTCGTCGAAGGAGGCCACGATGTCGCCGCCGGAGACGATCATATCGGGAGGCAATCCGGGGCGAGGCGCCACCGGGCACCCGAGCGTCACCGGCAGGGCGCGCCGCGCGGTGCGGGCACCAGGGCGCCGGTCGGCCCATGCGGCGGCCACCGCGGCCGCGGGCAGCGTCATTGCGGTGGTGGCGTTGTGGCTGTCCAACGGCGGTCTACACACCGTCGGCGGCGCCGGCGCGGCAGCGATTACCGTCGGACGCCTGACCGGGCTCGTGGCGGCCGATCTCCTCCTGCTCCAGGTTCTGCTGATGGCGCGTATCCCGTGGCTGGAACGCGGCTACGGCCAGGACGTCCTGGCCCATCGGCACCGGCAGGTCGGTTTCGTGTCGTTCTGGCTCATGGCCGCCCACGTCGGGCTTGTCACCATCGGGTACGCCCGGCAGGCCGACGCCGGGATCGTCGACCAGGCGTGGACGTTGCTCACCGCGTACCCAGGAATGCTCCTGGCGGCAGCGGCGCTCGCGCTGTTCGTGGCCGTCGTCGGGTTGTCGCTGCGGGCGGCGCGCCGGAGGCTGCGGTACGAGTCCTGGCACCTCATCCATCTCTATGCCTACCTCGGCGTCGGGCTGGTGCTGCCGCATCAGATCTGGAACGGAGCGGACTTCACGGCGTCGGCCGGCGCCCGGGCGTACTGGTTGGCGATGTACGGCGCGACGCTCGCCACGGTCGTCGTGTTCCGGATCGGCGTCCCGTTGGGACGCACGCTGTACCACCGGTTCCGCGTGGCCGCCGTGGTTCCCGAGGCGCCCGGCGTGACGTCGGTCTACCTGGCCGGCCGCCGGCTCGACCGGCTCCCGGCGCGGGCAGGGCACTTCTTCCTCTGGCGCTTCGCCGACGGCCCTGGCTGGTCGCGTGCCCATCCGTTCAGCCTGTCTGCGATGCCCGGCCCGGACCGGTTGCGGATCACCGCCAAGGCGGTCGGTGACGGCAGTGCGCGGCTGGCCGCCCTGAGCCCCGGGACCCGGGTGTTCGTCGAGGGTCCGTTCGGCGCCATGACGGCGGTCACCCGCCGGCAGCGCAAGGTCCTTCTCGTGGCGGCGGGCATCGGCATCACGGTGCTCCGGGCGCTGCTGGAGGACCTCGACTACGAACCCGGCGACGCGACCCTGCTCTATCGGATCAGGCGCCGGCAGGAGGCCGTTTTCCACGACGAGCTCGGCGGGCTCGTGCGCGCCCGCGGCGTACGGGTCATCTACGCGGAAGGCCCGCGCCGGTCGGCCGACTCATGTCTGCCGGAGGGGTTTTCCGACCTGCCCGACGGCGACGCACTGCGGCGGCTGGTGCCCGACCTCGCGCACCACGACGCGTACCTGTGTGGCCCGCCGCCATGGATGGAAGCGGCGCGGCGCGCGCTGCGCGAGGCCGGTGTCCCGGCCAAGCGGATCCACGTCGAGCGGTTCGGGTGGTGACCGACACCGGGTCCACCGAAGGGAGCTGAACGTGCGTCGCATCGCCCTCGCCATCCTGTCGACCGTCGCGGCGCTCGTGCTGCTGTTCACCTACCGCACCAGCCGGGGTCCCGCGACCAGGTCCACGACCGCCACCGCCGCCCCGCCGGGAGTCGTATCGCAGCATGGCGTCACACCGTCGGCCACCGGTTTGGCCGGCACGGGCGTGCCGGACGGGAGCCCGGCGGCTCCCGGCGCCGGCCACGGCACGATGACCGTCAACGGCACGAGGGTCGATACCGTCCAGGGCCCCGTCCAGGTGCAAATCAAGATCACCGCCGGGCGGATCGTCGACGTGGTCGTGCTCGTGCGGCCAGCCGGTGGGCCGCACCACGACGAGGTCAACAACTACGCGCTGCCACTGCTGAAGGAGCAGGCCCTTCGATCGCAGAGCGCCGAGATCGACGGTGTCAGCGGCGCCACCGCGACCAGCGGTGGCTACCGCTCGTCGCTGCAGGCGGCGTTGGACGCGGCGAGCGGCAGATGACGGCGGCGACGGCCACCCGACGGGCCTGGGTGGAACAGATCATGGGGACGCCGATCAGCATCCACCTGCGCGGCACCGCGCCGATGCGTCGGCGGGTGGTCGCGGTCGAGGCGGTCTACGCCGAGCTTCGCGACGTCGATCGGATCTTCAGCACGTATCGCTTGGACAGCGAAATCAGCCGGCTCTCGAGCGGCCTGACGACGGTCGAGCGGTGCGATCCGGCGGTCCGGACCGTGCTCGACCTTTGTGAGCAGGCCCGCGTCCGCACGGACGGGTACTTCGACGTACATCTGCCCGGTCCCGACGGCGTCGCGCGCCTCGACCCGTCCGGCCTGGTGAAGGGATGGGCGGCCGAGCGAGCCGCACGGCACCTCGCCGCACTCCGCGACGACGACCACTACGTCAACGCCGGCGGCGACATCGCCCTGCGCTGCGGCGAGGGCCGGCCACCCTGGCGGATCGGCGTGGAGCACCCGGACCGCCCCGGCGGCCTTGTCGGTGTGGTGGCCCTCACCGGTGGCGGCATCGCGACGTCGGGCACGGCGCACCGGGGGGCGCACATCGTCGACCCGACCACGGGTCACCCCGCCACGGCCGTGCGCGCCGTGACCGTGGTCGGGCCGTCGCTCCTGTGGGCGGACGTCTATGCCACCGCGGCGGTCGCGCGCGGCCTCGCCGGACTGGACTGGCTGGCCGCGCAGGACGGGTTCGAAGCGTTGACGGTCCTGCCCGACGGAAGGGTAGCGGCGACCACCGGAATGACGACCATGCTGCAGCGGCACCGGCCGCCGGGGTCGTGAGCGTACCTGATCGGTTTCTGGTGCGGGTCAGCGCCAGTCCACGACCTCGTCGAGCAGCCGCGCATCCCGCTTGGCGACCGCTTTGCGGTAGCCGGCCATGTGCTCGCGCATGAGCGTTTCGGCGGTGTCGCCGTCGCCCTCGCTGATCGCCTTGGCGATCCGGGCGTGGACCTTCTTGACTGTCATGCGCTGGCGACCGGCGTAGAGGAGTCCGGACACGCGGTCGGAGAAGATGTCGTGGAGTGCGCCGGTGGTCAGCTCGAGCAGCTTGTTGCCGGACATCGAGCCCACCTTGTCGTGGAAGGCGCGGCTCGCCGCGTACCAGCTCGCGTCGTCCGTCGCCGCGAAGCCCGCTTCCACGATGGTCCGGAGTTCGTCGACGTCACCGCCGTCCCGTCGGGAGGCGGCCATCCGGGCCATCATCGGCTCCAGCATGAGCCGTGCCTCCACCAGCTCGTCGAAGCGGATGCCGAGGACCTGGTAGTACAGCGTGGCCGTGCGGCCGAACGCGGCGGTGTCCACGTCGGACACCACGGGTCCGCCGCCGGGTCCCGGCTTGATCCGGATGAGGCCGTGCACCTCGAGAACCCGCAGCGCCTCCCGCAGCGACGCCCGCGACACCTGGTAGCGCTGGAGCAGCACGCTTTCCGGTCCGAGCGTCGTCCCGGGCGCCAGCCGCTGGCGCGCGACGTCGCGGACGATCGCCCGGGCGATCACCGCCGAAACCTTGTCGCCACGCCTGTCCCACGTACGGCCGGATCTCGCACCTGAGAGGTCGGTCATGATGGCATCAATGTAGACCATCACCGTAGGTTGCCCGCGCGGCATCGCCGAGCACGCTGCGCTGTTCGGCCTCGGTGAGGCCGGCGACGAGGTCCCGCGCGGTCGCGAACACCGTGTCGTACGAGGCAGCCACAAGGCACACCGGCCAGTCTGACCCGAACAGCACCCGGTCCGGCCCGAATGCCTCGAGCGCGGTCTCGGCGTAGGGACGCAGGTGCGCCACCGTCCACCGGAGTGGATCGGCGAGCGTGACCAAGCCGGACAGCTTGCAGCGTACGTTCGGCGCCGCCGCCAACGCGTTGATGCCCGCGGCCCACGGCTCGATCGGCCCGGTCGCGATCGGCGGCTTGCCGAGGTGGTCCAGGACGAACGTCAGACCCGGATGCCTGTGCACGGTACGCTCGGCGACCTCGAACTGCGCCGGTCGGATCATCAGGTCGTACCCCAGTCCCGCCGCGGCGACGGCGGCCAGACCGCGCTGGATCTCCGGTCGCGCGAGCCATCCGGCGGGATCCGGCTCGGCCTGCATCTGGTGACGGATCCCGACGAGCAGCTCGCCGCCTGGCCCGGCCCGCAACTCGGCGAGCCGTTCCTCCACGGCGGGGTCGGCGAGGTCCACCCATCCGACCACGCCGCGGATGAGGTCGCAGTCGCGCGCGTACCCGAGGAGGTCCCTCGTCTCCGCCGCCTCGTTGAGGACCTGAACAAGAACGGTCGTGGTGACGGGCGTCCCGGCCGTCGCGGCGACCAGGTCGGCCGGTGTGAAGTCCCGGCGGATGGCGCGCCGTTCGGGCTCGGCGGTCCACGGCTGGTCCCGCCGGCCGAGGTCCCACAGGTGGTGGTGCGCGTCGACGTAGCTCATGGACGTTCCTCGCCGTTGACCCGAGAATCTATACGGACTATTATACTAGAATTCCGGTCTCGGAGCAGGCCCGGCCGGCGCCGCCCTCACCTAGGAGCCCCGCGTGGACTTCTCGAAGGACTCGACGGACGAGGACATCCGCGCAGCGGTACACGACCTCTGCGCCAAGTTCCCCGACGGGTACTGGATGCGCCACGACCAGTCGCACGAGTTCCCCTGGGAGTTCTACGACGCCGTCGCAGCCGGCGGCTGGCTCGGCATCACGATCCCACCGGAGTACGGCGGCGGCGGGCTCGGCGTCACCGAGGCCGCCATCGTGGAGCAGGAGATCGCCGCCTCGGGCGCCGGCATGAACGGCTGCAGCGCCGTCCACATCGGAATCTTCGGCTTCGAGCCGATCGTCCGGTACGGCTCCGAGGAGCTCAAGCGACGGTTTCTGCCCAGGGTACCGAGCGGCGACCTCCACATCTCGTTCGCGGTCACCGAGCCCGACGCGGGCACCGACACCACGAACATCGGCACGTTCGCGCGCAGAGTCGACGGTGGGTATCTCGTGTCCGGCAAAAAGGTGTGGATCACCAAGGCGCAGGAGGCGGAACGCTTCCTGCTCCTGTGCCGCACCACGCGCCGCAGCGAGGTCGCGAAGAAGACGGACGGCATGACGCTGCTGTTCGCCCCGATGGACCGCGAGCGCGTCACCATCCGGCCCATCCCCAAGATGGGCCGCAACGCCGTCGACACCAACGAGCTGTTCATCGACGAGCTGTTCGTCCCCGATGAGGACCGCGTCGGCGACGAAGGCGACGGCTTCCGGTGCATCCTGGCCGGTCTCAACGCGGAACGTGTGATCGCCGCCAATGCCTGCATCGGCATGGGACGCGCAGCGCTGCGCCGGGCCACGCAGTACGCCAACGAGCGGGTGGTGTTCGGCCGTCCGATCGGCAAGAACCAGGGCATCCAGTTCCCGCTGGCCGAGGCGCTGATCCGACTCGACGCCGCCGACCTCATGTGCCAGAAAGCCGCCTGGATGATCGACAACGACCTCCCGTGCGGCCGCGAGGCGAACATGGCGAAGTTCCTCGCCGCCGATGCCGGGTTCCAGGCCGCCGACGCGGCCTTGCAGACCCATGGCGGGTATGGCTTCGGCCAGGAGTTCCACGTCGAGCGCTACTTCCGCGAGACGCGCCTGCAGCGCCTGGCGCCCATCAGTCAGGAGATGGTGCTCAATTACGTCGGCCAGCACGTGCTCGGCCTGCCCCGCAGCTACTGAACCGGAACGGAGAGCCCATGGACCCGTACCGCACCGTCCTCTTCGTACCGGCGCACAAGACCTCGTGGTACGCCAAGGCGGCGGCGGCCCGGCCGGACGCCATCTGCTTCGATCTCGAAGACTCGGTCCCGGATCACCTGAAAGCCGACGCCCGCACGCGGGTGGCCGACGCGGTCGCCGAGCTGTCCCGGACGCATCCGAAGATGGGCCTGTTCGTCCGGCCGAACTCGCTGCCCACCCGGCTGACCGGCTTCGACCTGGAGGCGACGGTCGCTCCCGGTCTCACCGCCGTGTTCGCCCCGAAAGTCAACGAGCCGACCGACGTGATCCGCTACGACGCCCTGCTGGACTTCTTCGAGGAACGCAACGGCGCGAGCGGCATCGAGTACATCGTGCCGGTGGAGACCGTACACGGCATCCAGAACTGCGCGGCGATCGCGGCGGCGTCCGGTCGGGTGGGGGCGATGATCGGCCCGACCGCCGAGCACGCCGACATCGCCCGGGCGGTCGGGTACGAATGGACGATGGGTGGCCTCGAGTCGTTGTACCACCGCACCCGCATCCTTCTTGCCTGCCGCGCGGCGGACATTCACCCGTTCACCGCTCTCTGGGAGCGCATCGGCGACCTCGATGGGCTGCGCGAGTTCGCCAGACAGGGCCGGGGCATGGGCTTCCGCGGCATGGTCGTGCTGCACCCGTCGCACGTGCCGGTCGTCAACGAGGTCTTCACGCCGAGCGCCGAGGACGTCGACTTCTACCGCTCGATGGTGGATGCCTACGACGACGCCGCCCAGCGCGGCGACGGGGCGGTGATGTTCGGCGAGATCCACATCGACAAGGCGCACGCGGACAAGGCGCGCGAGTGGCTGGCGCGGGCGGACCGCGTCCTGGCGCTGCACGGCACCTCGGCCTGACCACGACGATCCACACCGGAGGACCAGATGGCTGGACTGTATTACGAGGACATGGAGATAGGGATGGTCATCCGCCATCCCTTCACCCGCACGGTCACCGAGATGGACAACATCCTGTTCACCTCCATCACCATGAACCCCGCGCCCATCCACCTCGACGAGGAGCATGGTAAGACGCTCATTCACGGTCAGCGGTTGATGAACAGCCTCTTCACCGCCGGCCTCATCGGCGGCATGACCGTGCTCGAAACGACGTTCGGCACCACGCTGGGCAACCTCGGCTATGAGAAGATCACGTTCCCGAGGCCGGTATTCCACGGCGACACCTTGCGTGCCGAGACGACGATCCTCGACAAGCGGGAGTCGAAGAGCCGACCCGAGGCAGGCATCGTCTGGTTCGAGCACCGCGGCTACAACCAGCACGACGAGATCGTGCACGTGGCCCACCGCAGCGGCATGATCCTCAAGCGGCCCGCCGAGCTCAACCCCGACGTCGCGCTGGGCGTTACGGGCGACCGCTGATGAATGCGCCGGCTGACGCCGCGTTCCAGACCATCGTGATGCCCGACCGACTGCTTCCGGCCGCCCGGCGACTGGCCCGAGAGATCGTGCGCAACGCCGCGCCCGTATCGGTCTCGCTCAACCGGCAACTCCTGTGGAGGATGCTCACCGCCGCGCACCCGGCGCAAGCCCTCCGTGCCGAGTCGGTCGGAATGCTCATCCGGGGCAACGACCCGGACTGTGCCGAAGGCGTCGGCGCGTTTCTGCAGAAGCGCCCGCCGGAGTTCCGCCAGACGGTGCCGAGGGACCTGCCCGACATCTTCACCGGGCGGGGTACCCGCGGTGGCTGAGGCGCCCTTCTGCGACGGTCTGGGGTTTCCGGAGGGGCCGTGCTTCGACGAGCAAGGCCGGCTGCATGTGGTCGACGTCCGCGGCGGGACCGTGTCCCGGGTGTCGCCGGCGGGTCGGGACATCCTCGCGACGACCCACGGCGGCCCGAATGGCGCCGCGTTCGGGCCGGACGGCAACCTCTACGTCGTCAACAACGGTGGCCTGTTGTGGTGCGACGACGGCCATGCGTACGGCAGCGCCGAGGGCAACGAGGGCGGCTGGGTGGACCGGATCAGGCCGGACGGCACCGTCGAGCGGCTCTACACGGAGTGCGCGGGCGAGCCGCTCCACGCCTGCAACGACATCGCCTTCGACTCGGACGGCAATTTCTACTTCACCGACCCTGAACACGGCACACGCGCGCACCGTCCGCCCGGGTATGTCTGTTGGGCATCGCTCGACGGCCGAGAGATCCGCCGCGTCGCCGAGGGGCTCCTTCTCCCGAACGGGATCGGGATCACGGCCGACGGACGCCATCTGATCGTCGTCGAGACGTTGCCACGTACCCTATGGCGCTTCGACATCGACGGACCCGGACAGCTTTCCAACGGCCGCCCGCTCGCTCAGCTGCCGGACGGCTGCCTACCGGACGGGTTCGCCATCGACTCGAGAGGCCGGATCATCACGTGTGCGGTCGGCGGAGGCGGCGTGTTCGTCTTCCGACCTGACGGGGCGTTGGAACGGCACATCGAGATGACGGACGCCGACACGACGAACTGCGCCTTCGGCGGCCCGCAGTTCTGCACGCTGTACTTCACCCAGGGCGTGCAGGGCCGCGTCGCCACGCTGGAGTGGGACGTGCCAGGCATCCCGCTGTTCTCCACCTCGCTTCGGGGATGAAGCGCCCCTCGGCATCGGCGTAGCGTGACAAGCAAAGGCGCCGAACTGGGGGTGTTGATGTCTTCGTCAACCGATCTGCCGGCCGACGATGTCCAACGAGACCGCGACGCCGGCGGTCGGCCGCGCAATGCCCGGCCGCGCGACGAGCTTGGTCGACCCTTGCCGCACGGCGCGGCCGGCGTCGAGCAGATCCCGGACGACCTCGCGCTCACCCCGGACGAGACGCTCGATGAGGCACAGCGGCTACTCACCGCCGGTCGCGCCTTCCAGGCCCACGAGGTGCTGGAGAGCACGTGGAAGGCCGCTCCGGACGAGGAGCGCGAACTCTGGCGAGGGCTTGCTCAGTTCGCCGTGGGGCTCACCCACGTGCAGCGCGGAAACGCGGTCGGTGCGGTGCGGTTGCTCATGCGTGCCGCCGATCGGGTGGAGGGCTACACCGACGCCCCACCCCACGGCGTGGACGCGGTGCGCCTCGTCGGTTGGGCGCGCGATCTCGTCGCACTCATCCAACGTGACGGCCTCACCGGCGTGCGGCCCGATGACCTGATTCTGCGGCTACGATCCTGACAACCTCGCCCAAGACCTGCCGTCAACCCTTCGCGCCGACCGGACAGGCCTCCGGCCGGCCCCTGACTCGCCCTACGCTGAACCGATGAGCGTCCTCAAGGTTCTGTTCATCGGCGGTACGGGGATCATCAGCTCCGGGTGCGCACCGCTCGTCCTCGAGCGCGGCCACCGGCTGTGCGTGCTGAACCGGGGCCGCACGGCGGCCCGCCCGCTGCCGGCGGAGGTCGAAGTCCTGCACGGCGACGTCCGTGACCCCTCGGCGCAGGGGGTCCTGGGCGGGCGCGAGTTCGACGTGGTGGTCGACTGGGTCGCGTTCACCACCGACCACGTCCGGCAGGACGTGTCGCTGTTCGCCGGCCGGGTGGGCCAGTACGTGTTCATCAGCTCGGCGTCGGCGTACCAGACGCCGCCCGCACGGCTGCCGGTGGTCGAATCGACACCGCTGCGCAACCCGTACTGGCAGTACTCCCGCGACAAGATCGCCTGCGAGGACCTACTCGTCCGTGCATACCGCGACACCGGGTTCCCGGCCACGATCGTGCGCCCGTCGCACACCTACGACCGCACGCTCGTGCCGTTCGACGGTGGCTGGACGGTCCCGGCGCGGATGCGCCAGGGCAAGGAGGTTGTGGTGCACGGCGACGGGACGTCGCTGTGGACGCTGACCCACCACACCGACTTCGCCCGCGGCTTCGTGCCGCTGCTCGGCCATCCGCGAGCCGTCGGCGACACCTTCCACATCACCACCGACGACTTTCTGACCTGGGACCAGATCGCTGAGGCGCTCGCGGACGCCGCCGGCGTCGAGGCGCGCATCGTGCACGTCCCGTCCGACGCGATCGCCGCCGCCGACCCGGAGTGGGGCGCCGGCCTGCTTGGCGACAAGGCCCATTCGATGGTCTTCGACAACACGAAGCTGCGCGGGCTGGTGCCGGACTTTCGCCCCACGATCCCGTTCGAGGTCGGGGCGCGGGAGATCATCGCCTGGTACGACGAGGACCCGTCACGCCAGATGGTCGACGCCCACCTCGACAAGGTCATGGACCGGCTGGTCGAGGCGTACCGGCCGGGTCCGATGTAACGCCGCGACCTGCCGGTTGGCGTTGCCCGGTCGGTGTCCGCCGCCTGCCGCGGCGCCGAGCCGGCGGCTGTAGGCCAAGCCGACGGTCCCGGCGGCTCGCGAGAGGTCCGGCACGGGTGCGACCCAACCTGACGACTTCCGGCACCACCGTTATGCACCGACGGTCCGGACTCGTCCCGCGCAAAGCGCCGGCAAGCCGGTATCACCGTGCGGAGCGGTCGGGGGACACGAGCCCCGACTCGTAGCCGAGGATCACCGCTTGCACCCGGTCGCGGAGGTCGAGCTTGGCCAGGATGTGCCCGATGTGCGTCTTCACGGTCCCCTCCGAGAGATGCAGGTCGCAGGCGATCTCCGCGTTCGTGTGCCCCTGTGTGATGAGCGTCAGCACCTCCCGCTCCCGGACCGTCAGCACCGCCAGTCGACTGGCGTCGGCGGGCGCCGGTGGCGCGGTCCCGAGAAAATGGGCGATCAGCCGGCGAGTCACGCTGGGCGCGGCGACTGACTCGCCCGAAACGACGACGCGGACCGCGGCAATCAGGTCCCCGGCCAGCGTGTCCTTGAGTAGGAAGCCGCTCGCGCCGGCCCGCAGCCCGGCGTAGACGTACTCATCCAGGTCGAATGTGGTGAGGATGATGACCCGCGGCGCGCCGGGGAGCGCCCGGACGCGGCGGGTCGCCTCGATGCCGTCGACGTTCGGCATCCGTACGTCCATCAGCACGACATCCGGGTGGGTGCGCGCTACCACGTCGGCCACCGAGGCGCCGTCGCCGGCCTCGCCCACCACCTCGATGTCCTCGGTCTCGTCCAGGATCATCCGGAACCCGGTGCGGACCAGGGCCTGGTCGTCGCCCAGCACGACCCGGATGGTCACGTCGTCCGCACCGGGTCGAGCCGTAGCGGCAGGACCGCGCGGACGCGGAAGCCGCCCGTGTCCGCGGGCCCGGCGTCGAGCACGCCGCCGAGCAGGCCGACGCGCTCCGCGATGCCCCGCAGTCCGTTGCCGTCGGTGTCGGGCGGGACGTCGCCACCCGTGCCGTCATCGGTGACCTCCACCTCCAGCTCCTCGCGCCGGAAGCCGAGTCGGACCGCGGCCCGCGCGCCGCCGCCGCCGTGCTTGATGGTGTTGGTCAGCGCCTCTTGCGTGATCCGATAGGCGAACAGGTCCACCGTCGCGGGCAGCGGCTCGGGGTCGCCCTCGATGGCGAACGTGACCGGGGTGCCAGCCGCGCGGACCCGGTCGACGAGTTCCGGCAGCGACCCGATGCCGGGCTGCGGGCCCAGCTCGGCGTCGGTTGCCGGGTCGTCGCGGACGACGTCGAGCAGCCTGCGCATGTCGGCGAGCGACGCCCGGCCGGTGCTGATGACGTTGTCCAGAGCCGCCGCGGTCCGATCCGGATGCCGCTGCAGGGCGGCGGCGCCGCCCTGGGCCTGCACGACCATCACCGACAACCCGTGCGCCACCACGTCGTGCAGCTCCCGGGTGATCCGGGCGCGCTCCGCGGCGGTGGCGAGCGCGACCCGCTGGTGCTGCTCGCGTTCCAGATCGTCCGCGCGTTGTTCGAGGGTGCGGACGTGGATCCGGCGGCCGCGGACGCCATCGCCGATCGCATAGGCGAGGGTGAGTACGAGCATGACGCCGACCGCCCGGCCCAGGGCGTCGGAGACCAGCTCGGGGAAGGTGAGTGGGTCCGGCGGTACGTTCTGTGGCTTGCCCACGCTCCCGTCCGTCAGCACGCCGAACTTCCTCGGGTCCGCGAACCGTGCCTGCTCAGCAAGCTTCGCCTTGTCGTACGACTCTGCCGTCGCCCCCGGCGTCGGCTGCGGCCGGGTCGGCTCGGTCAACAGGTGCAGCACGCTGAGCATGGCGACGGCCGCCAGGCCGGTGCCGAGCATCGCCAGCGCGGCTCGCCGGGGCCGGACGGTGCCGGCCAGTGTGTAGAGCGTCAGCGGGACGGCCAGGTCGAGCGGCTCGGCCGTCGCGGTGAAGGTCAGGTGGTGGCCGATCGCGCCGAGCATGGCTAGTCCGACGGCAAGCAGCGGCCTCCGCCGCCGGATGACCAGCGCGGCGAGCATCGGCGTGGCGAACAGCCACCAGTCGCCGGGTGCGGTGTCGCGCTGCTGGAGCGTGGTGACCAAGAGGACGGCGGCCAGCGCCACGTCGAACAGGGTCCACCGCGCCGCGGTGATACGGCGGCCCAGGTCGGCGAGGCGGGACACAGGCTCATGGTAGGTCCGGCCGGCGGGCGCGGCGTCCTACGCCGGTCGTACCGAGGCTCAGACCGCGGTCATAGGTGCGCGCGGGAAGACCCGACCGCGCGCCGACGACCCAGGCCTGTATGCCGGCCACCCTGAGGGCCATGAGGACCCTTCTCCGCAGCGTTGCCGCAACCTTCGCGGTGATCACCCTGGCCGCCTGCGGCGCCGGCGGCGCCGCCGGCGGCGCTGCCGACCCGACGCCGACCACGATGTCCGACGCCGAGATCGGCGCCCTCGGCAAGCAGGTCGCCGACTGCATGCGCGCCCACGGGATACCGGACCTGCCCGACCCGATCGTCGAGAACGGCCACCTCATCCTTCCGGACGGCACCGAGGCGCAGTTCGAGGCCCGCTACCCGCAGGCGGTTCTGCAGCGGGCGCAGGAGGCGTGCCAACCGATCCTGGACAAGCTCCCGGAGTCGGCGTTGCGCAGCGAGGACGACAGCGGCCGCGCCAACGACCAGGCGGCCGGCCCGCAGGACGTCGACGCGCTACGCGCGTTTGCGCTGTGCATGCGGGAGAACGGCTTCGCGGACTGGCCGGACCCCAAGCCGGACGGGTCGTTCCCCGCGTATCCGACGTTAGAGACCGAGGGCAAGTCGCCGCGGTTCATCGCCGCGCGGACGGCGTGCGAGAAGTTCTGGTCCGGCACCCTGTCGTTCGCTCGATGAGCGCCGGCTCGCGCGGCCGCCGGGTGCGCCGCACCGCCGCCGTCGCGACCGTCGCCGTCGTCGCAGCGGCCGGGGCGCTCGCCGTCGGGTATGCGGTGACCGCGAAGCCGCGGGCGGAGGGAACCTCCGTGACCGTGCCGACGGGTAGCGCCGCGGTGACCCGCGGGACCGTGAGCCAACGGATCCGGATACCCGGGACGTACGGCTTCGATGGCGCGTACTCCGTCGTCCACCAGGGGCCGCCGGGCATCCTGACCACGATCGCGGAGCCGGGAACGGGGGTCCGGCGTGGCGGCGTGCTGTACGCCGTCGACGCCCGGCCGGCTCGGCTGCTCTTCGGCGGGGTGCCCGCGTACCGCGAGTTCCGGGCCGGAATGTCCGCCGGCGCCGACGTGCGGCAGCTGGAGCGCAACCTGGTGGCGTTGGGCATGGATCCGCAGCGGCGGATGACCGTGGACGACCGCTTCACCCCCGCGACCGCGGCGGCGATCCGCCGCTGGGAGGCATCCTGGGGGGTGCCCGCGGCTGCGCGCACCGGCGCGCTGCCGCTGGGTCGGGTGGTCTTCCTGCCGGCGGCGCTGCGGGTCGGCGCGGCACCGGTCGCCGTGGGCACCGCGGTCGGCCCCAACGAGCCGGTGCTTAGCGCCACCTCGCAGGTGCGGGTCGTCACGGCCCAGGTCTCCGCCGACCGGCAGGAGTCCCTCGACGTCGGGGACGCGGTGACCGTGTCGCTGCCCGGCGCCGTCGAGGTGCCCGGACGGGTGCTGCGGACGGGCCTGGTCGCCACCGTGCCGGAGCCCGACGGTGGGGGCGGCGGCGACGGCCGCCCGGTCGGTCAAGCGACCGTCACGGTGGTCGTCGGCGTGAGCGTGCCCGACGGCACGCCGGACTTCGACCAGGCTCCGGTGCTCGTGTCGATCGCGACGTCGGTGCGCAAGAACGTCCTGCAGGTGCCGGTCGCGGCGCTGCTCGCCCGCCCCGAGGGCGGCTACCGGGTGCGGCTCACCTCGGGCACGTATGTGACCGTCGACCCGGGGATCTTCGACGAGGTCACCGGAAAGGTCGAGGTCGCCGGCCGGCTGACCGCGGGCGACCGGGTGGAGGTGCCGGTCTCGTGACGCCGGTCCTGGAGCTCCGTGACGTCCGCAAGTCCTATCCGGGCAGCCCACCGGTCGCCTCGATCCGGGGCATCACCCTCACCATCCACGATGGAGAGCTCGTCGCCGTCGTCGGGCCGTCCGGCTCCGGCAAGACGACGCTGCTCAACCTCGCCGCAGGCCTGGACCGGCCGACGTCCGGCTCGGTTCGGGTCTGTGGCCAGCCGATCGAGCGGCTGTCCGACCGCGGCCTCGCCGGACTGCGGGCTCACCTGCTCGGCGTCGTATTCCAGCAGTTCTTCCTGTTCGAGCACGCCACCGCGCGGGCGAACGTGGCGGACGGCCTGCTCTACCGCGGCGTGCCCGCGCGTGACCGGCGGCGCGCAGCCGACGAGACGCTGGCCCGGGTCGGCCTGGCTCACCGGTCCGGCCACCGGGCCCGCACGCTGTCCGGCGGCGAGCGGCAACGGGTCGCGATCGCGCGTGCGGTGGTCGGCCGGCCGGCGATCGTCTTCGCCGACGAGCCGACCGGCAACCTGGACTCCGCCACCGGCGCCGCGACGATCGCGCTGCTGCGCGAGCTCAACGCCGCCGGGACCACCCTGGTGGTCATCACCCACGACCCGGACGTCGCGGGCGCCATGCACCGCCGGGTCGAGCTGCGCGACGGCGTGGTGGTCGGCGACACCGGTGCCGGGACCGGATCGGGGGTGAAGCCGTGACCCCGCCGCCGCGCCTGCGCGCCGCCGACCTGGTGCCGGTGGCGACGGCGGGGTTGCGGAGCCGGCCCGCCCGGGCCTTGCTGTCCGTGCTGGGGGTGGCCATCGGCATCGCCGCGGTGGTGGCCGTCCTCGGCGTCACCCGGTCCAGCCAGGCGGACGTGCTGGCCCGCGTCGACCGCCTGGGCACGAACCTGCTCACCGTCGTCAACGGCCGGTCGTTCGGCGGCGGCGAGGCCCAGCTGCCGGCGACCGCGCCGACCGCGATCGCCCGTACCGAAGGCGTCCTGTCCGCCGCCCCGACGGCGGAGCTGGTGGGTCACCCGGTGTTCCGCACCGACCGCGTCCCGACCTTCAGCACCGGCGGCCTCGCCGTGCGCGCCTGCGACGCGTCCCTCCTGACCACACTGGACGCGCAGGTCGCGCGGGGGACGTTCCTCAACGAGGCAACCGCCCGCTACCCGGCGGTCGTCCTCGGCCACGAGGCGGCGCGGGTGCTCGGCATCGCCGAGCTGTCCGGCGGCGAACGGGTGTGGCTGGGCGGCGGATGGTTCACGGTGATCGGAATCCTGCGTCCCGTGGAGCTCGCGCCCGAGGTGGACCGGTCGGCCCTGGTCGGGTTCGCGGCCGCGGCGACGGCCTTCGGCTACGACGGTCATCCCAGCCGGATCTACGTCCGGGCCCGCACGGACCGCACCGCCCTCGTCGCGCGGATGCTCCCCCGCGCCGCGGACCCGACCGCTCCGGGACAGGTCGAGGTGAGCCGGCCCTCGGACACGTTGACCGCGCGCCTCGCGGTCGCCGACGTCGCCACCTCGCTGTTCCTGGGCCTCGGCGCGGTGGCCCTGCTGATCGGGGGCATCGGCATCGCCAACGTCATGGTCGTCGCCGTCCTCGAGCGCCGAACCGAGATAGGGCTGCGGCGGGCATTGGGCGCCGCCCGCCACCACGTCGCGCTCCAGTTCGCCGTCGAGTCGCTCCTGCTCGCCGCGGCGGGCGGTGTCGCCGGAATCCTGCTCGGCGGGCTCGGCACCTACGCGTTGGCATTCCATCGGGGCTGGCAACCGCTGATCCCGCCCGTTGCGGTCGGCGTCGGGCTCGCCGTGGCCGTGGCCGTCGGCGGACTCGCCGGGCTGTACCCGGCAATGCGGGCCGCCCGGTTGGCACCCACCGACGCGCTGCGAGCAGCCTGATACCCGACGGTGCCGGTGAGATCGGGAAGGGCACGGATGCGGTCGTAGGCTCGGTGCCGATCCCGCTGCGACAACGGGGCTTCCCACACTCACGCGAGGAGAAGTGGCATCACCTTGCGGACCCGCACAGCGAGGCTGTCCAACGCGGTCGGGTGCCCACTGAGGTATCCCAACAGCGCCTGCTGGAACAGCCCGTCCAGCATGCCGTAGGCGACCACAGGATCGACGGAGACGGGTCGGCCGTCGAGCTCGGCGTAGCGGCTCACCACCCGCCAGATCATGTCCTGGAGGGTGTGGTCGATCTCCGTGACGGCGCCGCGGAGCTGGTCCTCGAACATGCTCTGGGTGCGCAGGTCGTACCAGAGCCTGTGCATGGGCGCCTCTTCGCGGATCGTCTCGGTCAGCTTCGCCGCGAAGGCGTCCACCAGATCGTCGGCGGTGGTGGAATCGCTCACGACCGAGTCGTACCGGGTGACGCAGCGCGCCTTGTAGTAGCGCACGCTGTAGATCACCAGCTCCAACTTGTCCTGGAAGTAGTAGTGCACCACCCCGTGGCTGAACGTCGAGTTGTTCGCGATCTCCCGGAGACTCGCGCGGGCATACCCCATCGCGCCGAGCGTCGTCAGGGCCGATTCGGCGAGCTCGTCGCGGCGCTGGTCGAACTTGTCGACAGGCCGCACCGCGCCGCGGCGCGAGGTGTTCGTCGGTGCCACGTCGCCATCCTAGGAGCCGATCATCAGCGCTTGACAGTCGCCCGAACTTTCCTGAACAAGTGTCAAGGTTTCTCTTGACAAGTGTCAAGCCGAGGCCTGTGATGGGGGTTTCCACCGTCGACGACGACACCCGGGAGCTGCCATGACAGACATACACCTCAACGGTCGCAAGGCCCTCGTCACCGGCGGTGCCCAGGGGCTCGGGGAAGGGATGGCCCGCGCGCTCGCCGCGGCGGGAGCGAAGGTGGTGGTGGCGGACCTGCAGGACGACCTCGGCCCCAAGGTGGCCGAGTCGCTCGGTCCGGGGCACGGCTTCGTGCACCTCGACATCACCGACGACGCCGGCTGGGAAGCCGCGGTCACCCAGGTCGTCGACCTGCTCGGCGGCCTCGACATCGTCGTCAACAACGCCGGCGTCGAGATCACGAGCCTCCTCGTCGACCTCGATCCCGCGGCGGCCCGCAAGCAGCTCGAGGTCAACCTGCTCGGGACGGCGCTCGGCATCAAGCACGCCTTCCGCGCCATGCGCCCGGGCGGGTCCGCGGGTGATGGGGGCGTCGTCATCAACGTGGCGTCCGTCGCCGCAACGATCGCGTTCCCCGGCATCGGGGTCTACTCGGCGACCAAGTCCGGGGTGGATCGGCTCACCCGGGTCGCCGCGATGGAATCGGGCAAGCTGGGGTACGGCGTGCGCGTCAACTGCATCTACCCGGGACTCGTGCCGACGGCGATGGGCGCGGGATTGGCCAACGACTGCGCGCGGCTCGGCCTCTTCGGGTCACCGGAGGAAGCGGTCGGCGCGGTGATCGGGCTGACGCCCTCGGGTCGCCTCGGCGAGGTCGCCGACATGGGGGCCGCGGTGGTGTTCCTGGCCTCCGACGCCGCGAGCTTCGTCAACGGCGCCGGTCTGCCGGTCGACGGCGGGATGGGGATGTGACCATGTCGCAGGGCGCGAAGTCCGTCGTCGTCTACGGCGCGTCGGGCTACACCGGAAGGCTGATCTGCGAGTACCTGCGCGAGTACAACGTGTCCTTCGTGGCAGCCGGCCGCGATGCCGGCAAGGTCAAGGCGTCCATGCAGACGCATGTTCCCGGCGTCGAGACCGCGGACTACGAGGTCGTCGAGGTGACCCACGATGTCGGATCCCTGGCGGAGGTATTCGCCGGTGCCTCGGTCGTGTGCAACACGGTCGGTCCGTTCAGCCGGCTCGGCCCCGAAGTCGTCGAGGCGTGCCTCGCGAGCGGTACGCACTACCTGGACACCACCGGCGAGCAGGACTGGCTCATCACCTGCGACGAGAAGTACGGGCCCGACTTCGCGGCCGCCGGTCTGCTCCTCGCCCCAGGGGTCGCGCAGATGTACACCACAGGCGAGATCGCGGCGGAGCTCTGCCTGGAACGGCCGGGTCTGGACACGCTCGACATCGCGGTGTTCTGGGGTGGTAGCCCGACCATCGCCTCCACCTTGACGATCCTCGTCAACGCGGCATTGGCGAACGCGTACCACCTCGAGCAGAACCGGTACGTCGCCTGGGAGCACGACGCCGGGCTCTACCAGGTGGCGCTGCCGGGCCAGCACGAGCTGGCTTTGGCGCTGCCCTGGGGCGGCACCTCCCACCCGGTCTGGTACCGCAGGGATCCCCGGGTGGCCAACGTGAAGGCACTGGGCGGGGTCTTCAACAAGCCACTGATGGTTGGCGTGCCGCAGATCGTGGCGGCGGCGGTCGAGGCCACAAAGGACATGCCGGCCGATGAGCGGTACGCCGCGCTGACCGCGACCGCCGCGCAGGTGATGAACGAGATGCCGCCGCGCGAGAACGCGCGACTCAACAAGTCCCTGGACTCCGTGTACGCCTCCGGCCCGCTCGGCAGGGCACACTGCGTGATCTACGGCAACTCCAACTACAAGCAGACCGGCCTGTTGCAGGCGTACGCGGCGTACTCGCTGCTCCAGCAGCCGCCGCGCCGCGCCGGCTTCGCGTCCGGGTGCCAGGCCTTCGGGCACCGCGAGCTGCTCGGCGTGCTCAGCAGCTTCGGACTGGTACGCGAACCGGTCGTCACCGTCCAGAGTTGAGACACATGCGACTGGTCGACTACCTCGACAAGGGCGCGTCGCTCGGCCCCGACGCGCCGTGCCTCACCACCGACGGGCGGACCAGGTCGTACGCCGAGGTGCGGGAGCTCAGCTCCCGCGTCTCGGCGGCCCTGGCCGCCCGAGGTGTCCGGCCCGGTCACCGGGTCGCGATCCTGTCCGCGAACGACCCGACGGCATTCACCTGCGTCTTCGGGATCAGCCGCGCAGGCGCCGTCTGGTGCCCGATCAACCCGCGCAACGAGGCGGCGGAGAACCGGGAGCTGCTCGCCCTGTTCGGCTGTACGACCCTGATCTTCCAGGAGCGGTTCGCGCCGCTCGTCGCGCAGATTCGCGGCGAGCTGCCCGACCTGACCACGCTGGTCTGCCTCGACGGTGACGTAGCCGATGCACTGTCCTGGGAGGACTTCCTTGCCCTTGGTCTTGGCGCACGGGACGTCGACGCGCCGGCGCTCGACGACCTTGCGATGATCGTCGGCACCGGCGGCACGACCGGCCGGCCTAAGGGCGTCGAGCTGACCGGGACGAACCTCGAGACGATGACCGCCATCACGTTGATGAGCTATCCGTTCGAGGGACGGCCGACCTATCTCGCGCTCGCGCCGCTGACCCACGCCGCCGGGGTGCTGTGCTTCCCGATCCTGGCCATGGGTGGCGAGATCGTCGTCATGCGCGACCCGGACATCGGCCGATTCCTCGCGCTCGTCGAACGGCACCGGGTGACGCACACGTTCCTGCCGCCCACGCTGATCTACATGGTGCTGGCGGACGAGCGCCTCGATGACACGGATCTCTCGTCATTGCAATGCTTCTGGTACGGCGCCGCGCCGATGTCGGCGGCGCGGCTCGAGGAGGCCCTGCGGCGGATCGGCCCGGTCATGGGGCAGCTGTTCGGCCAGACCGAGGCCCCTATGATGATCTCCACCATGTCCCCGGGCGACCACTTCCGTCCCGATGGAACTGTCGCTACCGAGCGACTCCCCTCTGCGGGACGCCCCGCACCACTTGTCACGGTGTCCATCATGGACGAGAGCGGAGCGCTGGTAGCGCGACGTGAGATCGGGGAGATCGTCGTCCGCAGCTCGCTGGTGATGCGCGGCTACCACCGAGATCCGCAGGCCACGGCGGCCGCCTCCGCCTTCGGCTGGCATCACACCGGCGACATCGGCTACCTCGACGACGGCAACTTCCTGTTCATCGTCGACCGCGCGAAGGACATGGTCATCACCGGCGGCTTCAACGTGTACTCCACCGAGGTCGAACAGACGATCATGCAGCACCCCGCTGTCCAGGACTGCGCGGTCATCGGCCTGCCCGACGACAAGTGGGGTGAACGGCTCACTGCCGTGCTGCAGCTGCGCACCGGCGCCACCCTCGACCCGTCCGAGATCAAGTCATTCGTCAAGCAACGGATCGGCAGCGTGAAGACCCCGAAGCAGATCGAGGTGTGGCCAGACCTCCCCAGATCTAAGGTCGGGAAGGTCCTCAAGAACGACCTCAAAGCCAAGCTCGCTGCACACCAGGCATGAACGTAGCGTCTGTCCGCCCGGCGGATGGCATGCTCTCGCGCACTTGCCGACAAAGTGGGCGATACCGGATCGAACCAGTGTCCTATTCGGTGTGAACGTCCGCCCGAGGGCCGGCATCGCTGGATGTCGTTGAGCAGCAGGCTGCTCAGATCAGACGGCGGTTGTGCCACCCGGTCCAGCGGTGAACGACGCGTTGGCTGACTTCCTGCTGACCGTCACGCGGGTTAGGAATTGTCGACCGCAGTCGATTTCGATCGAACTGCCCGGAGTTCTCGCTGGTCACCGCCGCCACTGTTCGCGGGCGTTGACCGGGGTTGGCCACCGCTGGCGGCCGCGTCGGGCACGTGGCGGCCACGTCGGACGGTTCGCATACCGCAGGCGGATCGACGAACAGTTGTTGACCGATCCCCGGCATGGTGCTAGCGAGTTCAGTGGTACGTCACCGACGCACCCGTAGCCGGCGGGTGCGACCGACTACGGGGCCGCACCCGCCGGTCGTCTCCGCACCATGCACCGGGAGGAGCCCCACATGGGCACCGTGTTACCGGCCTCCGCCCGCCCCCGAGGCCTCGCCATCGCCATCAGCGTGGCGGTGCTCTTCGCACCAATGCTCGTGGCCACCAGCGCCGCCGGCGCACCCGGGGTGCAGCGCCAGGAGCAGGGGAAACCCAGGATGTCGAAGGTCGCCGCATTCGATCGAACCAGGCCGCTACGGGAGCTACCCGCGGTCGCGCCGCGCACCACAGGTACCGCTCCTGTCGAGCGGGGTGTCATTCCCCGCGACAACGGCTTCACCGGCGATGCCGCCGTACCGGCGGCGGCCAGTGCCGGAGACGCGCCGACGCTGATCCAGTCGTTCGAGGGCGTGCCGAACATCCAGCAGGTCTCGCCCTCCGACTCGGTCGGTGACGTCGGACCGAACCACTACGTCGAGATGGTCAACCTCAGCTTCGCGGTCTACAACAAGTTCGGCACGAAGCTGTTCGGGCCGGCCGACCTCGGCACCCTGTGGCAAGGCTTCGCCGTGCCGCATTGCTCGGACAGCTCGGGCGACCCGATCGTGCTGCACGATCAGTTCGCGGACCGGTGGATCCTCACCCAGTTCACCGCCATCGGCCCCACCTACTGGAACTGCATAGCCGTGTCGCAGACGGGCGACCCGCTGGGCGGCTACTTCCGGTACGCGGTGTCGACCGGGCTGAACTTCCCCGACTACCCGAAGTACGGCGTCTGGCCGGACGGGCTCTACATCAGCACCAGGGAGTTCGATGCGAACGACAACTTCGCCGGCAACGGTGCGTATGTCGTCAACAAGGAACAGTTGTACGCCGGCGACCCGAACGCCGCGGTGGTGAGCTTCCTTCTCCCGCCGGGCAACACACCGTGGCTACAAGGCGACGGCCTGCTGCCCACCGACCTGGACGGCAACCGGCTGCCACCAGCCGGGTCGCCGAACTACTTCGTCGGGTCGATGGACGACGGTGCGCAGTACGGAGCCCCGGCCGACGCGCTGAACGTGTTCGAGTTCCACGTCGACTGGGCGACGCCGGCAGCGTCGACCTTCACCTTCACCGGGTCGTTGGCCGTGGCACCGTTTGACTCGATCTTCCCGTGCCGTGGCAACAACGCCCGCGCCTGCATCCCGCAGCCCGGCACGAGCAACCTGCTCGACGTGCTGTCGTACCGGCAGCGGCCGATCTGGCGGCTGGCGTATCGGAACTTCGGCACCCACCAGGCGATGGTGACGAACCAGTCGGTCGAGGCCCGGCCAAAGCTGGCCGGCACCCGGTGGTACGAGCTGCGCAACACCGGCGCCGGGTGGACCGTCTTCCAGCAGGGCACGCACTCGCCCGCCGACAAGGTGAACCGCTGGATGGGCAGCGTCGCGATGGACAAGAACGGCAACATGGCGCTGGGCTACAGCGTCTCCAGCCAGCAGGTCTTCCCGGGCGTCCGGTTCACCGGACGGCTCGCGTCCGCTCCGCCGGGGACCATGCAGGGCGAGGGGAGCATGATCGCCGGCACCGGGTCCCAGCTCGTCAGCAACCGCTGGGGCGACTACACGTCGATGAACGTCGACCCGGTCGACGACTGCACCTTCTGGTACGTGAACCAGTACTACCGCAACTCCTCCAACAACGGGTGGCAGACGAGGATCGGATCCTTCGCGTTCCCCGGCTGCAGCTGATCCGAGGTTGTCCGGCGGACTCGTCCGCTGTGGCGAGTCCGCCTGACAGCGCCGCGACCTCGGACGGTCGTGCACGCCACGTCGCTGCCACGACCCTGCCAGGGATCATCAACCACGGCACGGCCTCACTCAACCGCCAGGGTTAACCACCGGGTCATACAGAGTTCAGACGTCGGCACTGCCTGGTTCGCTGTTCGTCTTTGATGATGGGATTCCCCGGACGTAGGGAGATCACAGGGTGTCGTCCGCATACTGGCTCGCACGCTCGGGCATTGCCGTTGCGGGTAGGACGCCGCGTCGGGTCAGGCACGGGCTTGCTTCAACGGTCACCTCGGCGAGCTACCTGGGGTGGCGCTCCAAGCGTTTGGTGACGCAGGAGAACATGGCGAAGGTCTTGGGGCTTCCCCCCTCCGACCTTCGCGTCAAGCGTGCCGCGCTGAGTTCCTGGAGCAACTACGGCCGAACGGCGGCATCATTGATTTGCTTGCCCTACGTGGACATGCTGGATGTCGACGCACGCACTCAGGATCTGACGCAAGGCATGACCTGGCAAGAGTGTGTCCGGCGGGCGATGGCACCCGGCAGGGGGGTGATCATCACTACCGGGCACTTTGGAAGCTGGGACCTGGCCGGTGCCATCGCCGCGCGCCACGTGCCGCTCTCAGCTATTGCGGACACATTCAAGGATCCGCGGCTGAACAGCCTCCTCCAAGGGCATCGACGCGAGAAGAGCGTTGAGATCATCCCGGTCTCGAGTGCCGCCCGCCGCGTGATGGAGGAACTCGTCGCGAGTAGAGCGGTAGCGATCGTCATAGACCGGCCGGTGACCAGAGAACGGGGCGTGGAGGTGACGTTCTTCGGCCACAGGACCTACGTGCCCACTGGCTCGGCCGCGCTGGCTTTCAAATCGGGCGCGTCAATCATGCCCGGCTACGTCTGGTACGCGCCCCGCAATCGCTACTACGTTCGAGCCTTCCCGCCGATCTTCCCACGCGCGGTGAGCGACAACACGGAGAGAACGCGGGAATTGCAGCGGCTGACGCAGTACCTGTTTGCCTGTCAGGAAGAGGTGGTACGGCAGTGCCCGACGCAGTGGTTCATGTTCCGCCGGTTCTGGCCGGCCGAACCGGTGGCACCTGGAGCGGAGGCCACCGAGGCGATGGCCGCGTAGCAGCGACGTGCGCGGCGCCTGTCGCGCCATGCGCCGAGCCACGCCTTGCCAGCGTCGAGCCTGGCACGCTCTGATCGACGCCGGAATCAGCCGTCGCGAGCCCGATGCTCGACGCGGGATTCGCGGCGGCGACGGACCATACGGCGCGGTGGGTCCACAAACCAGCTCCAGGCGCATTGTCCGACATAGACGGCCGGATTGAGGCGGGCCGGCCGCTGCTCCTGCCCGCCGGCTCGCACCGTGCGGTCGACGATGGCTCGGCGCAGATCATCGGGTGTGGTTCCCGGGTAGCGCGTGTAGGCGGCACCGATGTGCTGCCAGAAATGCGCGTCGCTCGCACCGATCTCGGCCAGGCCCCACTCCTGGTTGGCCGTGCGCACGGCGCCGCGTTGAGCCGAGTTGGCCGGACTGGGGTTATACATCTCAACCGCGTCGATCTCGTACCCGGCGGCGAGCAGTGCGTCGATCCTCCGGCGGCTCAGGCTCGGCACCATCCTCCCGAGGGGGTGCGGCACAATCACCAGCCCGCCCTGCTCTTTGATGGCGTCGATGCTCTCTTGAACCGGGCGCAGCGGCCTGGGCGCATTCTTGACGAACAGGCCAAGCAGGTGACCGTGCCGGGTGGAGACCTCAACCCCGGTGATCATCTGCACCGCGGAGTTCTGTCCGGCCAGCAGTTCCTCGACCCGCCGTGCACCCTCGACATGGTCGTGATCGGTTACCGCGATCACCGTCAGCTTCCGGAGAGTCGCCGTCTGGACCAATCGCGCGGGGCTGATCCAGCCGTCGCCCAGGTTGGTGTGCAGGTGAATGTCGGCCCGGCCAAGGCCGGCAGCCGACCGCATACTTTCGACGACCGGCGCGCTGCTCGCCTCGTCGTTCACCCGGCAATCGTAGGCGTCGCGTCGCCCGGGCCAGCCGGCCCTATGCCGGGACAGCGCCGGCCGGCGCGGGTTCGGCCCGGCTCGATGCGGTGACCGGCCCGGTCGCGGACCGGCACCGCCCGGCAGCGGGCCAACGCCATCCGGCTACCCGGTTCCCCACCGGCGTCGTGGAGCCGCGTCCCCGGCCCGGCTGATCCAGATCGTGCCGGGGCCGCTCCGCGGCGTCCGCGGCGCGCTGCGCTGCATTCGATCGCTTGCCGGATGCTCCGGCGGATTGTGTCCGCCCGGCCGTGCGTCGGACTCCATCGGGGTGCCGCCTTATTACCCCGCCAGCTGGGCGGCGATGGCCGTCATCGCCGTGCCGGCCCCGCCAAGTGACCAGCCGCCGTCGGCGGGAAGGACGACGCCGGTGACATAGGCCGCCAGCGGCGATGCCAGAAACAGACACACGTCAGCGACGTCACGAGGGACACCCCAACGGCCGGCGGGCACAGTCGCGCGCACGATCTCGCGGGCCTCGGGGGTCGGGGCGAGCCGCATCATGCCCTCAGTGCCCTCGATGGGGCCGGGGACGACCGAGTTGACCCGGATGCCGTCGCCTCCCCATTCGATGGCAAGCACGCGGGTCAGCATGTCGACGCCTGCTTTCGCGGCGCACACATGTGACTGCAGCGCCATGGGTAGGAACGCCTGGGGTGCCGACACGTTGATGACCGCCGCACCGGGCCTGCGCAGCAGCGGGTAGGCGGCCCGCAACACGTGATATGACCCGAGCAGGTCGATGCTGACGACGGAGCCGAAGGCATTGGGCGACATGTCCAGCGCCGCGGCCGGAAAGTTTCCGGCGGCACCGGACACCAGCACGTCGATGTCGCCGAACGACTCGTGAGCGCGCCGCAATGCCCCGCTCGTAGCCTCCCAGTCGCGCACGTCGGCCGCCTCACCGGTAGCGTGGGCGCCCAGCGCCCGCAGCCGGGTCACCGCCGCGTCGACCTTCTCCTGGGACCGGCTCATCACGGCCACGCGCGCACCGGCGGCGGCGAACCCTTCGGCGATACCGAAGTTGATCCCGCTGGTGCCGCCGGCCACGAATACCGTCGTCCCGCTGAAGTCCACAGTCACCTCGGCCATCGTCGCCTCTCCCTTCCGGTGTCACTGCAGGTTGACAACTGTCGGCTGTTCCAGGGCGTCGATGGCCGCGGCGTACCTGGTCGCCTCGATCGCGCCGCGGTGCCTCACTGCTTGCCGGCCAAGGGCCGCACCAGTTCGATCGCCTGGGTCGCCACGCCGGCTCCGGGCACGGCGAGATCGACCGGTCGGCGGTGAGGCCTCGGGCCCGCCGCACCGACGACCGGTCGCCGCCGATATCGCCGCGGTCGACGGAGTCAGCATGGCATCGCCCACCTCTGAAGGCATGTCCGGTCACCGCGGCGACGGTCGGCATCGGCAGTCCGAGCAGCTTAGCCAGGGTGCTCTGTACGCCCCGAGGCAGGCGTGCGTTGGGTCCCGACCGACTCTTGACTCCCATAGCTTGCTATGCAATGCTCATAGCAAGCTATGGAACTTGAGGATCGGGGCCGTCATGAGCACCGCCACGTTCGGCCGCACCACCCGCGGCAAGAGGATCCGCGACCGGCAACGCCTCGCCCACCTCGTTACCGGAGCGCTGCTGATCCTCTACGTCTATCTGCCGGGCCAGCCGAGTCCGGTTCTTCAGGCGGCGATCCGCTGGGTGGTTCTGCCGCTCCTGGTCATCGACGGCCTCCTCATGTGGCAATGGCCCAGGCTTCGGCGCTGGGCCCGCGCCCGGGCCCAGCGGTCGTGACGGCCTCGCTGGCCCGCGAGGAGTCGCTGGGCTACCAGGTCAACCACCTGGCCCGGTTGCTCGCGCAGATCCTCGCCGACCGGATCGCGCCGTACGGCGTGGTGCCTGGGCAGTTCGCCCAGCTGCTCGCCCTGTTCGAACAGGACGGCCTAACCCAGCGCGAGCTGTGTGACCGGGTCCGCATCGAGCAGCCGACGATGGCCAACACGCTGCAACGCATGCAGCGAGATGGCCTGGTCCGGTGCACTCCCGACCCGGCGGACCGGCGCCGCATCCGGGTCCGGCTGACCAAGCATGCTCACGCGCTCGAAGGCGACCTTGTCGCCGCCGCCCGCGCGGTGAACGCCGCGGCCACCGCGGGGCTCACCGACGCCGAGATCACTACCTATCTGGACCTGACCGAGCGGCTGATCCGCAATCTGGATGCGGCGGCCGGCCGATAGCCGCCAGCCGCCCGCCATCACTGGTGCGGCGCTGTGGTTCGGCGAGCAAGGTCCATGCCCACTTCCGAGTTGATCGACTGGCGCATCCCGCTCTGCCGGTCAATCGGTGGCATCATGCCCGTGTGACGGCATGGCAAGACATCGAACAGGCAGAGCCTGAGTTCGCGCAGCGCGTGCGGGCACTGTTCGACGCCCACAGGCACAAGACGATCGCGACATTGCGAGCCGACGGGTCGCCACGGATCTCCGGAATCGAGGCCGTCATCGAGAACGGCGAGCTGGTCTTCGGCTCCATGCCCAGAGCACGTAAGGGCGCCGATCTCCGTCGGGATCCGCGGTTCGCCCTGCACAGCGCCACGGTCGACCCGATCGAGGGCGCTGAGCGGCAGTGGCCGGGTGAGGCGAAGATCACCGGTCGGGCGATCGCCGAACTGCACACCGAGGGACACGACGGCGACCGCTTCCACGCCGACATCGCCGAGGTCGTGCACACTCACCTCAACGACGAGGCCACGATGCTCGTCGTCGAGTGGTGGACGCCCACGCACGGGCTACAAAGGATCGAGCGCCAGTGACCTTGGTCGCGCACGGATGACCGCGCAGCCGGCCCGCACCCACCCCTGCCTCGCCCGAATCCATCCTCCCGAAGCAACCTCCACCGAGTTGATTCATCCGATTGCGCCGGACCGCCCTGCCCCTATCGTGGGCGGGTGCAGACCCCACCGCCTGACCTGCCCGAGCCGGCGCTTCGCGCTGCTCTGGAGGCGGGCTGGTCGTTGCGCGCCGCGACGCTGGCGTACCGGCCCGTCGGCTTCGGCAGTCACCACTGGGAGCTCACCGACACCGCCGGCGCCCGCCGGTTCGTCACCGTCGACGACCTACGCACCCGCCGCGTCACCACCGGCGAGCCGCTCACGGCCAGCTCCGACCGCCTGCGCGCGTCGCTGGCTACCGCGCAGGCCCTCCGTGCCGCCGGTCGCGACTTCGTGGTGGCCCCGCTGCCGGCCCGGGACGGCGAGCCGCTGACCCTGGTCGAAGGGACCTTCGCGGTGGCGGTCTACCCGTTCGTGGCGGGCGAGAGCTTCGACTGGGGCACCTACACCCCGGAGCACCGCCGCGCGGTCCTCGACCTCCTTGTCGCCGTCCACACCGCACCACCGCAGGTCTGCGTCCGGGCGCTCCCCGACGACTACGCCGTCCCATTCCGGGACGCCGTCACCGCCGCCCTCGACGGCAGCGACAGCGGCGACTCTGGGCTGGGCCCGTACGCCCGGCCGGCGACCGAACTGCTCACCGCTAACGCGCCCGCGGTGCGCCGCGCCCTGGCCCGCTACGACGACCTGGTCTGCGCCGCCCGCGCCGACCCGCCCGGCCGGGTGCTCACCCACGGCGAGCCACACCCCGGCAACACCATGCGCACCAACGGCGGCTGGCTACTCATCGACTGGGACACCGCGCTGATGGCCTCGCCGGAACGCGACCTGTGGGACCTCGACCCGGGTGACGGCACCCTGCACGCCGCCTACACCGCCGCCACCGGCAACTCCCTGCGCACCGACCTCCTCGACCTTTACCGGCGCCGCTGGGACCTCACCGAAGTCGCCGTCTGTCTGGCCCGCTTCCGCGAACCCCACGGCACCACCGCCGACGACGAGGAGAGCTTCACCATCCTCAAGGACATGGTCACGCGAACTGCCGGCTGACCCGCCGCGGTCCGACCGCACGGCCAGGCGTGCTCAGTGCCCCGGCATGGTCGTGAGCTGATGCCAAGCAGCGCCATTGGGCAGTTGGCATCTCGGGCGTTGCAGCGGCTCCAACGACCGTGGACAGTGGGACCCGACGCGGGCAAGCCATGGTCGGCGCGTGCCGTCGAGATCATCCGGCCGCCCGCTGGTGACGACTTGGAAGTGGACTCCGGTGGCTATCTGCCGGACAAGGAACGCGGCGACGAGCCAGTCGATGACCGGCGGCAGGTCGGTCGTTCACGGTTCAACGGCCTGTCGTTGGCTCGAAGGCGGCTGAGAATAGGTAGCTCGTGGCGAGGCTGCGATAAGGCCGCCATTTTTCGGCGATGGCGAGGACCTCCGCCGGGGTGGGGAGATGGTCGAGCCGATACGTGGCCTGAACCGCCTTCTGCAGCGCAAGGTCGCCCGGCAGCACGACGTCTTCTCGCTGGAGGGCGAGGATGAGGGCGCCCTGGACGGTCCACGGACCTATCCCCGGAATGGCGGTGAGCTCCGCCATGAGCTCGTCGTCCGAGAGGCCACTCAACACTCCCAGGTTCAGCCGGCCGTCCGACAGCCGCTCGGCGAGGTCGCGCAGGGTGGTGATCTTCCGCCATGAGAGGCCGGCCGCGCGGAGCTGTTCGGGATCCACTCCCAACAGCTCGGCGGGTGCCGGAAGACGGCCGCCGAACAGGGCCTCGATGCGGGCAAGGGTCCGGCGGGTCGCCGGCACGGACAGCTGCTGTCCGGTGACCTGGAACAGCAGCGCACCGTACAGGTCCATCGGCGGCAGCGCAGCCATCCAGGCCCGCGGATCGAAGTCCGGCCGTTCGTCGACAAGCCGCGCCAGCACGGGGTCGGCCCTGCGTAGGTGTGCGCGCGCTCGCCGAAGCAACTCGGCGCGTTGGGAATCATCGGTCATGGCGCTGCCTCCCCGGCGGGTATACCCGGTCACGTCGTCAACCTTGAGTGTGTGTCGGCGATCGGGTCGCGCACCGTCGAATTGGTCATCGTGGCGGACGCACCCGCAGCAGTCACCCTCACGGTGTGCGGTTGTCGTGTGATTCGTTTGAAATGAGCCGGCGGACCTCCAGCAGGTCGAGGCCGAGCGCTTCCACCTCGGCCAACACGCCGAACAGTGCCGACCGGTCCAGCCGGCCCATGAGCACGGTGTCGGCGCCTCGGCGCTGCGGCACCATGGCCGGGAACGCGGAGAGCACAGTGGCACCGAGCTGACCCTTGATCCGGATCGCGTACCGCGCGGCTGCTGCGTCCATGAGGCCATGGTCGAGGTTTGGCTGGTGAACGCTCCTCACCAGGATCAGGTGACCGTGCGCTACCGCGTGGGGCCGGCGGCCAGTAGTCGAAGATCGCGAGCGCGCTGCACGGCCGAGGACCGGTCGCGGGCCTGGAGCTTGGCGTAGATGTTGCGGACGTGTGTGTTGACGGTGTTCACCGAGACCGAGAGTTGGCTTGCGATCTCAGGCCTGGACAGGTTCGTCGGGAGATATCGCAGCACCCTGAGTTCGCTCGCGGTGAGCTCCTCCGTCGGCGGCGCCGCGGCCTGGTCGCGGACCGTCAAGGTAGAACCGTTCAGCACATCGAGGATGTCCGCGAGCAGTGCGGCGTGAGCGGTGTCGTGCCGCGGCAGACCCTCCAGCAGCTCCCCCGACCCGGTCATCGCGAACGGCAGGACGAGCCGCTCAGGCTCCGCGAGGGCGAGTGCGCGCTCCGCGGAGCGATGCGCGGCCCGCATGTCACCCAGCTCACGGTGGGCCAGCGCAACCAGCAGGCTCGCCTCGACGACCGTGAAGTCATGGATGACCGGTGCCGTGTGATCGAGTACGTCCTCGAGTGCGCCGAGCGCTCCGGCGGGGTCGCCCTCCGCGAGGCATGTCACCGCGGAGGCATTGCGGACCTCCCCCCAGTTCGCACACTCGCCGTCGACCGCCGCGAGCGAGGCACGAGCCTCGCCGAGCCGCCCGAGGCGGGCCTGTGTGGCCAACCTCCAGCCGGTGACCAGACTCGTCAGCGCATGCCGGCCTATCAGCTGCGACTGCAGGCCCTCGGCCGCGCTAAACTCGTGCAACGCCTCGCGGAGATGGCCGCGGCCGGCATGCAGCATCCCGGTTACCACGTGAAGCAGCAGCGTGATACCCGGCCCGGTGTCGGCCTGCAGCGCCTGCGCGGCCCGCTGCCGCCATCGGTCGCCCTCGTCGAACCCGCCCATCCAGGTCATCGTCTCGGCGAGCGTTACCAACGCCGGAGCGATCATCCATTCCGCGCCCCAGCCGTGTCGCTCGGCGAACGCAATCGCCTCGTGGCACCGCCGCTGGGCGATGGCGAACGACCGCAACCTCGATGCGAAGCCAAGCTGCGCGAGGCAACCGACTTCAAGGTATGGCCGGCCGATCTTCCGGGCGAGATCGGCGCCCTCCCGGAGGTGGCGTTCACCGTCTTCAAGTCTCAGGGACCACGCCTCGACGATCCCCAGGTTCATGAGAGCAATCGTACGTAGCTCGCTGTCGAGCGCAATGTCCTCATCGGACTGTCCGGCCACCGGGGAGGCGAGGAATGTGGCCTGTTCTACGACGCCGGCCAGGTGGCCGCGCCGCCTGGCCAGCGAAAGCTTCACCGACGCGATCCCCACCTGTATGCGGTGCCGGCGATCGGGTGGTGCCGCTACGAGGTACGCCTCGGCGACCGTCACAAGGGCGGCCGCCTCGTCCAGGCGGCCCTGGACCAGGTCACCGCCGGCACGCACGAGGGCCAGCTCGGGGTGATCCGCGCCCGGCGGGAAGGCCTCCAGCAGCGCCTGGACGGTCGGCGCCTGCCCGTCGAGGGTCAGGCTGAACGAATAGTCGGCGAGCAACCGAGCCGCTGCCGGCCAGTCACCCGCCGCTTGGGTATGCCGGATGGCGTCCACAAGCCGGCCCCGCTGAATGAACCACTCGGCGGCCCGCCGGTGCAGCCCTGGCAGCTCTTCCGGCAACGTCCGCCGCAGTTCCAGGCGCAGGAGGTCCGCGAACAGGTGGTGGTAGCGAAACCACGTGCGCTCGGCGTCGAGGGATACGACGAACGCGTTCGCGTCCTCGAGCTCCAACAAGATCCGTTCCGAGCCGGGGCGGCCGGTCAGCAGATCTGCCAGTTCACCGTTGACCCGATCGAGCATGGACGTACGCAGAAGCAGTTGCTGGACCTCGGCCGGCTGGCGCTCCAGCATTTCGGCGATCAGATACTCGGCGACCGTACGGTTGCTTCCGGAGAACTCCACGACGAAGCGCTCCGGGTCGGGGTGATCGGCAAGCGCGATCGCCGCGAGCCGCAGGCCCGCGGCCCACCCCTCCGTTCGCTGGTGCAGCAGCGCCGCACCGGCCTCGGACAGTTTGATTCCAGCGGCATCGAGAAGCTCGCGTGTCTCGCGCTCGGTAAAGCGCAGGTCGGCCGCGCGGATCTCGGCCAGCCCGCCGGCCAGTCGCAACCGATGCAGGCGCAGCTGGAGATCCCGACGCGTTGCCAGGACCGCGCGAACGTGCGGCGGAAGGTTCGTCAACAGGCGAGTGAGCTGGCCGAGAGCGTCGGGATTGAGCTCGTGCAGGTCGTCGATCACCAGCGTGATATCGGTGCGAGCATCGGCGAGCTCGGACAGCACCCGGTCAACCATCGCCTGGGCGTTGAAGTCAAGCGTCGCGGCTGGCGCTTCCGTGCCGCCGGTTGCGCCCGAGGCCTGGCGGACCGCGCCGAGCAGAGCAAGCCAGAAAGTCTGAGCATCCTGCCGATCGCGTTGCACCTGGACGGCGGCGAGCCGGTGCGCCTGCCCGGTACGGTCGGCCCAGGCACGCAAGAGCGACGTCTTGCCGCTCCCGGCCGGCGCCGAGATGATCGCGACCTTGCTCGCCGTCGCGCGATCGAGAGCGGCGAGAAGATCAGCCCGGTCGATCAGCCCAGGGTTAGCGCGATCCAACGTCACGGGCCCGCCTCAGCGCCTACGCCTGACACCCCACCTGCCGTCAACACAGTCCCTTCCGTAACAGGCTAGCGCTCGTGCTGTCAACGGCGCATGAATCACCAAAACCGGGTGACGCCCCCTCACCTGGCGAAAGATGAGCCTAGGTACATCGCACAGGCTCGCACGACCGCGCAGGGACGTGCTCAAGCTTCCAGGGAGACACCATGACAACAGCAGGCGCCGGAGCGAACAGTGCCGCAGACCTGCCCGACTACGCTCCGATCCCACCGTCCTCGCTCGGCCCGGCCCTGAATGATCAGGGGTACCACGTCGGGCGGGTCGAGCGGAACCTCTACTGGGTCACCGACGGTACGTACCAGTCGGCGTTCCTGACCACCCGGGACGGTGTCGTGCTGTTCGACGCTCCCCCCACCATCGGCCACAACCTGCGGCGGGCCGTCGACGAGATGGCCGCCGCCGAGGGGGTGACCAACACGGTGACCCACCTCGTCTACTCCCACCACCACGACGACCATTCCGGCGCGTCGTCGCTGTTCGACTCCAACGTCGTCCGCATCGGGCACGAAGAAACCCGGCGGCTGCTGCTGCGAGACGACAACCCGGCCAGGCCGGCGCCCGAGGTGACCTTCCAGGACCGCTACACCCTCGAGGTCGGCGGCGAACGCGTCGAGCTCGCCTGGCACGGACCCAACCACTCGCCGGACAACATCTTCATCCACTTTCCCGACCACGACGCCCTCATGCTCGTCGACATCGTCAACCCCGGCTGGGTGCCCATCAACGACCTCAACCTCAGCGAAGACGTGCCCGGGTACATCCAGGCCCCGGCCACCGCGCTGGGCTACCCCTGGAAACACCTCATCGGCGGACACCTCGGCCGACTCGGCAACCGGGACGACGTCCAGGTGCACCAGCAGTACATCGCCGACATCCAGGCAAGCGCCCGGCAGGCCCTCGCCACGGTCGACCCGACTCCGTACTTCGTGAAATATGGACCGAACGTCTGGGCCGCGGTGAAGACCTACTTCAACGAGTTGACCAACCGAGCCGCCGCTCCCGTCATCGCGAAATACACGGGCGTGCTGGCCGCCGCCGACGTCGAGGAGCTCACGAACACCAGCACATTCATGATCCTGCACTCGACCCGCCTCGACCTCGGGCCCAGCGCACCGATCCACCCCTGATCAGAACCGGGGAGTCATCGGGCCAGATCCTGGCGGTCAGGTTCTGCAGGCTTGGCAACGTGGAAGCATCGTGCACGTACGGGCGTACACGGGGGCACCACGATGGGCAGATCTGACCGGAGCGCCAACCGCCCACGGGGTGCGGACGCCGGGCCGGAGCCGAGCCGCCCGGCTGTCCTTGCCGAGCCGCCGATCAGCCTCAGGGTGCCCGGCAGCGCGACCGGTGACCATCCGGTACCAGGTAACCTGCCCACGGTCATCGGCGTGCACGGGGCCCGGCACAACAACCTCCAGAACATCGACGTCGACGTGCCGCTGTGGCGGACGGTCGCGGTGGTCGGCGTTTCCGGGTCCGGCAAGACGTCCCTGGCCATAGGAACGCTGTACGCGGAGGGCATGCAAAGGTTTCTGGAGAGTCTCAGCACGTACAGCCGCCGACGGCTGACTCAGGCGCAACGTCCGGACGTGGACCGCATCGACCATCTCCCGCCCGCGCTGGCGCTGCGGCAACGCCCGCCGATACCAGGCCCGCGCAGCACGGTCGGCACCATGTCGGAGGTGCTCAACGTGCTGCGCCTGATGATGTCGCGACTGGGATCGCACCTGTGCCCGAACGGTCACCGGGTCGGGCCGTCGATCGCCACCTATGCCGAGGAGATCACCTGCCCGGTGTGCGGCGCGCGGTTCGAGCACCCAAGCGCCGAGTCGTTCTCCTTCAACTCGTACGGCGCATGCCCGGCGTGCCAGGGCCTGGGCGTACGGTCCGAAGTGGACATCAACACCCTGGTTCCAGATCCGGGCAAGACGATCGAAGAGGGTGCCGTGCTGCCGTGGAACACCGGCGGTAGGCGACTGTCGATGTACGCCGCGGGAGAGCTGGGGGTACGGCTCGATGTTCCGTACCGCTCGTTGACCGAGCGCGAGCGCCACATCGTGCTGCACGGTAAACCAGTCCGGCGGCCGGTGACGCTACGCTCGGGGCGGAACGGCCGAACCGTTCAACTGTCGGTCAACTACGACAACGCCATCGCCGCCGTGGAACGCTCAATGCGGGGCGACAACGAGCGCACGCGTCGCCTGGCGCAGCGGTTTCTCGTCACCCGGGTCTGCTCCGTGTGCCACGGCGCCCGGCTGCGGCCCGAGGCGCTGACCTCCCGGCTCGGTGGCCGCACCATCGCCGAGATCAGCGCGCTCGGCCTGGATGAGCTGCGAGGATTCACCGCCGGCCTGACCGCACAGCTGCCCAC
This sequence comes from Asanoa sp., assembly GCA_036520275.1. GTDB lineage: Bacteria > Actinomycetota > Actinomycetes > Mycobacteriales > Micromonosporaceae > Asanoa. The sequence goes on from DATDJX010000049.1 coordinate 48,521, forward strand.
CGAGCTCGAGCGCCTGACCAACGGTCTGCTAGCCGAGCTGAACGGAACGGTCCTGCCGCTGCTCGACGTCGGGCTCGGCTACCTGACCCTGGATCGGCCCGGCGCCTCGCTGTCCACCGGGGAACTGCAGCGGATCGAGCTCACGTCGACGGTGCGTACGAGCACCACGGGCATGCTCTACGTGCTGGACGAGCCGTCGGTCGGCCTCCACCCGACCAACGTCCACGGGCTGCGCAAGACGATCAATGCCCTGGCCGACAACGGCAACACCGTGGTCGTGGTCGAGCACGAGCGGGAGCTCATCCGGGCCGCCGACTGGATCATCGAACTCGGCCCCGGGGCCGGCGCCAACGGCGGCAGCGTGATCGCCCAGGGCACCCCGGGCCAGGTCGGCAACGACCCGCACTCGATCATGGGTCCGTTCCTCGACGCCGCCACAGCCGTCGCGCGTGAGCGTCGGGCGCCGCCCGGTCCCGGTCAGGACATCAGCATCGAGATCGGTGACCTGTACAACCTGCACGACCTCACAGTTGCGTTCCCGGTGAACCGGCTGACCGCGCTGGCCGGGCCGTCCGGCGCGGGCAAGACCGCCCTCGTTCTGGACAGCCTCGTCCCGGCCGCGCGGGCGCTGCTGACCGGGCGGACGCAGCCCGGGCACATTCGGCGTCTTGACCTCGGGGACATCCGCCAGGTCGTCCAGATCGACGCCACGCCGATCGGCCAGAACGCGCGGTCCACACCGGCGACCTACTCGGGAGCGTTCGACCAGATCCGCCGCGTCTTCGCCGAGTCCGCCCGCGCCCGGCGGCGAGGCTGGAAGCCCGGGCACTTCTCGTTCAACACACGCGAGGGTCAGTGCCCGACCTGCCGTGGCATCGGGCACATCGACCTCGACGTCCAGTACCTGCCCGACATCGCGGTCGAATGCCCGACCTGCACGGGCACGCGCTACAACGAGGCCGTCCTGGCCGTCCGGATCGACGGCCTCACCATCGCCGATGTGCTCGGCCTCAGCGTGCACGACGCGCTGGAGCGGTTCGCCGATCGGGCCCCGGTCGCGGCGGCGCTGCGGCCGGTCGCCGAGGTTGGCCTGGGCTACCTGCGGCTCGGCGAGCCGACGCCCTCCCTGTCCGGAGGCGAGTCCCAGCGGCTGCGGATCGCCTCCCGGCTTCGCACCGGTCAGCGCGGCGCACTGTACGTCCTCGACGAGCCGTCCACCGGCCTGCACCCTCTCGACGTGGCAACGTTGGTCGCAGTGCTCGACCGGCTGCTGGAGGCCGGAGCGACGATCATCGTGATCGACCACGACCTGGACCTGCTCGGCGCCGCCGACCACCTCATCGACATGGGCCCCGGCGGTGGTCCGGAGGGCGGTCGCATCGTGGCGGAGGGGACGCCGGAGGACGTGGTTCGGGACCCGAACAGCGTGACCGGGCCGTTCCTGAAGGAGCTACTGAGGCGGTCGCTGACGAATCGCTGACCCGTAAGATCGACTCCGCCGCCCTGCCAAGGTCCGGTCGTGTGGGTTAGTCGGTGGCGTCGGCGGCCGCCTCCCTGGTGCTCCAGCTGGCGAGGAAGGCCAGTGCCTGCTCGGTGGGGCTGGCGGGTTCGCACGTGTACGTGATGATGGTCAGACCGGGCTCGCCGGGAAGGTGAAGGGCTTCGCCGGTGAGCTCGAGGTCGCCCGCGATCGGGTGGTGCATCGTCTTGGTCGCCGTGTAGTGCAGTTTCACGTTGTGGGTGGCCCACCAGATGCGGAACCGTTCGCTGCGGGTGCTGAGTTCGCCGATCAGGTCGGTCAGGCCACGGTCGTACGGGTTGCGGCCGGCCTCGGTGCGCAGTGCGGCGACGCAGTCAGCCGCGACGGTCTCCCACTCGCGGTAGAAGTCCTGCGAACGCGGGTCGAGGAACAGATACCGGGCGAGGTTGAAGGTGGCGCCGCCGCTGCCGTAGGCGTCGGCGAACAGGGCACGACCGAGCCGGTTGGTGGCCAGGATGTCCGTACGTCCGTTCCGGGCGTAGGCGGGGGCATGGATGGTGTCCAGGATGCGCTGCACCCCCGGGCGCACGCCGGCGCGGCCCGCCGTGCGCCGCGACGGCCGGCCCGCGGCCGCTCGCTGCGGGGTGTTGGCCGTGTCCGCCAGATTGAACAGGTGCGCGCGTTCGGCCTCGTCGAGGTGCAGCGCACGGGCGAGGGACTCGAGCACCGACTGGGAGACGCCGGTCAGGTTGCCGCGTTCGACGCGGGTGTAGTAGTCGGTGCTCATCCCGGCCAGCATCGCGACCTCCTCGCGGCGCAGCCCCTTGACCCGCCGCCTGCCGCCGAAGAACGGCACCCCGGCCTGCTCGGGGGTGAGCCGTTCGCGGCGGGTGGTGAGGAAGTCCCGGACCTCGTCCCGGTTGTCCATGTCGTCGAACGTACGACGCTGTGCGGTCCGGGAGGGAGGGTCTGGCATTACCGGGGAAGACCGTCACTGCCTCCCGCGCCGGACGTCAGGTTTCGTGGAGTATGCGGGAGGAAACCACCGGACACCCGCAGCCCGCCCGGGCTGGCAGGGACACCTCGACCAGCGAAGGACGTCATCGTGGCCGCAGAGAACCGCCTGATCACACTCAACAACGGCGTCCAGATGCCGATCCTCGGGTTCGGTGTCTTCCAGGTCCCCGGCGAGCAGACCGAGCAGGTCGTCACCGACGCCCTCGCCGCCGGCTACCGGTCGATCGACACCGCCGCCTCGTACGGCAACGAGGAGGCCGTCGGTCGCGCGATCGCCAACAGTGGCATCCCACGTGACGAGCTGTTCATCACCACCAAGATGTGGATCCAGCACACCGGCGAGGACACCGCCAAGCGCGAGTTCGACACGTCCCTGCGGCGTCTCGGCCTGGACTACCTCGACCTGTACCTGATCCACCAGCCCCTCGGCGACTACTACAGCTCCTGGCGGGCGATGCAGAAACTGCACGGCGAGGGCCTGATCAAGGCGATCGGGGTGTCCAACTTCTACCCCGACCGGCTGGTGGACCTTGTCCAGCACAACGACATCACCCCGGCCGTCAACCAGATCGAGACGCACCCGTTCTTCCAGCGCCTGGCCGACCAGCAGATCATGCGCGAACACGGTGTACAGATCGAGTCCTGGGGCCCCTTCGCCGAGGGCAAGAACAACCTGTTCACCAACCCGGTGCTGACCGAGATCGCCGCCGCACACGGCAAGTCCGTCGCCCAGGTCGTCCTGCGCTGGCTCATCCAGCGTGATGTCGTCGTCATCCCGAAATCCGTGCGCCCCGACCGGATGGCCGAGAACCTCGACGTCTTCGACGTCGAACTCACCGACGACGAGATGACCCGCATCGCCGCCCTGGACACCGGCGCCACCGCGTTCTTCGACCACCGCGACCCCGCGATGGTCAGCTGGCTCGGCGGCCGCCGGGTCGACTGACCACCCCGTCAATCCACCGGGCGCCGCACACCTGGCGTCCGAAACCGAGGCTGAGGTTGCGAGGCAATGGCTGACGACCAGGAGAACACGATCCGGCGCCGTGCCATCCTCACCGCCGCACTACTTGGCGCCGCCGGCGCCGCCGTTGGCGCCACGATGAGCGGCTGCACCATTTACCGGCGGCCCGGAGACGAACCCCGGGCGGCCGGCAGCCGGGCACCCTCCAACGGAGGAACCGTGTTGCTGGCCTACTTCTCGCGGGCCGGCGAGAACTACTTCAACGGCGGCCGCAGGCGCCTCACGGTCGGCAACACCCAGGTCGTCGCCCAGACGATCAGCCGGCTCATCAACTGCGACGTGCACCGCATCGAGGCCGCCGACCCCTACCCCGACGACTACACCCCGACGGTCGAACGCAACCTCCGGGAACAGGAAGGCGACGCCCGACCGGCCATAGCAAACCCGCTGACCTCGATCGAACGCTACGACACGGTGCTGCTGGGTAGCCCGATCTGGAACGTTCGAGCACCGATGATCATGTCGACGTTCAGCGAGAGCCTCGACTTCGCCGGCAAGACGATCCACCCATTCACCACGTACGCGATGAGCGGCCTGGGAACAACCGAACGCGACTACACCTCATCGTGTCCGGGAGCGACCCTCGGGGAAGGTCTCGCCGTACGCGGGGAAGAGGCCGCCGACGCCGGCCCGGCCGTCCAGTCATGGCTAAGCCGTATCGGCCTGCTGTGAAGCCCACCCTGGCGACCACCCACCCGAAACCCGTGAGGAGAACACCCAGTGATCAAGCGCATGCTCGGCAGCAGCGGACTGGAGGTTTCCGCGATCGGACTGGGCTGCATGGGGCTCAGCCACGGCTTCGGCCCGCCGGTCGACCTCGAGGACGGCGTCGCCCTCATCCGCGCCGCTGTCGACCGCGGCGTCACCTTCTTCGACACCGCTCAGGTGTACGGCCCGTTCACCAACGAAGAACTGGTCGGGCGGGCCCTCGCACCGGTCCGCGAGCAGGTCGTCATCGCCACCAAGTTCGGCTTCGCCTTCGACGGCGACCGCGCCACCGGCCTCAACAGCCACCCCGACCACATCAAGGCCACCGTCGAAGACTCCCTGCGCCGGCTCCGCGTGGACCGCATCGACCTGCTCTACCAGCACCGCGTCGACCCCGACGTGCCGATCCAAGACGTGGCCGGCACGGTCAAGGACCTCATCGCCGCCGGCAAGGTAAACCATTTCGGCCTGTCCGAGGCCGGCGTCGACATCATCCGCCGCGCCCACGCCGTGCAGTCGGTTACGGCGTTGCAAGCGAGTACTCCCTGTGGTGGCGCGAACCCGAAGACCAGATCCTGCCTACTCTGGTCGAGCTCGGCATCGGATTCGTACCCTTCAGCCCGCTCGGCAAGGGCTTCCTCACCGGCGCGATCACCAGCACCACCTCGTTCACCGACGCAGACGTGCGCAACAACCTTCCCCGGTTCACCGAACAGGCCCGCATTGCCAACCAGACCCTGGTCGACCTGCTGTCGGCGATCGCCACCCGCAAGGACGCCACCAACGCCCAGGTCGCGCTGGCCTGGCTGCTGACCCGACACCCCTCGATCGTGCCCATCCCCGGCACGACGAAGATCCACCGTCTGCAGGAGAACGTCGCCGCCGTCGACGTCCACCTCACGCCCGAGGACCTCGACGAAATCACCGCGGCCGCCGGACAGCTCGAGATCCACGGTGAGCGCTACCCCGAACACATGCAGCGGATGATCAACCGCTGACACGCCCTCTGATGCCGTTCCTTGACGAGAACCGTGACTACCGCCCCTGAGCCGTCAACCGCTCAGCGCCTCGGCGTTGCGCCGAGGAGAGCGTTTCGCTGTCGTCGCATTACGAGCGCGGGCGTCCGCTCGCCTGGCTATCCGGCCGGCTACTCGATCGGCGTACGCCACTCGAGCTGCTACGCGGTCGTAGGGCCCGGTCGCGAATCTCAGCCTGCTGCGACCTTGATCTCCTCGGCGTTGATCTTTGCCTCAGCCAGTGGGCCACCACCCTTACCGGAGGCGTCAAAGCCGCACTGGACATGCCGCTCGAGCTCCTGGAGGGCCGAGTTGCTCGTCGGGGTACCGAGGCGGGCGGCCCGCTCGAAGCACATGGCGCCCTTGTCGTACTCACCACAGCCCTGTCGGGCGAGCCGAGGACCGTGGGTGTCAGTGGATCAATCCGCCGCTGGGCACGGTGAACGTGTGGCCGCAAGGCAACAGCCTGCACCAGGCGGAGGCGCTGTAGAGCGTGGTCTGCCGACCCAACCGGAGCCGAGACGGCCGCCCTTCGATCGCGGTGACGGGCGCTTCGCACTCTGCACAGGTTGCAGACATGGCACCGAGCCGGTACGCAGGTTTCACCGAAGCCATCCGCTGTTCTCCTGGGTCGTGGAAGCCAA
>DATDJX010000050.1:0-3806 GCA_036520275.1 Asanoa sp.
GGGCCGGACACCCCGTACCGCGAGATCGTGGAGACCCTCGCGGAACGGCAGGTCAGCGGCGTCCCCGTGGTCGACGACTCCGACCACGTGCTTGGCGTGGTGTCCGAGGCCGACCTGCTTTACAAGGTCGAGCAGGCCGGCCACCCCGACGCGCCGCGCATCTTCGAGCGGCGCGACCGACGGACCATGCGCGTCAAAGCCGCCGGCGCCGTGGCCAAGGACCTCATGACCGCGCCCGCGATCACTGTGCGGGCGGAGGACTCGGTGCCGTTCGCCGCGAAGGTGATGGAGACCAAGCGGGTCAAGCGGCTGCCCGTCGTCGACGAGCGGGGCCGCCTGGTCGGTATCGTGTCGCGCGCGGACCTGCTGATGGTCCACCTGCGGCCGGACGACGAGATCCGCCGCGAGATTCGCGAGGAGGTGCTGAAAGGGGCGCTCTGGATCGATCCTGGCGCCGTGGCTGTCGAGGTCGACGAGGGCGTGGTGACCCTGTCCGGGCGGCTGGACCGCAGGAGCAGCGCGGTCATCGCGGTTCGGCTCACCGAGTCCGTAGCCGGCGTCGTGGAGGTGGACGACAAGCTGGAGTACGACCACGACGACACCGGCGAGGCCCAAGGCCGCTTCTACCGCTCGCACCCGTTCAGCGCCGAATAGGCCACGCTCGCCGCACGGGCGGCGCGGCGGGGTGGCTGTCCAAGAGCCTCGAAGGGTACGCCGGGTGTTCCAGGTCCGTGGTGTGCGCACCGCCTGAGCGGCCGGCCGGCCGACTGGCCGGCTCGGTGGTGGCGCGGACGGGTGACGTGGTACGAAAGGCACGTCAGCGACCGACACGGTGGAGGAGCAGCTCCCGGCCAGCGATCGGACGAGACGGAGGAAGCCGTGTCCGCCCCATCGTCACCATCCGCCGACGACCCCGCCCGAGCCTCGTCCGCACCGACCCGACCCGTACCGGGCGCCGACGCGCAGCCGTCCGCGCCAGCGCTGACATTTCCCGACCTGTCCCGGCTGGAGCTCGACGAGCTCCTCAGGCAGCTGGTCGAGCGCGCCCAGGAGGTCATGGCCACCCAGGGCCGGCTAAGGGGGCTCCTGCGCGCCAATCAGCTGATCATCAGTGACCTGGCGCTGCCCGCCGTGCTCCGGCGGATCGCCGAGGCCGCCCGGGAGCTCGTCGGCGCGAGGTATGCCGCACTCGGCGTGATCTCCCCCGCCGGCGGGTTGGCCCAGTTCGTCCATACCGGGATGCCGCCGGAGACCGTCGAGGAGATCGGCCATTTGCCGCAGGGCAAGGGTCTGCTCGGCGCCCTCATCGAGGATCCGAGGCCGATTCGTCTGGACCGGATCGCCGACGACTCCCGCTCCTCGGGCTTCCCGCCGGGTCACCCGCCGATGAACAGCTTCCTGGGCGTGCCGATCCGCGTCCGCGACGAGGTCTTCGGCAACCTCTACCTTGCCGAAAGCGACCGCGGTGCGTTCAGCGACGAGGACGAGGAGCTGGTCACCGCCCTGGCGGCGACGGCGGCGGTGGCGATCGACAACGCCCGCCTATACGAGTCCGCCCGCTCGCGTGGCGAATGGCTGCAGGCATCCGCAGTCATCACCCGGCAGCTGCTGGCCGTGGACGTAGACGTCAACCGACCGCTGCACCTTATCGCCGAACGCACCCGGGAGATCGCCAACGCCGACCTCGTCACGGTGGTGCTACCCGACCAGGAACGCGACGACGAGCTGACGGTCGAGGTGGCGGTGGGCACCGACGCCGAGCATCTGGTCGGCACGCGGGTGCCGATCGACGGCTCGCTGTCCGGGCGGGTCCTCACCACGGGCGAACCGCTACGCCTCGACGAGGGCGCGGCGGAGGCCGGCAGCGGCTTCGCCACCGATACGGCCGAGATCGGCCCGGTCTTGGCCGTGCCCCTGCATGGCTCCAACCAGATCCACGGTGTGCTCTGGGCCGCCCGCCTGCGCGGCAAACCCGCATTCACGGCCGACGGCCTCGGCATGGCGGCCGGCTTCGCCAACCAGGCCGCGGTCGCCATCGAGCTCGCGGATGCCCGCGCCGAGCAGCAGCGGGCGGCGATGCTCGACGACCGCGAACGCATCGCCGCAGACCTGCACGACAACGTGATCCAGCGGCTGTTCGCCGCCGGGCTCTCGCTGCAGAGCGTGGCGGCGCAGCTCGGTTCGGGGCGCGCGGCAGACCGGATCGGCAGCACGATCCACGACCTCGACGAGACGATCAGTCAGATCCGCACCTCGATCTTCCAGCTCAACCAGCCGCCCGGCGCGCGTTCATCGACCGTCCGGGGCCGGCTGCTCGACGTGGTCGCCGAGGTCGCGCCGGCACTCGGCTTCGAACCCGCCGTCCGGTTCGCCGGGCTGCTCGAGAACACCCTGTCGGACGGGGTCGTGGAGGATCTGACGGCGGTGCTGCGGGAGGCGTTGACAAACGTCGCCCGCCACGCAATGGCGCGCAGCGCCGAGGTCGAGGTGACGTCCGAGCTGGGCCGCCTCACGCTCGACGTCCGCGACGACGGGGTCGGCATGGGTACGACCACCCGGTCCAGTGGCCTGTCCAACATGCGGCGGCGCGCCGACCGGCACGGCGGCACCCTCAAGGTCACGGCACGCAGCCCCTCGGGCACCTGGCTCTGCTGGTCGGTCCCGCGGCGGTGACCTCGATCGTCCCGGCGAACAGGGGACCTTCGGCCCTCTCCGAAGCGCGACCGGTGAGCGACCGTGAAGCGCATGACTGCGCAGCATGGTGCCCGTACGACCGAGTCCGGCCGCCAGATCGATCTCGACCGTGCCGAATGCCTGCGCCTGCTCGGCAAGGGCATCGTCGGACGTGTCGTCTTCACCGACCGCGCGCTGCCGGCCGCCCACCCCGTGACCTACCTGCTGGACGGCGAGGAGGTCGTCTTCCGCACCGCTGGCGGCGGCAAGCTCTCCGCCGCTCGGCGGCACAACGTGCTGGCCTTCCAGATCGACGAGATCGACCTCGGCACGAGCAGCGGCTGGAGCGTTCTTGGCATCGGCGAGTGCTACGAGGTCGTCGACCAGGACCGGCTGGCCGACCTCGCGCTGCGGCTGCCTCCGGCCTGGGCGGCGACGGCCCGGGACGGACACGTGATCGCGATCCCGATGCAGAGCCTGACCGGTCGACGGGTCCTAGCCGGCGCCTAGCCATGCGACCAGGCGGGGCCCGATGACCTGCGCCGAGTAGATGCTGTGGTGGTCGGCGCCGGGCACCGTGGCGACGGTCACCTCGTAGCCGCCCGCGGTGAGGGCGTCGGCGAAGCCGGTCGTCATGGACACCGGCAGATCGGCATCCGCGGTGCCGTGGGCGAGCACCACCCGTACCGACGTGGAACCCGTACCCTTGCGCGCCCAGGCGAGCGGGTCCCCGTCGCGCCAGGCCGCCGGATCCACCTCGGGACCGGTGCCGAACAGCGGCTCGGCGAGATCCCGCAAGGCCCGTACGTCATAGGCGCCCGCCAGACCGACGAGAGCGTCGATCGCGGCCGGCGGGTACGGGCACGCGGCCCGGAAATGGTCGCCGCCCAGCACCGCGAGAGCCGCGAGATGCCCTCCCGACGAGTGCCCCACCACGACGACCTCGCCCGGCGCGATTCCGGCGTCCCCGGCCCGCTGCACGGCGAAGCCGACCGCGCAGAGCACGTCGGCGACCGGCTCGGGGAAGCGCGCGCCGGCTTCGACCGCCCGATGGGTGGTGTTGACGGCGACCATGCCCGCCGCGGCGAGGTGCTGGGCCAACGGCGCGAGACCCGTACGGTCCGCGGTCTGCC
>DATDJX010000051.1:0-4863 GCA_036520275.1 Asanoa sp.
CCAGCAGCGACGTCGGGTCGTGCCGCTGGTCGGCGACGTTGACCTTCTCGCACCCGTACTCACCGCCGGTGACCACCGGCCGCGCGAGCTTGTCCGGCGGCGCGCCGGAGAAGCCGCCGTTGGGCAGGCTGGACCACTGCATCGGCGTGCGGATGGCGTGCCGCCCGGGCAGGGACAGATCCTCGCCCATGCCGATCTCCTCGCCGTAGCGCAGGACCGGCGTGCCGCGCAGGGAGAACTGCAGCGCGTACGCGAGCTGGAGGCGCCGGCGGTCGCCGCCCAGCATAGGCGCGAGCCGGCGGCGGATGCCGCGGTTGTACAGGCGCATGTCCTCGTCGGGGCCGAACTGCTCGTACACCTGGTTGCGCTGCTCCGACGTGAGTCGGGACAGGTCGATCTCGTCGTGGTTGCGCAGGAACGTCGCCCACTGGCCGCCGGGCGGCAGCGCCGGCGTCTCCCGCAGGGCCTCGGCGATCGGCTCCGGATCCTCGCGCGCCAGGGCAAGGATGAGGCGGCCGTTGAGCATGAAGTCGAAGAGCATGTGGATCCGGTTGGCCGAGCCGCCGGCGTCGCCGAAGTACTGCACCAGGTTTTCCGGCTCGACGTTGGCCTCGGCGAGCAGCACCGCGTCGCCGCGCCGCCACTGGACGTGCCGGCGGATCTCGGTGAGGAACTCGAGGTCCTTGGGCGAGTCGGGGTTGCCCGGTTCGGTCAGCTCGATGATGAACGGCACGGCGTCCATCCGGAAGCCCGCGACGCCGAGCTGGATCCAGTACGCCATGACCCGCTTGATCTCTTCGCGTACCTCCGGGTTTGCGAAGTTGAGGTCGGGCTGGAACTTGTAGAACCGGTGGTAGTACCACGCCTTCGCGGTCCTGTCGTAGCTCCACGTCTCGTCCTGCTCACCGGGGAAGACCATGCCCTGCTTGCGGTCCGGTGGCTCGGTATCGCTCCACACGTACCAGTCGCGGTACGGCGAGTCCGGGTCGGAGCGCGCCGACTGGAACCACGGATGCTGGTCGGACGTGTGGTTCACGACCAGGTCGATGATCACCTTGATGCCGCGGTTCTCCGCCTCGTGCAGCAGCTCGGCGAAGTCGCCCAGGGTGCCGAGGCGCGGGTCGACGCCGTAGAAGTCGGTCGCGTCGTATCCGTCGTCGCGGTCGGGACCGGGATGAATCGGGTGCAGCCACAGGCAGGTGACGCCGAGCCGGGCGAGGTAGTCCAAGCGGCCTATCAGGCCCTGGATGTCGCCGATGCCGTCACCGTCGGAGTCCTGATATGTGTCGACATCGAGGCAGTACACGACCGCCTGCTCGTACCATCGGTCACCCATGCGTCCAGGTGTTAACCGGTGGGCCGGCCGCCGAAACCGGCCCGACCGCAACCGTGTTTCAGATCTCCGTAGCACCGTGCGGGATCGGCCACCGCTCGGCTCGCCTCGTCACCCGCGCAAGCCCACGTGCATGGCCATCGTGGTCAGCGCGCCGGCCAGGGCGGCGTGGGCCGTACGCAGCGCGGCGGAGTTCGTCGAACCAGGCCGGGTGCTTCCGCTGACCACCACGACGCGCATGACTTCTACCGACGGCGACACGGACGTTCCCGATGGGGAACGTCCGCGCCGGCGGTGGCTATGCCCGGGTCGCACCGACCTCGATCGTGACGGTCAACATGCGGCCCACGAACGGGATGGCCTTGCCCAGGTTGAAGGCCGCCCGGTCGACCGTGGCGGTCGCCGTGAAGCGCACGCCGCCGGCGGTCTGCGCACCGTCGAGGAGCACCAGGTCGACCGGCGCGGTGACGCCGTGCACGGTCAGCTCGCCGGACAACCGCCAGCCCTCGGGCGACTCCGTGAGCCGATCGCCGACGTACGACATCTCGGGATAACCGGCGGGGTCGAGCCACTTGTCGCTGAGGATGTCCTTGTCGCGGCGGGCCTTGTCGGTCTTGAATCTGGCCGGGTCCATCTCGACCCGCACGCAGGAGTGCTGCGGATCCGCGCCGACCACGACGGTGCCGTCCCGCACGGTGAACGTGCCCTGAACCGGCTTGAGACCGAACATCTCGCGCATGTCGAAGTGGACGGTGGTGCGGGCGGGGTCGATCCGGTAGGTGCCGGCGGCGATGGACGGGCGAACCGCAGTGCTGGTCATCGGAGTGCTCCTTCGTACGAAAAGGTGACGGTGTGGATGGCGGCCCGGTCGGGACCGGGCAGGAGGGCGGCGTCCTCGCCGGGCAGCAGCGGCGCGGTGGTGACCGCACGCCCGATGCGGCGGAGCGCCTCGAGCGAGTCGGTCACGCCGAGCACCACCTGCGCGCCGGTCGCGGGCTGCCAGAGCACGAACGCGCGCACGCAGCCGTCGAGGCGTTCCATCAGCGGTCGGATGCGGTGGGTGAACGCGCGCTCGGCGGCGGCGACGCGCGCCGGCGACGTGGGCCCGTCGAAGTCGAGCAGGGTCGCCGCGGCCGGCCGCGCGGCGGGGTCCGGGCCGTGCAGCTCGTGCCGGACCTGGTAGATCTCGTCCCGAACGACGGTGCCCCGCGGGACGCCGACCGCCGCCGAGGCCGTCCGCACGGCCTCGATCGAGGGCCACAGCGAGACCAGCGTCGCGCGACTGCGGCCGATCTCCTCGAGCAGGTAGCCGTCGGTGACGGCGTCGACCGGCGGCCCGCCGGTGGGGTGGTTCAGCGTGTAGATCCAGGCGTATCGCATGACACCGATCGTCGGCGCCGGTGCGGGTGTACGGCCTCAGTGCTCCTACGCAGATCCGCTACGCAATCCCGTACGCGCCGCCCACGCGGCGACCTGCGTGCGGTTCGCCAGCCCGAGCTTGGCCAGCAGGTTGCGCACGTGGGTCTCGACCGTGCGCTCGGAGAGCACCAGCTTCCCGGCGATCGCACGGTTGGCCAGGCCTTCGGCCAGGAAGAGGGCGATCTCGCGCTCCCTCGCGGTCAGCGAGGCGGCGCCGGCTCGTACGCCGGACAGCTCGTCGACCAACGCGGACCCCTCCGAGGTGACCGGAGGCATGCCCAGCCGGCGGCCCGCGGCTGCTGCCTTCTCCGCGGCCGCCAGGGCGCGGTCACGATCACCCTGCCGCCCGCGCGCCGCCAGCACCCGCGCCAGCAGGATCCGGGCGGAGGCGAGGCCCGGCAGCGCACCGATCCGCTCCTCCATCGAGATCGCCTCCTGCGCATGCCGCGCGGCACGGTCGAGGTCACCGAGGCGGTACGCGATCTCACCGAGCATCCTCGGCGCGGCGCCGCTGATCGCCGTGATCGTGTAGAGGTAATAGCCCGCGCACGGCCGCGCCAGCTCGTAGCAGCGGCCGGCGACTTCCCGATCGCCGAGCCGGGCGGCCAGCTCGCCACCGGAGATGACGCTCGGCAGCCAAAGCAGGTCGCGCTGCAGGTCGGGCAGGATGCGGCGGAACCGGTCGTACCAGAACGCCGCGTCGTCCAGATCGCCCACGAGCGCGCTGATCAGCCCGACCGTCGAGGTGGTGATGCCCATCTCGCCCGCTCGGGAGCCGCGGAGCCAGGCGGTGGTTGCCTGGTGGTCGGGCGGCCGGCCGAGCCAGGGCGTGAGCGAGGAGATGAAGGCCCAGTACATGCCGTCGCCGGTCGGATCCTGCATCCGGCGGCCGATCTCGCGGGCCTCGGTCACCAGCCGCACGGCCTCGCCGAGCCTGCCGACCACGGCCGCCCGCGCCGACCGCGCGCGCAGCAAGTGCCAGCGGGCCAGCGGACCTTCGCGTTCGGTCAGCGTCTCCAGCGCGATCATCTCGGCGTCGACGACGGACAGCGAGCCGAGCTGATAGGCGGCGTCGATGCGCCAAAGGTGGCCCCACATCGCGGTGTCGAACCGCCGCACCGAGTCGGCCAGCTCGATCATCCGCTTGCCGAGCGCGAGGCGCTCCGTGACCCCGTCCGGTTCCCCCGCGACCTGGTGGCGGGCGTGCACCGCGCCGACCAGCGCCGCGGGGTCGCCCGAGCGCTCGGCCATCGCCATGGCCCGTTTGCTGACCGGGTCGGCCTCGTCGATGCGGCCGTGTTGCGCGAGCACGAACGCGCGTTGGGCGAGCACCTGGGCGTGGCGGGCGGTGTCCTCGTCGCCGAGCATGGCCTCCGCCCGATCGCAGAGCGCCAGGACCACGTCGTCGCCGTAGTAGCCGCGCACCACGACGGCGGCCGCGGCGACGAGGTCCGCGCGGCCCCGCGGCTCGGCCAGGTCGACGACCCGCATGCAGTCGGCCAGCGCCGCGCCGAACCGGCCCTCCCGGAACGCCGCTCCGGCGCGGGCCAGCAGCATCACCGCCCGCCGGACCGGGTCGTCGTCCAGGTCGGCCGCCTGGCCGTACCAGTCGGCGGCCGCGGCCAGGTCCAGGCCGCGCGCGGCCGCGGCGCCCGCGGCCGCGCAGGCGTCGGCGGCCGTGCGGCGCTCCGCCGGGTCGACCGCGGCCCGCAACCGGTGCCGGGCGAGCTCGCCGAGCCGCTGCTCGGGGACGCCAGCCGCCTCGAGGGTGTCGGCGATGCGGCGGTGCCAGCCGAGCCGTTCGGTGCGGGTCAGCTCCGAGTACAGCGCCCGGCGCACGAGATCGTGGGAGAAGCGCAGCGTAGCCGGTGCGAGCGGGTCGTCGACGAGGACGCCGGCTGCGAGGGCCTCCGCGAGCAGGCCGTCGGCGTCGGGCGCGAGCGACCTGGCGAGCGCGACGTCCACCTCCTCCCCCGCGACCGCGCACCCGCCGAGGAGCGCTCGGCAGCCCGGCGAGAGCTGGGCCATCCGCTGGGCGACGAGCCGCCGCAGCCCGACCGGCAGGTCGACCTCGGCCGCGGGCCGGCGGAGCCGGCGTCGCGGCCGAGCAG
>DATDJX010000052.1:0-5471 GCA_036520275.1 Asanoa sp.
CGATCGGCCCCACAGGCCCCGGTCGCCACCGGCGCGGCAGGGCCGCGACCATTGCGGGCAGCGCCACGCACACGCCCAGCAGCAGCCGGCTGGCGCCGGTCAGGTTCGCCGTCACGTAGTCCGCCCTGCCGCTGAAGGCAAAGTGGACCTCGACGATGTACTCCGGGAGGATCGCGACGAACGCGACCGCGGCGACGACCGCGCCGCGCGCGACGTCCACCTGGGCCGCCTCGCACGCCCACGCGAGGATGAACGCCGCGCAGATCACCGCGGCGCCGTAGGCGAGAACCTGCAGCGGATACGGGATCAGGCCCCCGCTCAGCCGCACCAGGATGCCCGGGACTGTGCCGGCCGCCGTCCCCGCGAGCCGCTGCTGCCAGGGCGTGAGGCCGGCGGCCACGATCAGTGCTGCCGCGGAAGCGTCATCCGAGCTCGACGAGCAGCGCGAGCACGAGGAGGACGAAGCCCAGCGCGACGATCAACGCGGTCCAGAAGGCCACTCGCGCGCCGACCGCCAGCATCGTCAACGTCGGCGTCGGGGCCGGCACGGACGTAGCGCCCTGCCCGCGTGGCCGCTCGCGCCGCCGCGGAGGCCCAGATCCCGGCACCGGATCGATGGCGATGAGGCGGCGCGCGGCCGCGAACGCGAACAGGGAATGGAGCGCCTCGACGATCGCCGCCTCGCGCCTGGCGCTGAGGCCGGCGCGACGCAACTCTTCGAGCAGCGCGGTGACGTGGCGGGCGCGAACGCTCCGCACCGGCATCGTCCCGAGCTCGGCGTCGACGTGGCTGAGCGCGGACCGCAGCTCGCGCCGCTCTGTGCCCGACGCCGTTGCCCGCACGAACTCGGCGATCACGGCACCCACGCTCGAATCGGCGGTGAGCGGTGACGGCGGATCGCGGTCGGGCATTGCGGTCATCCGCTCCAGCGTCGCCGCGGCGGGTTTCCGTCGCAACACGATCCCGTGACCGGCCGATCGGGATCGCGGATCGGACGGCGGCCGTGAACGACGAGCGGCCGGCATGACGCCGGCCGCTCTCGCACCATCGGGTCTCCGGTCGACTCAGTCCTCGGGCAGGACCGGCGGCCAGTTCGTGTTGATGAACGCCTTGGTCTTGGTGACCTGCGCGCTCGCCGCGTTGAGCAGGCGGAGCCCACCGGCGGTGAGGTCCGTGGCGTCGCTCTTGGTTCCCTCGAGCGCCTGCAGCTCGTCGTCGAGCTGCGGGGCGACGTCCGGCATCAGGGTGTCGAACGACGGAGCAGCGTCCTCTTCCTCCTGGCTCGCCCGGGCGCCGACGCGCGCGTCCTCGCCCTCGGGCGGCGCGGGCGGCGCAACGCTGAGGATGTACGCCAGCGCTCCGTCACGCCGATCGTCCGTGAAGTTCAGCGTCGTCGCGAGCGCGTTCAGGCCGGTGCCGTGCGACCCGTCGATCAGCTGGCCCACGGCAGCCGCAACGTCGTGCTGCAGCGTGAGCACTCGCACCGCGGTCTCGGGCGGACTCGCGTAGCTCGGGCCCACGGGAGCGCCGCCGCTCTTGCGGGCGCTCGGCCGGAAGATGTCTTCCTGGGCGGGCGGCGGCGGCGTGGTACGGATCACGTACTTGGCGCCGCGCCAGGCGGCGGACATCTGGCGGCGGACGACCTTGAACGTCACGGCCGCCTCGTCGGGCTTGCCGTTCTCGATCTTCCGCGTCGCGCGGTCGAGCGCACGCTCGGTGCGCGCAACGCGGATGCGGACGATCGAGGGATAGGTGACGACGGCGACGTCACCGCCGGCCGCCCGGGCGGGCGACGGCGCCTTCGAGTCGGCGACGGCGGGCGCCGCCGCGACCAGCCCCGCCGCGAGGGCGAGTGGGACGGCAGCTCTGATGGAGCGCATGGAGCGGACTCCTTTATCGGGGAGGAACAGACCGGCGGCGCCTCAAGAGCGCCGCTGTCCGGCCACGCTAGGCGATGCTCCCGCCGACGAGGGAACCTCACGGTGCCCTCAGAACGAACGCCGATCCAACAAACCGCGATCGCGATTGGACCGGGCGCCGGCAGCCCCGACGATGGGATGCCATGCCCGTCTCCCCCTGCGATGTTCAGCTTCTTCCGTGACGCCTGGGAGCTCAGCCACGGCCGAGCTCCCACGCTGTTCATGATCTTCTTCGCCTACGTCTGGGTGCTGTGGACGGCGAAGGCCCTCGCGGCACGGCGCTACCGGCCGTCCAACCGGCGCGTCCGCGACCTCGCGACGACGGTCATCGTCCCCGTCTTCAACGAGTCCGAGGCGGTGTTCCGGAGCTCGCTCGCAAGCGTGGTGGCGAGCAGCCCGACCGAGCTGATCGCGGTCGTGGACGGCGGCGATCCTGAGATGGCCGCCATCGCCGCGGAGTACTGCGACCGGGTCCTGCGCCTTCCCAAGGTCGGCAAGCGGGCGGCGATCGCGGCGGGCCTCCGCGAGAGCGACCCGACGACCGACGTAGTGGTGGTGCTCGACTCGGACACGATCTGGACCCCCGGCGCGCTGCACGAGATGCTGCGCCCGTTCGCCGACCCGCGCGTCGGCGGCGTGACGCCCCGGCAGGCGATCTTCGACGCCGGAGCCAATCCGGTGCGGCGGCTGGCCGACTGGATGGAGGACATCCGCTACCACCTCACGGTGCCGGCGCAGTCGGTGTTCGGCCAGGTTGGCTGCCTCGCGGGCCGCACGATCGCGTACCGGCGCGCCGCGTTCGAGCCGGCCGTGGAACGGATCGTGCGGCAGACCGTGCTCGGCATCCCGCAGCATGTCGGCGACGATCGCGTCCTCACGAACGAGCTCCTGCGCAACGGCTGGCGCACGGTGTACCAGTCGACGGCGCTCGTGCACACCGACGCACCATCGGACTGGCGGAGCTTCTGGCGACAGCAGCTGCGCTGGGGGCGGTCCAGCCAGCGCGAGACGTTGCTGAGCCTGCGCTGGCTGTGGCGCAGGCCGGTTGCGTTCGCCTGCTTCGCCACCGACATCGTGACGCCGTTCGCCCTCTATGCGGTTCTGACGGTCGCGGTCGCCCACGGGATCCAGGGCCACGGTGGCGCCGGCGGTTTGCCGCTCGCGGTCGAGCTGCCGCTGGGCTACGTCGGCATGCTCGCGAGCATCGGCGTCCGCCAGGCCGCACACGTGCGACGGGCGCCGAAGGACCTCCTCCGCCTGCCGGTGTTCGTGCTGCAGATCACGTTCGTCCTGGTGCCGATCCGGATCGCCGCCTTCGCGACGATGTTCCATCAGAGCTGGGGCAGCCGCAGCGATCGGTCGGCCCTATCACCGGTTCGCTCCTCGCTGTTGCGAGTGGAGCGCCCGCACGAGACCGTGGCGGTCATGCCATCGGAATCGGCGCCGTGAACGACTTCGTCCCGCCCATCCCCCCGCGGGGCGCCGAGAGCGGCCGCATCCCCTCCCACATGCGGCCGCCCGTGGGCCGCCCGCGCCCTGCCTCTCCCGGCGCGGGCGGCCTGCATCCCGCGCTTCCGGACGACCCCCGGCTGTCATGAGCCACGGGCACCGCGCGCTCGTTCGCCTCGTCCCCGCCATCGCCGCGATCGCCGCGATGATCCCCGCTACGCTGGCCGTCAGCGGAGCCCCGCCGAAGGGGGACCCGCTGCTTCCCGACCTCGACCAAGAGATGCCCACGGAGCTGGTTGTCACGAAGGCCGCCCACAGCTGGCGGCTCGGCTTCCGCTCCGCGGTGCGCAACGTCGGCGACGGTCCGCTCACCATCAGCGGGCACCGCCAGAGCCGTATCGAGCGGACGATGGATGCGGAGCAGATGATCGTGCGCACCGAGGGCCCGCGCACCGTGGTGCATGGAGTAGGTCAGCTGCGCTACGTGCGTTCCCCGGACCACCAGCATTGGCATCTGCTCGGGTTCGACGACTACGAGCTGCGCCGCCCGCGCGGCACGCGAGCGGTGGTGCGCGACCGCAAGACCGGCTTCTGCCTCGGCGACCGCTATGAGGTCACGACACGGGTGCTGCCGGCACGGCCGCCCGACCCGGTCTACACCCGCAACTGCGGGATCGAGCGTCCCGGTCTGACCGGCGTGCGCGAGGGGATCTCCGTCGGATACGGCGACGACTACAGCGCGAACCTCGAAGGGCAGTACCTGCCGCTCGACGGCATGCGCGCGGGCCGCTACGTCCTCGTGCATCGCGTCAACGCCGACCGCCGGCTCGTCGAGTCGTCCTACGACAACAACGCGTCGTCTTCACTCCTGCGGCTGCGCTGGCGCCGGGGCGCGCCGCGGATCACGGTACTCGCGGTCTGCCCCACCACCGACCAGTGCACCGCCGCGCGCTGACGATCGCCGCCGCGACGCTCGTCGCGACAGCGGGCGGCGGTTCCGCGGACGCCCAGGCCCGCGGCGTGCGCGTCGAGACCGTCGCGAGCGGACTCGAGATCCCGTGGGAGATCGCGTTCCTGCCGGACGGGCGCGCGCTCGTGACCGAGCGCCCGGGCCGGGTGCGCCTGCTGACGCGCGGCGGCCGTCTGCGGCCGGCGCCCGTTGCCCGCCTGCCCGTGAGCGCGTTCGGCGAGGGTGGGCTGCTCGGCCTCGCCGTTGATCCGGCGTTCGCCTCCAACCACTTCGTCTACCTGTACTTCACGACGGCGACCGAGATGCGGCTCGAGCGGCGGCGCTGGACCGGCGGCCGCCTCGTCGACCGCGCCTCGCTGGTCGACGGCATCCGTTCGGGGCCGGTTCACGATTCCGGGCGGATCGCCTTCGGGCCCGACGGGCAGCTGTACGTCAGCACGGGCGACGGCGGCGTGCCCGCGCTGGCGCAGGACCCCGCCTCGCTGAACGGCAAGCTCCTGGTCCTCACGCCCCGGCAGTACCGCGGGCCGGGCCATGTCGCGCCGCGGATCCTTGCCGGCGGCCTGCGGAACCCGCAGGGCTTCGACTGGCAGCCCGGCACAGGGCGACTGATCGCCAACGACCACGGGCCGAGCGGCTTCGACGGTCCCGAGGGCTACGACGAGGTCGACGAGATCGTGCCGGGCGGCAACTACGGCTGGCCGGAGGCGATCGGCGACGACACGGGCGGTGGGCGATTCGTCGCGCCGCTCCGCGTCTATCTCGATCCGATCGCGCCGTCGGGAGCGACGTTCGTCAGCCGGCCCGGCTCCCGCTGGACGGGCGACTATCTGCTCGCCGCGCTGCGCGGCTCGCAGCTGCGGCGGCTGGTGCTTCGCGGCCGCCGCGTAATCCGCGACCAGCCGCTGCTTCGCGGGCGGTACGGGCGCCTGCGGACGGTCGTGGAGGGACCGCGCGGCTGCCTGTAAGTGCTCACGAGCAACCGTGACGGGCGCGGCGAGCCGACGCGCACGGACGACCGGATCCTGCGCGTGCGGCCGCCCGGGGCGCGACGCTGCCGACTCAGGCGCTAGCTGACCCGTTCGACTAGGCCGCGGCGGCGTAGACGACCGTGTTGTCGACGTAGTGGCCGG
>DATDJX010000053.1:0-2504 GCA_036520275.1 Asanoa sp.
CGATTACGCGAAGGCGACGCCTGACGATCTCTGCGTGCGAATCCAGATCCGCAATGCCGGTCCGGACGCTGCCACGCTGCATGTGCTGCCGATGCTGTGGTTCCGCAACCGCTGGTCGTGGGACCCGGCGGTCGCTCGGCCGCAGATTCGCGAGGACTCGGGCGCCCTGGTGGCCGAGGACGCGCTGCTGGGCCGCATGACCCTGACCGGCAGCGGGACGCCGAAGCCGCTGTTCTGCGACAACGAGACCAACGCCCGGCGCCTGTGGAACGCCGAAGCACCGCCGTACCCCAAGGACGGCATCAACGACCATGTCGTCGCCGGCGCGGCCACGGTGAACCCGGAGCACACGGGGACGAAGGCGGCGCTGTGGTACCAGGTCGAGGTCGCGCCAGGAGAGACGGCGGAGATCCGCCTGCGGCTGGCGCCGCAGGCCGCCGATCTCGGGCCGGCGTGGGCCGGGACGCTCGCAGCCCGGTCGTCCGAGGCCGACGCGTTCTACGCACGGCTGGCTCCGGCGGCGACCGCGGACGAGGCGCGGGTCATGCGCCAGGCGTTCGCGGGCATGTTGTGGAGCAAGCAGTTCTACAACTACGACGTCGACCGCTGGCTGAAGGGCGACCCGGGGCAGCCCTCGCCGCCGGCCGCGCGCCTGGGCGCCCGCAACGCGACCTGGCGCCACCTCTACAACCGCGACGTCATCTCGATGCCCGACAAGTGGGAGTACCCGTGGTACGCCGCCTGGGACCTGGCCTTCCACTGCATCGTGCTCGCCCACGTCGACCCCGAGTTCGCCAAAGCGCAACTGCGGCTCATGACGCGCGAGTGGTACATGCATCCCAACGGCCAGCTACCGGCGTACGAGTGGAACTTCAGCGACGTCAACCCGCCGGTGCACGCGCTGGCCGCGCTCGCGGTGTTCGAGATCGACGGCGCGCGCGACCGCGAGTGGCTCGCGCGCGTCTTCCACAAGCAGATGCTCGCGTTCACCTGGTGGGCGAACGTGAAGGACCCGGAGGGCGACTCGCTGTTCGGCGGCGGCTTCCTCGGCATGGACAACGTCGGTCCGTTCGACCGCTCGGCGCCCTTGCCCGAGGACCAGACGCTCGAGCAGGCCGACGGAACGGGATGGATGGCCCTGTACTGCCTGAGCATGCTCGAGATCGCGCTCATCCTGGCGGCCGAGGACCCCTCGTACGAGGACGTCGCCGTCAAGTTCTTCGAGCACTTCACGATGATCGC
The DNA here is from genome assembly GCA_036520275.1 of Asanoa sp. Taxonomy (GTDB): domain Bacteria; phylum Actinomycetota; class Actinomycetes; order Mycobacteriales; family Micromonosporaceae; genus Asanoa. The sequence continues at coordinate 1,243 of DATDJX010000053.1, forward strand.
CCGCGCGATCAACGACCGCGGGCTCTGGGACGAGGCCGACGGCTTCTACTACGACCGTGTGCGGCGACTGTCCGACGGCGATGCGTGGCCGGTCCTCGTTCGGTCGATGACCGGGCTGATCCCGCTGTGCGCCGTCGCCGTGGCGCCGGCGGGTGTGAGCGAGCGGCTCCCGGAGTTCAGCACACGGGTCGCCGAGTTCCTGGACGCGCGGCCGGAGTACCGCGCATCTGTGCAACGGACCGACCGCGACATCATGCTCGCGGTGGTGGGTGAGGACCGGCTGCCGCGGATCCTCGAGCGGGTCGCCGACGAGACCGAGTTCCTCTCGCCGCACGGGCTGCGCTCGCTGTCGGCGATCTATCGCGACCACCCGTTCGAGTTCTGGGGCTCAGGTCAGATCGCGGCGACGGTCGACTATGAGCCCGCAGAGTCGACCACGGCGATGTACGGAGGCAACTCGAACTGGCGCGGGCCGATCTGGTTCCCCGTCAACTACCTGGTCATCGCCGCTCTCGACCGCTACGCGCGCCGGTTCGGCGACCAGCTGCGCACCGAGTTCCCGCGGGACTCCGGCCAGAGGCTCACGCTCGCCGAGATCACCGTCGAGCTGGCTCAGCGCCTCGTGTCGATCTTCCTCGAGGGAGAAGACGGCCGCCGGCCGGTCTTCGGCGGGCTCGAGCGCTTCCAGCGCGACCCGGCGTGGCACGACGCCCTGCTCTTCCACGAGTACCTCCACGGCGACGATGGAGCCGGGCTCGGCGCGTCGCATCAGACCGGCTGGACGGGGCTGGTCGCCGACATGATCGTCCGCCTCTCGAACGCCCGGCGGCCGGCATGACGCTCGGGGCCACCGTCGAGGGCGACGGCGTCCGCTTCGCCGTGTTCAGCGGCGTCGCGGACGCCGTCGAGCTCTGTCTCTTCGATGAGGCCGGTGCCGAGACGCGCCAGCCGCTCGAGCCGGGCGACAGCGAGGTCTGGCACGCGCACGTCGCCGGCGCAGGCAACGGGCTGCGGTACGGGTATCGGGTGCGCGGGCCCGGGCGCTGCGATCCCGCCAAGCTGCTGCTGGACCCGTATGCGCGGGCGATCGCCGGCGGCGTCACGTGGGACCCCGCGGTGCGCGCCCCCGGCGTGGACTCGGCCGAGTACGTCCCCCGCTCGGTCGTGCACGACGCGCCGTTCGACTGGAGCGACGACCGCCGCCTGCAGACCCCGCTCGCCGACTCGGTCGTCTATGAACTGCACGTCAAGGGCTTCACCAA
>DATDJX010000054.1:0-9981 GCA_036520275.1 Asanoa sp.
CACGCCGGCGTCGTGGGCGGCGGCCAGCGTCAGGTGCACCGACTTGACGTTCACGTCGAATGCGCTGGCTACGCCGGCGGGCGTGGCGTCGCCGTACCGCCCCATCGCGCAGTGCAGGACCGCGTCCGCGTCACGCATCGCAGTGCGCAGAGCGCCGTCGTCGGTCGCGCTCGCCATCACCTGGTCGGCCCAGCCGGGGCGCCGGCGCGGATCGAGTATCCGCACCGCGTGCCGTTCGGCGAGCAGCGGCAGCACCAGGCCGGCCACGTATCCGGCACCACCCACCATCAGCACCCGCATGCCGATGATCATCGCATCGAGCGGCTGCTCCGTGCGGAATCGGCTGCGACCAGCCGCGCAACGCGCTCGGGCAGACTGGGCGGATGCTGCCGACCCTGCCCGAGCTGCCCGTGCGCAGGGTGCTGCCGGATGTGCGGGCCGCGCTGGAGCGGGCTGGGAGGGCCGTGCTGGTTGCGCCGCCCGGCACCGGCAAGACCACCCTCGTTCCGCTCGACCTCGCCCTCACGGCGCCCGGCCGGATCGTGGTGGCCGAGCCGCGCCGGGTCGCCACCCGCGCCGCGGCGCGGCGGATGGCCACGCTGCTGGGCGAGCCGGTCGGCGCACGGGTCGGGTACGCCGTGCGCGGCGAGCGCCGCACCGGACCCTCGACCCGGGTCGAGGTGGTGACGACCGGGCTGCTCGTCCGGCGGCTGCAGGCCGACCCGGAGTTGGCCGGCGTGCACACGGTCATCCTCGACGAGTGCCACGAGCGGCACCTCGACTCCGACCTGGCGATCGCGTTCTGCGTCGACGTGCGCGCCACCCTCCGGCCGGACCTGCGGCTGCTCGCCACGTCGGCCACCGCCGACGCGGAGCGGCTCGCCGCGGTGCTGGGTGACCCGGTTGTGGGCGGCGCGCCGGTCGTCACGGCGCACGACGCGCTGCACCCGGTGGAGGTCGTGTGGGCGCCGCCCACGACGCCGATCGACCCGCCGCTCGGGCTGCGCGTCGACCCGCGGCTGCTCGACCACGTGGCGGCGACCGTACGGCGCGGGCTGCGCGAACGCGACGGCGACGTGCTCGTCTTCCTGCCCGGTGCGGGCGAGATCGCCGCCGTCCGCGGCGGCCTCGCGGGCGCGGGTGTCGACCTGGTCACGCTGCACGGACGGCAGGAAAGCGGGGACCAGGACGCCGCCCTTCGCCCGGCTGACCGGCGCCGGGTCGTGCTGGCCAGCGCGGTCGCGGAGAGCAGCCTCACCGTGCCGGGCGTGCGGGTGGTCGTGGACGCCGGGCTGAGCCGGGTGCCCCGCACGGACCATGCGCGCGGCCTCGGCGCCCTGGTGACCGTCCCGGTGTCGCGGGCGTCGGCAGACCAACGGGCCGGGCGCGCCGGGCGCGAGGGGCCGGGCACCGTTTACCGCTGCTGGTCGGCGGCTGCGCACGACCGGTTGCCGGCCCGGCCGGAGCCGGAGATCGCGTCGGCCGACCTGACCGGCTTCGCGCTCGACCTGGCCTGTTGGGGTGCGCCGGACGGCGCGGGGCTCGCGCTGCCCGAGCCGCCGCCGGCCGGCCCGCTGAGGGCGGCCGTCGAGACGCTGCGCGCGCTCGGAGCGGTGGACGGGGACGGCCGGGTAACCCCGCGGGGGCGGACCATCGCCGCGGTCGGCGCGCACCCACGGCTGGCGCGGGCGCTGCTCGACGGGGCGCCATCGGTGGGCGCGGACCGGGCGGCGCAGGTGGTCGCGCTGCTCGCGCTCGACGTGCCGGGGCCCGATCTGGTCGCCGCCTGGCGTCAGGTTCGCGGCGGGTCGGCCTTCGAGCAGGAGGTACGGCGGTTGCGCGCCGACCTCGGCCGGAGCGCCGCTCCCGCCCCGCCCGTTCCGGACGACCTCGCAGCCGGGCTGATCGTCGGCCTTGCCTACCCGGAGCGGTTGGCCAAGGCCCGGCGGCCGGGCGGCGACGCGTACCTCATGGCCGGCGGCACGGAGGCGACGCTGCCAATGGGATCGTCGCCGGCCGGGTCGCTGACCGGCGCGCGCTGGCTGGCCATCGCGAGCGCCGACCGCGCGCCCGGCCGGGCGTCGGCGCGCATCCGGACTGCGGTGACGATCGACGAGGCGACCGCGCGCGAGGCCGGCGCCGCCCTGCTGGCGTCTGGCGACTCGGTGACATGGACGGACGGCGACGTGGCCGCGACGTGGGCCGAACGGCTCGGCGCGATCACGCTCGTCGCGCGGCCGCTGCCGGACCCGCCGCGGGAGCTCGTGGTCGCGGCGCTGCTCGAGGGTCTGCGCCGAGAGGGACTGGCGCTGCTGCGCTGGGACCGGACGGCGGTCGCGATGCGCCAGCGGCTCGCGTTCTGCCGGCGGGCCCTCGGCGCCCCCTGGCCGGCGGTCGACGACGGGGCGCTGGTCGCGGCGGCGCCGACGTGGCTCGGCCCGGAGCTGGCCACCGCGCGGCGCCGGGCCGACCTGGCGCGCGTCGACGTGGCCACGGCGCTGCGCCGGCTGCTGCCGTGGCCGCTGGCGGGCCGGCTGGAATCCGTCGCACCGGAGCGGGTGGCGGCTCCGGACGGCATCCGGAGGCGGGTGGACTATGCCGACCCCGAGGCGCCGGTGCTCGCGGTCACCGTGCAGGAGGCCTTCGGCTGGCGGTCGACGCCGACCGTCGGCGACGGCCGGGTGCCCCTGTTGCTGCACCTGCTGTCGCCGGCCGGCCGACCGGTCGCGGTCACCCGCGACCTGGCCTCCTTCTGGCGCACCGGCTACCCGCAGGTCCGCGCCGACCTTCGCGGCCGCTACCCCAAGCACGCCTGGCCCGAGGATCCCGGCGCCGTCACCGGCCGGTAGTTTGCCGTACGCTCAATCGCCGGTCGTCCCGGGATCGACGTTTCGACATCCGGCGAAGGCTAGCCTTCCGACATGGACAGCGGTCCCCTGCTCGCCGTCGCCCACCGCGCCGGCAACTCGCTTGCCGATCTGCGCGCCGCCCTCGCCGCCGGCGTCGACCTCGTCGAGGCCGACGTCCACCTGTACCGCGACGCGCTGGAGGTCCGGCACCGCAAGGCGATCGGACGTCGCCTCTACTGGGAACAGTGGACCGAGCTGACCCGCCGACGCCGCACCGTCGTACCGAAGCTGGCCGAGGTCCTCGCCGCGGCGGCCGGCGACCCGCGGCTCCTGCTCGACCTCAAGGGCCCGTCGTGCCGGGTGGCGCCACGGGTGGCGGCGGCGCTGCGGGCGCACGCGCCCGGCGTGCCTGTCGCCGTGTGCACCAAGCAGTGGGGAATGCTCGACGCGTTCGTCGGCGACCCGCACGTGCGGCGCATCCTGTCCGTGAGCGACCCAGTCCAGCTCGCCCGGTTGCGCGCGCGGCTGCGCCGGCAGCGGGCGTACGGGGTATCGGTCCGGCTGCGGCTGCTCACGGCCGCGGTGGTGGCCGAGCTGCGCCGCGGCGCCGACATCGTGCTCGCCTGGCCGGTGGACACCGAAGCCGCGCTCGCGTCCGCCCGCCGCCTGGGCGTGACCGGGGTGATCGGCAAGGACCTGGCCATGCTGACGCGTCTCGTCGCGACGCGGGAGTCCCCGCGCCTCGACCTCGCCGCCTGACCGAAGCGGGTCGCGCCTCCCGGCTCCGGCTGTCGCCGGCTACCCGGGGCCGCGGTCGCGGCAGCTCCCAAGAGGAAAAAGGTTGACCTTGCAGATGCACGTGCATATGCTGTAGGCGCTTCAATCGCGCCATGGGGGTTTGCTATGCAGCAGGACCACGACGACCGGCGTGCCGGGGACCCGGCAAACGCCCGCTGGCGTAAGAGTCGGCGCAGCGGTGCGCAAGGAAACTGTGTTGAGGTCGCCTTTCTGGGCACGGGCCGGGTCGGCGTCCGCGACTCGAAGGCGCCGGACGGCCCCGTGTTGATCTTTGCGGGAAGCCGGTTCGACGCCCTCGTGAGGGCCATCAAACGCGATCTGGGTTGAGCCACTTGCACGTGCATCGGCCCTTGCACGCGGAGCCGAATCCATGGAGGATGGCCTCAGCGAACGCCGGTCATTGAAGGAGTTCCAATGAGCGAAGCGTCTCGTACCTTTTGCTCGTCGTGCCGCGCGACGGTTGCGCGGCCATCGCTGATCGGCCGCGGCAAATGAGCCGTCGCACGATCGAGGTGCCGTCGCTCCCGTCCGGCACCGTCCTGTCCCTTGATGGGTCCGACTGGTCATACGGCCGGGGTCAGCGTCCGGGCACGCGTTTCACGCTGGTGGTCAGCCGGGTCCGCACCGAGTTGTCGGCCTGTTACGGCGGCGAGTGGGCCTGGGTGGACGGGCACACCCCGGACTGCGGCGGCAGACACGAACCGTGCCGGCAGGCGCTGGTGCGGGCCGCGGCGCTGCGGGCCACGGCCGTGGCGACCGACCCACGTGCGGACTTCCGTCGCGCCGGCCGCCAGGACGCGCGGCCCGCCTGACGGTCACGTGGACCGGGCGCTTCCGGGCGCCACCGGGCCGTCGTCCGTGCCCGGGTCCGCGTGCGATCGCCGCCGTGCACACCGGACGTCCCGCCATCCGACTAGATGATGATCTTCAGCGTTGCTTCGTTCAGCCAAGGTGATGGCTGACGAGTCGGCCGAGGCCCGAAGCGGGCGCAGCGAGTACTGTCGACGGGAGTGCGGTGCTCTACTCCCGTCGATCTGGCCGACCGAAGGAATGACCGATGAGCGACCCGGACCTCGGCGGGGGCCCGACCATTCGTCGATTCGTCGTCGGTTCCCAGCTCCGTCGGCTTCGTGAGGCGCGGGACGTCACCCGGGAGGCGGCCGGCTACGCGATCCGCGGGTCGGCCTCGAAGATCAGCCGCATGGAGCTCGGCCGGGTGAGCTTCAAGGAGCGCGATGTCGCCGACCTGCTCACGTTGTACGGGGTCACCGACTCCGAGCAGCGCGCCGCGCTGCTACGGATGGCGGAACAGGCGAACGACCCGGCATGGTGGCAGACCTACGAGGACGTGCTGCCGGGCTGGTTCCACACCTACGTGGGTCTGGAGGAGGCGGCATCGCTGATCCGAACCTACGAGGTGCAGTTCCTGCCCGGCCTGCTGCAGACCGAGGGCTACGCCCGCGCGGTCATCGCCGCGGGGGTGCCGGAACCGTCCGAAGAGGAGGTGCAGCGGCGGGTCGACCTGCGGGTGCGCCGGCAGCGGGTGCTGAGCGGGACGGGCCTGACTCACCTGTGGACGGTGCTCGACGAGGCGGCGCTACGGCGCCTCGCCGGCACGCGGTCGGTCGTACAGGCGCAGATTCGCCATCTGCTGGCCGGCAGCGACCGGCCGAACGTCACGATCCAGATGATGCCGCTGCGGCCCGGGGCGCACGCGGTCGACGGCGGCAGCTTTTCGATCCTGCGCTTTCCCGATCCGGAGCTGCCCGACGTGGTCTACGTCGAGCAGCTCACCGGCGCCCAGTACCTCGACAAGCGCGAGCACGTCGACCGGTATGTCCAGGTGATGAACCGGCTGACCATCGAGGCGTTGACGCCGGAAGCCACCGCCGACGCGTTGGCCAAGATGCTCGTCCGGCTGTGACCCTCCCGGCGCCTCGCCACACCCGCGCGATGTCAGCGCTTCCGCGCGACGCCCGCCAGGAACGACATTCCCGAGTAGGTCAACGGGGCGCCGCTTTCGCGCCACCGGGATACCTCCACGATGCCGGGCTCACACAGCTCCAGGCCGTCGAAGAGGGCCGCGAACCGCGTCGGATCGTGGAACACGAACGGGGACGGCGACGCCGCGTACACGGCACGGATGCGAGCCACGTCCGGCGCGTCGAGGTCGTCGGCGCACGCCGCCGAGATCGCCACCATGCTGCCCGGTGCGAGTGACCGCACATACGATTCGACGGCATGCGCGGCGACCTGTGGGTCGATGAAGTGCAGCACCGCCACGAGCAGCAGCCCGACCGGCTGGTCCAGGTCGAGCGCCTCCCGCACCCCGGCATCCTCGAGGACGGCGTCGGGGTCGCGCAGATCCTGCTGGACGGCGACGATGCCGGGCACCTGGGCCCGAAGCGCCCGGTTGAACACCGTGACGATCGGCTCGTTGTCCACGTAGGCGACCCGCGCCGTCGGCACCACCTCGCGGGCCACCTCGTGCACGTTCGGTGATGTCGGGAGACCGGTGCCCAGGTCGAGGAACTGGCGGATGCCTTCCTCCGCCATGACGCGCACGGCCCGGACCATGAACGAACGATTGGCGCGAGCGGCCTCCCGCACCTTGGGCATCATGGCGACCATATGCTCGGCGGCTGCCTGATCGACCGCGTAGTTGTCCTTGCCGCCCAGCAGGTAGTCGTAGATCCGCACCGGGTGCGGAGTCGTCAGCTCCTGATCGGCAGCACCGAGTGCCGATGCCATACCGCCACGAGGCTCGTCGATGCGCATAACCGTCTCCCACCGCGCGGCCGAGCCGCTCGGCCACACCCTACCGTCATATCGACCCAACGCCGACCCGCCCCCGAGGGCTCTCCGCTCACGGGACGCGATCCACGCGGGCCTGATCGGATGTGATCACGCCGGCAGGTCCATAACCGTCCGGGCCGTTCGTCATTCTGGTGAGATCGAGACCAGGAGGGGAACACCGAGATGAAGTACATGATGTTCGTCTGCACCGACACCGCGCCCGACACCGACCCGACGCCGGAACCGGACATCGAGGCCTGGGTCGCGGACAACGACGCCAGGGGCCGACGTCTGGACGGCAACGTGCTCTCGCCGCCGTCCGCTGCAACGACGGTCCGCGTCCGCGACGGCGAGCTGCTTGTTTCCGACGGCCCGTTCGCCGAGACCAAGGAGGTCATCGTGGGCTATGACCTGCTCGAATGCGCCGACCTCGACGAGGCGATCGAGGTCGCCCGGGCACACCCGATGGCCCGCAGCGGCCGGCTGGAGCTGCGGCCGTTCGCCGACCGGTGACCCACGCCGGAACGGCCGCGCCGGCTCCCACGGGGGCAGCCGTCGCGGCCGCGGGCGCCGGGTCGGCTGGTCGATGACCGTCGCCCGCGACCGCGCGATCGACGTGCTGCGCCGAGCCTCGCTCGAGCGGCGCAAGCCGCGCGAGCTCGCGGTGCTCGCCGACCCGGGCCCGGCGACGACGCCGGGGGAGGTCGTGGACGACCGGCAACAGTGTCCGCCGGGCGCGGTGCCCTTGGGCCGGACGCACAAACCGTCGGGTGCCGTCCGCCCCAACATTTCGGCAACGCGAGAACCGCATCAGTCGACCGGCTGGTGCGGATCGGCGTGTTCGGCCGACGCCGCATCATGCGTCGGGCTTGGCCTCGATCGCGTCGAGGTCGCGTACGGCGTAGCGGTGGTGCTCCCACTCCTCCTCGAGAATCACGTGCAGGCAGGAGAGGGTGGTCTCCTGGTATTCGGGGTCCCACGGGTTCGCGCGCGTCGCGGCCAGCTCGTCTGATGTGACGGCGGCGAGGAAGTCGCGCACCATCGCGACGCGACCCGCCCGGACCTCGAGCACGTCCGCGTACGACGGTGTGACCGTCGTGAAGATCGACATGTCGAAGCCGTCGTCCTCGGCGCCGGGGCCCGTTTGACCGATGGGGTGGAATGGCTGTTCGATCTCCAGGATCGCCCGGCCCAGCCACGCGTCCGTGGCCAGGACCAGGTGTCGCAGCGTCTGCGCGAACGACCACTCGCCGCCCACCGAAACGTCGACCGTGCCAGCCGGCATCGCCGCGACGCGCTCGAGCGTGGCCGCCCAGGTGCGCTCGAGCGTGGCCCAGGCCGCGCACAGGCCATCCGGATCTCCCGCGCGCCTGTCGGCGCGGCCGGGAAAGCGGCGGTTGAGTTCGGCCTCGACGAGTGGGATCACATCGACGCCGTTGACGCGCAAGAAGCTGCCGTGGGAGAGCCACGGTGCGTCGATGTCCGCCCCGTCCACGTCGACTTCGCGCATCACGGTGCCGGACAGGTCAGCCCGGACGAACCGGGCGCCACGCAGGTCCGCGTCGACGAACTCCGCTCCCTGCAGTTCGTCGGACCGGGTGAAGGTTGCCATTTCTTCTCCTTCTCGAGCGGCGGCGAGCGCGAGCGCCTCGTCACCTCAACCGGTTGCTCAGCCGCTCAGGGCTTCGCTTCTCGGGCGGTTGGTCGAGCGCGCGCGCCATGGCAGTCCCGCCGGCGCATGCCTGGATGAGGGCGAGCAACCTCTTGGGGCCGAGCACGAGGATCGATCGTGGCTTGAGGGAGAACTGTGGGACAGTGCGGCGGGATCCCGGGCCCAGGACCGCCACCAACGTTCCGGATCTTCCCGCTCCAGGAGCACTGCCCGCCATCCCATCAACTCATGCCCCCCGCCGGGCGGCCGGCGACCATGGTCCCTCACCGGCCGCCCGGTACGCCAGTCGACTCCGCTGGGCGCGGGTGGGTCACACCGCTCGACGCATGACGGCCGCGGGTCGTCGGGCGACGGCGGCATCGTCCGCGTCGGCGCCGGCGCCCGGTCGGCGGAGCACGGGACGGCCCACTCGGCGGGCATCCGGGCGCGGGCCGCTCGCGCCGCCGACCTGTTCCGGCAAGCGGCGGCGCGGGTCCACTCCGAGCCGGAGCGGCGCGCCCTGATCGACCGGGCCGGCGCACTCAGCCGAGGCGGACCGACAGGCCCTTTCCGCCGAACTGCTGGCACACGAAGGCCGGCTCGGCCGGCGTGCTCGAGGCCTCGTCGTACCGGTAGCCGATCTCGTCGAACGCGCGGACCCCTCGGGCGCTGTCCTTGACCCGACCGGTGACCAGCCAGCGCGCGAAGGTGCCGCGAGCGATCTTCGCGTGGACGACGACGAACCTGGGCTCCTTCGTCTGCGGGTCGACGGTCAGGAACTTCGGCGTCACGACCCGGCCGCGGTCGACGTGCCGGAGGACGGTCCTGGCGTACTCGCCCGCGGCCAGGTTGACGATCCGGCCCTCGGACGGCAGCTGCCGGGCGATCGCGTCGCCCCAGAACGTGTAGAGGCTCGCGTACCGGGTGCCGGCCGGCAGTCGGTACCCCATCTCCAGGCGGTACGGGCTGATGCCGTCGTACGGGCGCAGGATCCCGTACAGGCCGGAGAGGATCCGCACGTGGCCGTTCGCGTAGCGGCGGTCGGCTGCGGTGAACGAGTCGACCTGCAGGCCGCTGTAGATGTCGCCGACGAACGACTCGGCCGCCGGCTTCTGGTCCTCGGGCCTTGTGCTCCACGCCGCGAACTGCGCTTGCGTCTTCGCCGCGAGCCCGGCCGAGACCGTCATGATCTTCGACAGCTGGCGCGGCGAGAGGGTGCGCAGGTAGGCGACGAGTTCCTCGGCGCGGTCCAGGAGCACGGGCGTCCCGGTCGGCTTCCTCCCGGACGACGGCTCACGCATCGTCTTCGAGCTGTGCAGCAGGATGATCACGCACCGATTGTGCCGGGCGCGGCGTGGACGGTCAGCCGGTGGGCCTTGACCCGGCGATGCCGCCCGCCCGTCTCACCGTGGGACATGCCTCGCTACACGCGGCCCAGCTCCTGCACCGACTCCGCGGTCAGCTCCCGCGGCTCCTCGTCGGGCCGGACGAGCACCACCCGGCCGGTCGTGGCGCGGGTCAGGGCGGCGGTGAAGCTGCCTTCGGCGAACTGGGCCACCGGCCCGCGCGGGGACCGGCCCACGACGACCAGCCGTGCCGACAGGTCTGCCGCGTGCTGCGCGAGGACCCGACCCGCCGCGGCGTGATCGCCCACGCTGTGCAGCAGCTGCCCGGTCGCGTCGACGCCGCGCCCGATGAGGCGGTCCAGGTGGGCGGCCAGGGCGGCCCGCGCTGCTCGCTCGTCCTCCGGGTCGATGGCGAGGTCCTCGATCACCATCGTCTCGTGCACCCGGACGACCTCCAGCGCCGCACCCGCGCCGCGGGCCAGGTCGGCGGCCGCGTCGACGATCTCGTCGGCATCCGCGGTAGCGCCGACCGCGACGATCA
>DATDJX010000055.1:0-6661 GCA_036520275.1 Asanoa sp.
CCCCCGCCTCCCGGATCCTGACGATCATCGGGCCAACGGTCATCACGCTGTGGTTGCTGATCATGGGAATCCTGCTCGTGCGCAAGGCGCGAACGTTGCGCAACAGCGTCACGCCGCAGCGGTCGTGACCTGTCATCGCCAGCCGCGCCGGCGCCCGACCCTGCCAGCTCGCGGAGTCTCTAGGTGATGGACAGATTCGGTGGCGGCGACGCCAGCGAGGCGCGCTTGCGCGGGTCACGGTTTCCTGTGGACGCGGCGCGCAAGGCCCGCGATCTCGGGATCGTCCCGGCCTCGGCCCTCCGGGGCTTGCCGTGCGATGTGAGGAGATGGCGACACCCGCGGATCTCCTCAGGACCGGCACTACCGAGATCTGGCGGCGCCGCTGCTGGCGAGCAGCCGCCAAAGGATGGCCTTCGTTGAAGGGGAGAGCGACGAAATCCACCGTTTGGTGGAAGCGGAGGCCGGGCCGCGGTAATCCGTCGCGCGCGTACCTTCCCGCGGTTCTGCGCCGCAACCGCCACGCGGTCTCCGCGTCGCTCGGGATCCTGTCCCAGGTGGCCGCGGGGATCCGAGACCTCGCCCGTGCCACGCCGGGGCTTCCGCCCGGATCGCAGGGTCCGACGTGGAGGCGCGGCCAGCCGGCGCCCCCGCGGCTGGAGGTCCGGGGCGCGGGCGTTTGCCGATAGCATGCGTGTCGGTAGACCCTTCCCCGAGGTGGCCCGTGAAGCGTTTGACCGCCTTTGACCCGACCGTCATCGGCTCGTACCGGCTGCTCGGCGTGCTGGGCAGCGGCGGCATGGGGCGCGTGTACCTGGGGCAGTCGCCGTCCGGCCGACCGGTGGCCGTCAAGGTCGTCCGAGCCGAGCTGTTGGACGACGCGGCCACCCGTCGCAGGTTCGCCCGCGAGGTGGCCGCCGCGCGCACGATCAGCCCGCTGTTCACTGCCGCGGTCGTGGACGCGGACACCGAGGCCGAGTCACCGTGGCTGGCTACCACGTACATCGACGGGCCGAGCCTGGAGCAGTGGGTGGACCAGAACGGAGCGTTGGCGCCGAGGGCGGTGCTCACGCTCGCCGCCGGGCTGGCCGAGGCGGTCGGCTCGATCCACCGCGCCGGCCTGGTCCATCGCGACATCAAGCCGAGCAACGTGTTGCTCAGCCCGGCCGGCCCGCATGTGATCGACTTCGGGCTCGTCCTGGCCGCCCACTCCACGCGGGTCAGCATGGGCCGGCCGGTCGGCACACCGTCGTACATGGCGCCCGAGTGCATCCATGGCGAGGAAGCCGGCCCGCCGGCCGACATCTTCTCGCTCGGCGCCACGCTCGTCTTCGCCGCTACCGGCCGCAACCTGGTGGAGAGCGAGGCGGTCTACGCCCAGATCATGCAGATCACCCAGGGCCGCTTCGAGCTGTCGCAGGTTCCGGCTGAGCTGCGCCCGCTCATCGCTCGCTGCCTGAGCCTGCGACCGGAAGACCGCCCCACCGCCGGGAAGCTCATCGCCGTCCTCGCGAACGACGGGGTCCCGGCGCCGGAACCAGGATGGTACGAGACGGCCTCGACCGTACCGTCCGGAGTGGTGCTCGATCTGCACCCGCGCTCCGGCCGGTTCTCCCGCCGCGAGACGCTCGTGGCGGGCGGCGTCGCGGTCTTCGCGGTCCTAGGTGGGGCCGGCGCCTGGTTCGCCGTCCATGACCGCGCGGCTGACCGGCCGGCCAGGGCGGCCACTTCGCCGCGACCTGGGACGGTGCTGTGGCTGGCGAAGTCCGGCGCCCAACCGACCGCCGGGGGCCCGTCGGCCACCCGGATCATCCCGGACGGCGCGAAGCGGGTCGTCGCCGCGAGCGTGTCGGAGGTGTTCGCGCAGACCACGGACGGCCGCCGGCTGTGGACCCACCCGCTGCCGGCGCGCTTCGTGGACGCCCACGCGTGGCAAGGCGCCGTCCTCGTCGCTGACGCGACCGGTCTGCGGCTGCTGGACCCCGCCTCGGGGCGGCAGCGGTTCGCGGTCGACGCCGTGGGCTCCCTGAAGGCCGGCGGCGCCATCCAACACATGGTGTCCTCCGCAGAACGGGCGTTCGTGGACGTCGACGCGGCCACCGTCGTCCTCGACGAACAGGGTGGGCGGCTCTGGCGACAGCCCGGGGAAAGCCCGCTCGCGGCCGATGCGCGCTGGCTCCTGACCCACGATCGTACCGATGCCACCGTCCAGGTAGGACTCCGGGACGCCGCGACCGGACACCGGAGATGGCTCGCCAGATACGGCGCGTCGGACCGGCCGCCGGGCGGCCCGCCGCCCGGCGGTGGCCCGCCCGGGGGACCGTCCGGCGGCCCGCCGCTGGTGGACGACGCCTGGAGCCGGGCGGAGGCCCACCTGGGAGCCGAGCTCGTCGCCGTCCGGGACGGCCAGGACCTGCGAGTCCTGCGGCTGCGGGACGGCGGAATCGTCTGGCACTGGGCATCGCCCACTCCGATCGCGGCGATCGCGGTCGCCGGTGACCTGCTCCTGGTCGGCGCCGACCCGCTGACCGCGCTCACCTTCGCCACCGGCACCACGGCCTGGCAGTCGCCGCTGCGCGGTGCCCGAATGGCCATCTCCGCCGACCGGCGCACCATCGTGGTAGCCGCGGACCGGACCATCACGGCGATGGACCCGACGGGCCGTCCACAGTGGCAGACCGAGCTGCCGACCGCTGTGCCCCACGCGGTGCCCGACCGGGTCATCGTCGACCAGCGGACAGCGTTTGTCACGTTCAAGCCGATGGGCCGACAGGAGCAGCCCTTGGACGTTGACGTGGTCGCGGTCGCTCTCGCGTAGCGCACTCGGTTGCCGGTCAGGTTGTGGGGCTGGTCGCCTTTCACCGGGACCGGGCGACCTCGAGCTCGGCCTCAATCTCCACGGGGACGCCATAGGGCAGTTCGGCCACGCCTACCGCGGATCGGGAGTGCAGTCCAATCCCGGGACCGAAGACCTCGAGGATCGTTTCGGAGAATCCGTTGACCACCGTAGCCATCTGGATGAAGCCCGGCGCCGTGTTGACCATGGCAAACACGCGCAACCACGCGACGACCCGGTCGAGATCGCCGAGCTCGCGTCGGAGACTGCCGATCGCCGCCAGTGCTGCGAGACGGGCGGCGGCGACGCCCTGCTCGAGCGTCACCTCCGCGCCGACCTTGCCGAACGGCTCGGCGAGGGACCCGTCGGGTTGCAGCGGCAGGTGCCCCGACAGGTATAGCCGGTCACCGCGTACCCGCGCCCACGCAAACGGGTATGCCGCCCCGGTCGGGGTGCGTAGAGCATCCGGAAGGACGAATCCCAATTGTCGTAGCCGATCGTCAACGGTCATTGCCTTCGTCCTGCGATCGTCATCCGCCCGTACTGCGCCATCCTCTCCTGGCAGGTGGCAAGGCGTGCCGCCGAGCGGGCCATCGAACTGAGGCCCAGCGTCTACCGCTTGTCAATGAACGACTGGGCGTCGCCATGCCGGCTGGTCGTCTCGCGCCCTGACAGCAGGTCGGAAGGGAGTCACCGGGTGGATGGCTCGACTCTGGACGCCGGCATGCGACCGGACACGTCGTGCGTACCGCTCGCATCGCTCAGGTCGTGTGTTCCCTCCATGGTCCCCGTCGCTTCGGGTCAGCGTTTCCTGTGTGGCATACGGGGTAGCTGTGGCTGCTGTTGTCGCGGACCACAGCCGCTTTGCCTCCCCCGGTGAGGTCCTTAGTCTCGGGCTGAGGAAATCGTGCCCCTTCCACGCCGACTGCGTCCTTTGCATCGCTGTGCGCCAGAGAATGAGGAGTTTTGGCCGCAGATGGCGGGGTAGCCCCGTACCGTCGGCTCAAGCAGAAAGGGGCGGAAGCATGCCAAGACCGCGTCCCGCGAGGTGGCTTGCCAGCCATGCCGCGTCCGGAGTGAAGGACCTGCCGCGCAACGGTGCGTGGGTGCTGTCGAAGGCGCTCAGATCTCCGGTCTCCGCGAGTGGGTTGGCCGCGCATGAGGCCACCGACGGGGTCTGGCGAGCGACGGCGGCGGTCGCCGACCGTCTGCCCGGCGGCCCGGACACCGTGGACTTGAAGCTCAAGCGGGCCGAAGCCGCTGTCGCCCGGGCGCAGGAGGCTGAGCGACAGGCCCTTGCCGAGGCTGAGGCGGCCAGCCAGCGGGCCGAAGCCGCCAAGGCCGTCAGCGAGGAGGGAAAGCAACGCCTCCGCGAGGCGACCCAAGAGGGCAAGCAGGAGGTTGATCGCCGTACCCGCGAGGCGCGGGAGCGTTACGAGCGGATGATTGCGCAGGAGCGCGAGATGGCGAGTCAGCAGATCGCGGAGCGGACCGAGAAGCTCACCGCCGAGGTGGCCGCCGAGACGGAAAAGGCACGCACCGAGGCGGAGCTGGCGGCCGAGCGGGCCCGCGCCCTCATCGAGGACGCCCAGCAGCAGATGGCCGAGGCTCGCTCCCTAGCGGCGGAGGCCACCGCGGCGGCACAGGAGGCCGCCGAACAGGCTAGCGCCCAGGCCCGGGCCGTCGCACAGAAGGCGGGAGAGCGGGCCGACTCAGCCAACCGGGTCGCCGAGAAGGCCGGCCGGTCAGAGTCCACGCTTGCCGGCGAGGCCGCGCGAGCCGTGCGGGCGGACCACAAGCAGGAGGCTCCCGAACGCCTGACCGAACGCACCAAGGCGGAGTTGGTCAGACTCGCGCGGCCACTACAGATTCAGGGCGCTTCCCGGATGACGAAGGAGCAGCTCGTCAGGGCCGTGCGGAGCGCTTCCCGGTCGAGGCAACGTTCCTGATCCGAGGAGTAGGCGTGCAGATCTTCCATCGCAAGAACAAGTGGCAGCAGCTAGCGGAGAACGTCGCCGGGCAGGTGACTACCGCCGTGGCCAAGAAGCCTGCGGTGCGCACCGGCGCTGCCGCGGCGGCGGGGGCCGTCGCCGTGACGGCCGCCAGCGCGGTGATATCCGCCTACCGCCGGAGGCCCAATTCGTGAGGGCCCGCACCGTTCTGGCCTTCGGGGTCGGGTTTCTTCTAGGCAGTCGAGCGGGGCGTGAGCGCTATGAGCAGATGGTGGCGGCGGCGAAGCGGACGCGACCCTGGCTGGACGAGTACGGGCGATGGCTGGAGCAGTACAGCAATCGTGCGGCGCGCTGAGCTGCCCGCCGCGAGCAGCCCTTCCGAGGGTCCGCTCATCCGGGCCTCGATCCTGGCGCGATTGCTGGGGATTCGGCTGTTGACGCTGGAGGCTGACATCGCCATCTCGCCGCGGCCGTTCCGCTCCGTGACCCATGTGGACGCTCGACGCGGCACCGTCATCGACGTTTCGAGGACTGGCGACAGCGACGGCCTTGCCGAGGCGTCCGCGCTCCTGGATCACGCGTCGCGAACGCTGGACGAGACTTCCGTCCCGTCGCGGTGACACCGCTCAGCGCAATGAATTGTGGCGCACGGCTGTCCTTCGCCGGTGACGCAGTTCGGGGCACTGTCGTGATACGGCGCGTCGTCCCTGGCGTTCAAGCGTGGCGTGCGTGTTCGATGCTGATTGCGGCGGAGATCCCGCGCTCGTTGATGGGAAACCGCCAAGCGTGGAGCCTCAGCCGAACGCGAGCTCATGCCCCACTGACGATCACCATTTCGTTGCCTTCGGGGTCGGCGACCCGCCAGCGATCCTCCGACTCGTCAAGGAGCCGGCCACCGGCTGCGACGGTCGTGGCGAGGCGCGTCTGCGCGCGGTCCGACGGCACCGCGAGCTCGAAGTGGATGCGGTTGCGCTGCCGGCGCCGCTGCGTCTCCGAAGCGTCGAGCTCTTGGAACACCAGCACCGGGTTCAGCCGCCGCGGATCGTGGATGTCGCTGACCCCGGCTCGCCGGTCGTGGGTGTATCCGAGTGCGGCGACCCAGAACGCGCGGACCGCGGCGACGTCGGCGGCGTCGAGGAAGAGCTGAACGAAGCGCGGCAGCCCCGGATCCGCAGTGGCCCCGAGTTCGCGGGCAGCGGTCTGGAGGTTTCCGGCGAGGTCGGTGAAGTCGAGCTCGAGGCCGTGGGCGTCGTCCTCCCACTGGTCCTTACCGCTGTCGATGATCACGAGCCCGGGGCGCAGGTCGACCAGCAGCGGGAAGCCCGTGTCGTCGGCCAGCGCCGCTGCTGCGGCGGCCAGGTCACGCTGCTGCGTCGGCGAGGTGATGCGGTAGCACGCCATCGCGCTGAACACCGCCTGCCAGTCGGCTGTCCCGATCCTCTCGCCGAGCGCCGCGCCCGGCACCAGGTCGACCTCGTTGCCGTCGGGGTCGGTGTGACAGACCCCGAACGGTCCCGATGCCTCACCAAGACTCGCCTGCTCGACCGCCGCGGCCGGCCGCACCACGTCGAGGTGGATGCGGTTTCGCAACGGCCGTGGCTCGGTCGACTGCCGGATCCGTATCGCGGGGTCGCGCCGCAACGGATCCGCCAAACCGCCGTCCTCCCCAGGCGCGTAGTCGAGCACGCGCTGCCAGAACCGCCTCACCGCAGACGGGTTCGCGGATTCGAACACCACGCTCAGGTGCTGCAGCACGGCAGGGTTCGCGGCCAGCCCGAGATCCCGCGCGGCCGCCGACACCGCCTCGGCGTGCTCGTCTGAGTCGAGGCGCACCCGCATGCCTGTCGCGCGCAGGTCGACCACGATCTCGGCCGAC
>DATDJX010000056.1:0-7706 GCA_036520275.1 Asanoa sp.
CGCTGCAGCAGGCGAGCGCGGACATCCAGAAGGCGTTGAGCACCCTCGACTCGCAGCTGGCCCAGCTCGAGCGCGACGCCGCGCCGCTGGTCGCCACCTGGGACGGCGAGGCCAAGCAGGCCTACGAGCAGCGCCAGGCCAGGTGGCGGTCGGCGTCGCAGGAGCTGCAGTCGATCCTGCGCGACATCAAGGTGGCGGTCGACGACTCCGCGGCCGACTACCTCAGCACCGAGAAGAAGAACACCAACCTGTTCCAATAGTCTCGGGCGACGTGCGCCAAGGGCGCGCGGCGATGGCGGGGGCCGCCGGCGATCGCACCATCTGGATCGTCGGCGGCGGCTCTATCCCGGGTCCGCGGGTTGCCAGCGGCGCCGCAAGCCGCGGGGGAGGACGAGCGCGACGATCAGCACGACCGCGGCTACCCCGCCCGCGGCGGCCGCGACGATCAGCGCCCGCTGCCGGGCCGTGTCCCGCCGCTCCGCGCGGGCGAGCACGGCCGGATCGAGCGGCACGGCCGGCACGGCCGCCCGCGACGGCGTGGCGCGCGGTGCCGTGATCGTCTCGGACACCGCCCGGACCGGGTTGACCACGCCGGCGCCGTACCCCGCCTCGCCGATGCCGGCGGGCGCCGGGTCGGCCGTCGCAACGATACGGGCCTCGACCTGGGCCGCGGACAGGTCCGGCCGGTACGCGCGCACCAGAGCCGCCGTCGCCGCGACGAACGGGGCCGCGTAGCTCGTCCCGCTCTGTGTCTTGTGTCCGCGGACCGGGTTGGCGGTCAACACGTCGCCGCCGGGCGCGACCACGTCTACGTACGAGCCGATCTGCGAGAACGGCTGCCGCACGCCGTCCGCGCCGATGGCGCCGACGCCGAGCACGCCGTCGTACGAGGCGGGGAAGGGCCTCGGGTCGCCGTTCTCGTGCAGGTTGCCGACCGCGGCGACGACCACGACGTCGCGGTCGAGCGCGTGGGCGACCGCATCCCGCAGGGCCGGATTGTCCTGATAGAGGACCACCGACAGGTTGATGACGCGCGCATCGTGGTCGACGGCCCAGCGGATGCTGGACGCGAACTGCGCCGCGCTCACCGTGCGGCCCGACTCGCGGCCTTCGATGATCTGCTGTTCGCTGATCCGTACCGGTAGGATGCGGGCGCCGGGCGCGAGCCCGCGAAAGCCCATGCCCGCCCGCGGCCTAGCGGCGATGATGCTGGCGACCGCGGTGCCGTGGCCGACGCAGTCCAGCCGGCCGTCGCCGCCGTTGTCCAGCCCGTCGAACCCCTTGAGGACCTGGCCGCGTAGTTGCGGGTTGGTCGGGTCGACGCCGGAATCGACTACGGCGACGGTGATGCCGGCGCCGGTGGACAGGACGCCGAGGCCGTCGACCCCGTACCTGCGTTGCGGCCAGGGCACGTCCGTGACGGGTTCGGCCGGCGCGACCGGGTTGGCGCAGCGCGGCGCCGCCGCGGCCGGTGCTGGCCTGGCGGCCACTGGCACCGTGAAGGCGGCGAGGATTACCGTCACGAAAGCGAGCGGTAGGCGGCCGGCGGGCATCGTCCGGATGCTATCGGCGTGATGCCGTGCGCGCAGCCCGTGACATCCCTGCAATCGTGATCTAGCTGACACCTTGTAGGTTGTACGCGGATGCGTGTGCGGCCTGTCCCGGGAAGGAGGTGGCCGTGACCGATTGGGAGCCGGCCACCGAGGTCGAGGCCGCCATGCGAGACGCGTTGCGCGCCGGTGACCAGGAGCTCTACTTCCGCATCCTGGCCCGCAGCGAGCTGCTCCTGCCCGTGTCGGCCGACGCGCTCGCGGGTCGAGTGCCGATGGGCTGGGGCACCTGGACCACGGGTGGCCGCACGCACGTGCTGGCGTTCACGTCCAGCGAGGCGCTTCAGGTCTGCCTCGCCGACAACGCCGGCTCCGCGCGCGGCATCGCCTACCACGAGCTTGCCGGCGGCTGGCCCAACCTCGAATGGTGGCTGGCCGTCAACCCGGGCCTGCCCATCGAGGGCTACCTGCCCGCCTGGTTCGTCTCCCAGCTCGCCCGCGGCGATGTCCGCCTGCCCGGCCGCACGATGGGTGCCCGCGCCCGCCTCGAGCGTGCCGAGTCCGGATCGCGCGCCCGGGCGACCGCGGTGGTTCCCGGCCAGATCGTCCAGCCGGCCGGGCCGGGCGGCCGGCCGGCCACGCTCGGCCGCCTCGCCCGGATGGGCGAGGCGCAGGCGCGGTCGGAGGCGCGGCGGCGGGAGACGCCCGCCAAGGCCGAACCGCGCGTGGTGCTCGAGCCGGGCCCCGAAGACATCCTCGACCGCGGCGCGTCGTTCACCGGCCGGCCTATCCCGCCGGTGGTCCCGGGACCGGGCGAGGCCGAGCCGGTCGCGACCCAGCCGGGCCGGGCGTCCGGTGGCCCGGCGTCGGCCAGCGACCGCACGGGCGAGACCTGGGTGCGCGCCGAGGGTATCGATCCCGACCGGCTTCCCGCGCGCACCGAGCAGAGCCGGCGCCAGGAGATGGCGCGCCGGGCGGAGCAGGCGCGGCGCGAAGAGGTCGCCCGGCACGAAGAGGTCGCCCGGCGCGACGAGGAGGCTCGCCGCGAGCACCCGCGCCGGCAGGAGGTCGCCGCGCGGGAGGACGCGCTGCTGGAGCAGGCGCGGTTGGACGCGGCACGGCGGGAGGCGGAGGGCCGCGAGGCCGCCCGGTTGGAGGCGGCCCGGGTCGCGGAACAGGCCCGTCGGGCCGACGAGGAGCTCCGCGCCCAGGAGGCGGTCCGCGCCGAAGAGGCGCTCCGAGCCGAGGAAGCACGCCTGGTCGAGCAGGCCCGCCAGGCTCGGGAAGCCCGTCTCGAGCAGGCCCGCCTCGAGCAGGAGCGCCGTGCCGAGGAGGCGCGCCGGGAGGACGAATTCCGGCAGGAGGTGTCCCGCCGGCAGGATGAGACCCGGCGCCTCGCGGTCCTCGCCGGCGCCCCGGCGCGGCCGCCGGCCGCTGCCGAGCAGCCCACCTCCGCGCCCCGGCCGGTGCCGGCCGACGATGTCAAACCGGCCCAGGTCGACGCCCCGTTCGACCTCGCCACGGTCCCCGACTTCACGCCGGCCAACTCGGTGGAGGAGAGCCTGCTCAACGCCGCCGGCGACGGCAGCACCGACAACTTCCTGTCTACGTTGCTGCTCGCCCGCGTGCTGCTGCCGGTCGGCGACGGCAGCGCCCCCGGTGCCCGCCCCGGCGGCGAAGGCTTCGTCTGGCGCACCGAGACGATTGACGACGAGCCCTACCTCGTCGCGTTCACCTCGCCGGAGCGGCTGGCCGAGCACCTCGGCGCCGAGACGCAGACCGTGAGCGTCAAGTTCGTGTCGCTCATCAGCAGGTGGCCCGACGAGGGCTGGTCGTTCGCCGTCAACCCGGGCACCCCGGTCGGCGCGAAGCTGCCGGGTGCCCAGATCGTCGCGCTCGCCAACTGGGCCGCCGAGGTGGGACTAGGCGCCGACGACACCGAGGAACCGGCGGCCGCGGCGCAGCAGGAGGGCGGCCGGCCGCAGCCCGCTCGGGTCGCGCCGGACAAGCCGCGGCCCACCATGATGCAGAAGACGATCGCGCCCAGCCAGGTCGACTATTACCTCGACCGCGGGTACGACCGGGTGTCCGGCTTCGTCCACCGGTTGGAGGAGGTCGCCCACCTCGACAGGCCGGCGAAGCTGTACATCGCGCTCGGCCTCGACTACGCCGGCTCGCCGTTCAAGCCGGACGCCGAGGAGGTCTTCGTGGTGCGCTGGCCCGCCTACCGGCCGAGCCTCTACCGGATCCCCTACGGCGGTCAGACCGAGAGTGCGATGCGTGCCATGGAGGGCTGGGTGATCGAGCGACCGCCCTTCCGCGGCAACGGTTTCGCCCCGAGCGACACCACCGACGTCATCGCGGAGTTCAAGGTGGACAGTGCCCGACTGCCGCACGGTGCCGAGCTGTGGCGCATCGACGCCGAAGGCAGCGAGACCAAGGTCGCGGTGCTCGACGCCGACGCGCCGGGCTGGCAAAAGACCGGCGAGGGTGAGCGCTGATGCGCGACGGCTACGTGGCCCGCTGGCACGGACGCGAGTACGACGCGAGCCCCGACGGCGACCACGTCCGGATCTACCAGCCCGACGCGGGCGACGGCTTCCGCGAGGTGCGCTCCGGACGGTACGTGCGCGTGGTGCCGGCCGCGGAGGTCGACGACCTGGCCTATGTCCGCACGACCTGCACCTGGAAGGGTGAGCCGTTCATCGTGCTCGCGGAGCACGACGGCTGGCTGCGTGTCGAGTACACCGGCGGCCGCAGCCCGGTCGCCGAGCAGCTCGGGCTCGAGGCGTTCGACTTCGGCGTCTACCAGGGCTGGGCGCCGGCGACCGATGTCGCCGACCTCCGCGAACACCGCGCCTAGCTAGGACTTCACCCAGCGCAGGATCTCGCCCAGCACCAGGTCGGGCGCCTCGAGGTGGGGGAAGTGGCCGACCCCGTCGAGCAGACGCCATTCGTACGGTGCGACGACGTACCGGCCGGAACCTTGGGCCGTCCGCGGCAGCACCGCCGTGTCCAGCGACCCGTGCAGCTGCAGCGTCGGTGCCGCGAGCGGCTGCTGCACCTGCCGCACGAAGCGGTAGCCCTGTAGGCGCAGCATCGACCGGAACGCCCAGCGGTAGCCTTCCAGCGCGCAGAAGGCGGCCTGCGGGATGCGCATGGCCTCGCGACAGCGGGCCGCGTACGCGTCGAATTCGGCGGTGTCCACCCAGGACGGTCCGGCCCAGCGGCGCAGGATCTCGCCCACCAGCGCCGCCTCGTCGCGTACCAGCTGGTGCTCGTACCGCGGTAGCTGGAAGCGCAGCGTCGGCGTCGAGGCCGCGAACTGGCCGCGCGGGTCAGCGAAGACGGCCGCCCGCAGCCGCAGGGGGTGGGCGGCGCCGAGCACGACGAGCCGCCGGACGAGCCTCGGGTGGAACGCGCCCGCCGTCCATCCGATCATGCCGCCCGAGCCGCTGCCCACGATGCTCGCCGACCGTTCGCCGAGGCCGCGAATGAGGCCGGCGACGTCGGCGGCCATGGTGTATCCGTCGTATCCCCTAGGGGGCTTGTCGCTGGCGCCGTGGCCGCGGAGGTCCACCGCGACGGCGCGGAAGCCCGCGTCGGCGACCGCCGGCAACATCGCGTGCCACGCCCACCAGAACTCGGGGAAGCCGTGCAGGAAGAGCACCAACGGGCCGGTGCCGGCCTCCACGACGTGGAACCGGTTGCCGTTGGCGCCGACGAACCGGTGCGTCCAGGGTCCGTCGACCAACACGCGCGACTCGTCCACCTCGGGCTCCATGTGATCAGCGTAGGTCAGGTCGGCTCACCGGCGGATCCGGCGCAAGCCCTGACCCTGCGGCGCGGCGGCGGCGTCGGCGAACAAGGACGCCAGTAGCGACGGATCAGCACGGCGGCTACCCGGATGCGGGCCGGCTCGAGCCGGTTACGGTTGCGGGGTGGCCCTTCCTCACATCCGCGTCACCGGCTCGCCGGCAGCCTGCGGCGAAGCCTACGGCGCGGCCGCCGCGGGCCTGGTCGCCGCCAACCTCGACCTGTACGAGCGGCGGTTCCGCGACGAGGCCGGCCTTGACGCGGCCGCTGTCAAGGCGGCCGGCGCGGCGTTCCGCGCGACCACCCGCGCGCTGTTCCCGCGCATCGCGAACATGCTGGACGCGACGGCGGCGGGAGCATCTGTGGACGCCGACGCGGTCTACGCCGTCAATGCCCGCACAGAGCTGATCTACGGAGGTGCGCCGGACGGGCCGGCCGGCGGCTGCACGGCGGTCGGCGTGCTCGGCACGCACACGGCGAGCGGCCACCTCCTGCTCGCGCAGAACTGGGACTGGCACCCTGACCAGCGCGGCACCATGGTGCTGCTGGACACGACGGACGAGCAGGGGCACCGGGTCGTCGCGCTCGCCGAGGCCGGCATGCTCGCCAAGACCGGCCTCAACTCGGCGGGCGTCGGCATCCTGGTCAACATGCTGGGCACCGACCGCGACGGGCTCTCCCGCGGCTCGGGCGTGGCGGGCGTGCCATACCACGTGGTGTTGCGCGCGGCCCTGGAGTCCGACAACCTCTCCCGGGCGCTGCGCGCCGTCGTGCCGGCGCCGCGCAACGCCTCGCTCAACCTGATGGTCGGGCAGTCCGGCCCCGAGGGCGGCGAGCTCATCGACCTCGAGCTGGTGCCCGACGACGCGGCCTGGCTGCACCCGGTCGAGGGCGTGCTGACCCACGCCAACCACGTCGAGGCGGCGCTGCCCGTCTACGACACGATCAAGGACACCGGCGGGTCGTCGCTGTACCGATCGGCCCGGGCGCGGCGGCTGCTCGCTCCGGCGGCCGAGGCGCGCAAGGTGACCGAGGACGACCTGATCGCGCTGCTGCGCGACCACCAGAGCGCGCCGAGCGCGATCTGCCGCCACGTCGACGAGCGCGACCCACTGCCGCTGCGCTCGGAGACCGTCTACTCGGTCGTGCTCGACCTCGACGACACACGCTTCGGCCTCGCCGAGGGGCCGCCATGCGGGCACGAGTACGGCTGGCTTCCGCTCGACGACGGACCGCCCACCGAGCGGTCCGCCGGGGCGGCGGTCGACCTTCGCCGGTAGCGGCGCGTTCTTCTCGAACCCGGGGCGGGCGAGCGCTTCAGCGTCTCGCCCGCCGTCGTCCGACCGTCGTCCGGTCCTCCTGCGTCAGTCTTCGTCGGACTTGCCGGATCGCATCCCCGACGAGATCAGATCCATGACGGTCGAATCCTGCAGCGTCGTCACGTCGCCGAGGGAACGGTTTTCGGCGACGTCGCGCAGCAGGCGTCGCATGATCTTGCCCGACCGGGTCTTGGGCAGCTCGGGCACCAGCATGATCTGCCGCGGCTTCGCGATCGGGCCGAGCGTCTTCGCTACGTGGTCGCGAAGCTCCTTGATGAGCGCCTGGCCGGCCTCGCCCTCGACGTCGGTCGAGCCGCGCGGGATCGTGAACGCCACGATCGCCTGCCCGGTGGTCGGGTCGGTCGCGCCGACCACCGCTGCCTCGGCCACCGACGGGTGCGACACCAGCGCCGACTCGACCTCGGTGGTGGAGATGTTGTGCCCGGAGATGAGCATGACGTCGTCGACGCGGCCGAGCAGCCACAGTGCGCCGTCGTCGTCCTTCTTGGCGCCGTCACCGGCGAAGTAGATCCAGTCACCGGTGTTGCCGGCCCCGGCGCCGAACCGCGACCAGTACGTGTCCAGGAAGCGCTGGTCGTCGCCCCAGATCGTGCGCAGCATCGACGGCCACGGCTCGCGCAGCACCAGATAACCGCCGCCGCCGTCCGGCACCGACGCGGCCTGGTCGTCGACCACGTCGGCGACGATGCCCGGCAGCGGCCGCGTGCACGAGCCGGGCTTGGTCGGCGTCGCCCCCGGCAGCGGCGAGATCATGATGCCGCCGGTCTCGGTCTGCCACCAGGTGTCCACCACGGGGCACCGGTCGTGGCCGACGTGCTCCCGATACCACATCCAGGCCTCGGGATTGATGGGCTCACCGACGCTGCCGAGGACGCGCAGCGAGGACAGGTCCGCCTTGGCGGGGAGGTCGTCGCCCCATTTCATCATCGTCCGGATCAGCGTCGGCGCGGTGTACAGAATGGACACCTTGTACTTGTCGACGATGTCCCAGAACCGGCCA
>DATDJX010000057.1:0-3280 GCA_036520275.1 Asanoa sp.
GACACTCTGATCCGTCCGCGACCCTGCTAGTGCTCGCCCGCGGCTTGCACGAGCAGGGCGATTTGGACGCGGTTGTCGACCTCGAGCTTGTCGAGGAGTCGGGAGACATGGCCCTTGACCGTCGCGACGGAGAGGTGCAGCGTCGCGGCGATCTCGGCGTTGCCGTGGCCGAGGCCGATGGCGAGCGCGACGTCGCGCTCGCGCGGGCTGAGCGTCGCCAGTCGGTCGCGGGCATGCTCGGTGCGGGCGCCGGCGTCCGAGTCGCCGGCCACCATCGAGATGAGCCGGCGGGTCACCGTGGGGGAGAGCATGCCGTCGCCCGCGTGGACGAGCTCGATTGCGCGGACGATCTCCGCCGGCGCGGTGTCCTTGAGCAGGAAGCCGGCGGCGCCGGCCTGCAGCGCGCGCAGGACGAGTTCGTCGGCGTCGAAGGTCGTGAGCACGAGGACGGCGGGCGGGTCGGGCTGCGCTGCGAGCAGACGGGTGGCCGCGATCCCGTCGAGGTGTGGCATGCGGATGTCCATGAGGACGACGTCGGGCCGGTGGAGGTCGACCGCGCCGAGGACCTCGCGGCCGTCGGCGGCCTCGGCCACCACTTCGAGGCTTGCTGCGCCGGCGAGCATCATCCGCAGGCCGGAGCGCACGAGCGCGTCATCGTCGACGAGCAGGACGCGGATCATCGCGGCAGGCGGGCGCGCACGACGAACGCGCCGTCGGCGTCGACGCCGTGCTCGAGCTCGCCGCCGGCGAGCGCGACGCGCTCGGTGAGCCCGATCAGGCCGGTCCCCGCCCCGGGCAGCGGCGAGACCGCGGCGACGGCCACCGGCGCGAGGCTGCGGACCTCGACCTGCAGGTCGCCGTCGGGCGCGTGGACGGTTAGAGTCACGGCCGCTCCCGGCGCGTGCTTGCGTGCGTTGGTCAGACCCTCCTGCACGATCCGGTAGGCGGTTCGGCCGACGGCGGCGGGCGGCGCTGCGTCGCCCAGTTCGATCCGTGCGGTGATCCGCATCCCGGCCGCCCGCGACTCATCGACGAGGGCGGCGACGTCGGCGAGCGTCGGCTGGGGCGGTTGGGTCAGGCTCTCGCCGCCGTCCTCGCGCAGGACGCCGATCACGCCGCGCAGCTCGTCGAGCGCGGCCCGCGCGCTCTCGCGGATTACGCCGGCCGCTTCGGCGACCTCCTCGGCCGGGGCGTCGGGGCGGAACTGGAGCGCGCCGGCGTGGACGGAGAGCAACGAGAGGCGGTGGGCGAGCACGTCGTGCATCTCGCGCGCGATCCGCCGCCGTTCGGCCGCGCGCGCCTCGTCCCCGGCGCGGTCGGCCTGCTCGCGCAGGGATCGCACGAGCTCGCGCCGCGCGCGTACGAAGAGTCCCCAGCCGATCACGACGCCGACCCCCAGCAGGCAGGCCCCGGCGTCAAACCAGTAGCTGTTGTCGGAGGGATAGAGCAGCGGGCTCGCGAAGGCCCAGGCGATCGCGAGGCCGGCGACGGCGGCCAGGTCACGACCGCGAGCCCGGATCGCCGCGTTGAAGGTGGCGGCGAGGGCCGCGCCCGAGACCGTGATCACGATCGCGACCGCCATCACGCCGATCCCGACCACGCCCGGATGGGTGCGCCGCCAGCGCAGCGCGACGAGCGCGGCGATCCCGACGACGATCGCCACGACGCGCAACCAGGGAGGGTGCAGCTCCCACGTGTCCGCGAGGGTGGCGGCGCCGATCACGAACGCGAGCAGATAGATCGTCGCGTCGACGACGCGGCCGCGGCGGCCACGCTCCTCGTCGGGCGCGTCGATCACGACGCCGGGCAGTGCGGAGCGCATCCAGCCGGACAGCCGATGGGTGAAGCGTGCTGTCGCCTGGCGTGTCATCGCTCGACGACGAAGGCTAAGCGAGGACGGCGGCCGCGACCCCCTACCAAAGTCGCTGCCTGCCACCGCCGCAGGACTCGGCAAGCGTAGCCCGCGGGCCGTGGTCGCGAGCCCAGCCCGCTGGGAGTCTGCGGGCATGATCGAAACCGAAGGACTCACCAGACAGCTCGGGGGGCGCACCGTCGTCTCCGATGTCACCTTCCGCTGCGAGCCGGGCACCATCACGGGCTTCCTCGGCCCCAACGGCGCCGGCAAGACCACGACGATGCGGATGCTCGTCGGCCTCTCCGAGCCAGACAGCGGCGAGGCCCGGATCCTCGGCGGGCGCTACCGCGACCTGCCGAACCCCGGACGGCGCGTCGGGATCCTGCTCGACGCTTCGGCGCAGCACGCCGGGCGCCGCGGCCGCGAGGCGCTCGCCGTCTCCGCGAAGACCATGGGCGTGCCGGTGGAGCGCGTCGACAGGCTGCTGGAGCTCGTCGGCCTCGACGAGACGGCGGCCCGGCGGCGAGTCGGCCAGTACTCGCTCGGGATGCGCCAGCGCCTCGGCTTCGCCCACGCGTTGCTCGGCGACCCCGAGGTCCTGATCCTCGACGAGCCCGCCAACGGCCTCGATCCGGAAGGCATGCGCTGGATGCGCGGCTTGCTGCGCGACTTCGCCGACCGCGGCGGCACCGTGCTGCTCTCCGCGCACCTGCTGGCCGAGGTCGAAGCCGTCGCCGACCGGATGATGATCATCGGCGACGGCCGGATCCAGGCGCAGGGCACCCGCGCCGAGCTCCTGACGGAGGCCGGCACGATCGTCGAGGCGAACGACGTCGCCGGGCTCGACGCCGCGCTGACCCGCGCCGGCCTGGTGATGCAGCCGGCCGACGGCGACCGGCGGCTGGTCGAAGCCGAGCCCGAGGTCGTCGCCCGCGCCGCCCTGGACGGCGGCGTCGTGCTGCGCCGCCTCGCGCCCGCCGAGAGCGCGGGCCTCGAGCGCCTGTTCTTCGAGCTGACCACCCCCGAGCTTTCAGGAGCAACCGCATGAGCACCGTGACCCTCGTCGCACCTGTTCCCGTGGACACCGCCGGCATCCACGCGCGGCCCGGCCTCGGCCGCCTCGTCGCCGTCGAGCTCCGCAAGATCGTCGACACTCGCGCCGGCTTCTGGATGCAGCTCGCGACCGTCGCGCTCACCGCGGTCGTCGTGATCGTCAGGCTCGTCGCCGGTGACGCGTCGGACCACACCTTCGCCTCCGTGCTCACTGTCGGGCTCAAGCCGGCGGCCGTCCTGCTGCCCGTCGCCGGGATCCTGCTCGTCACGTCCGAGTGGTCCCAGCGCACCGGCATGATCACCTTCGCGCTGGTTCCGGTGCGCTCGCGCATCGTCCTCGCCAAGCTCATGGCGAGCCTCGTCCTCGCCGCC
>DATDJX010000058.1:0-11265 GCA_036520275.1 Asanoa sp.
GGGCGTGCAGACCCTGCCGATCTGGATCTTCAACAACCTCTTCCGACCCAACCAGGCGCCGGTCATCAACGTTGTCGCGGCCGTGCTGATCGTCTTCTCGATCGTGCCGATCTACATGGCGCAGCGGGTCTCGGACACGCCCGCGGGCGGGCGCATGTGAAGGGGCTCGCACCTCCCCCGCGATCTTGCAGTTTCGGGGCCAGAAGGGGGGCTTCCGCACCTTTCGGGGGGACCGAAACCGCCAGATCGACGGGTCAGGGGGTGGTTCGGGTCTGGGTGCCCACCTGGTAGGACGGCGGGTTGACCGGGGGGATCGTCGCGCATATTTTCTACTTGACCGATAGGGATTGTCGACTAGATGTGCGGGGATGGTCATGGTGATGATGAAGACGCGGGTGGCGGCGGCCGCCGCCGCGGCGGTCCTCGTCTGCAGCGGGTTGTCGGCGTGCGCCGGAACGAGCTCCTCGTCGTCGTCCGGCTCGGTGACCTTGTCACTGGTCGCCTACTCGACGCCGCAGGCGGCGTACGAGAAGCTCATCGCGGCGTTCCAGCGGACCGACGCCGGCAAGGGGGTCACGTTCAAGCAGTCCTACGGCGCGTCGGGCGACCAGAGCCGGGCGGTCGCCAACGGCCTCAAGGCCGACATCGTCGCGTTCTCCCTCGAGCCGGACATCGACCGCCTCGTCGACGCCGAGCTCGTCGACCCGGGCTGGAAGGGAGACCGGTACCAGGGCATGATCACCGACTCGGTCGTGGTCATCGGCACCCGCAGGGGCAACCCCAAGAGCCTCAGGACCTGGCACGACCTGACCAGGCCGGGCGTCGAGGTGCTTACCCCCAACCCGTTCACCTCAGGCGGCGCCAGGTGGAACATCCTCGGCGCTTACGGGGCCACGTCCGACAAAGGCGCCAACCCCGCCGACGGCGCGGCGTACCTGCAGAGGCTGTACGACAACGTCAAGGTGCAGGACAGCAGCGCCCGGGCGTCGATGCAGACCTTCACCGGCGGCAAGGGCGACGTCATCATCGCGTACGAGAACGAGATGATCTTCGCACAGCAGAACGGGCAGGCCGTCGACTACACCGTGCCCGACTCGACGATCCTGATCGAGAACCCGATCGCGGTGACCACGAACAGCGCGCACCCGACGCAGGCCAAGGCGTTCCTCGACTTCCTGCACGCGCCGGACGGGCAGCGGATCTACGGGGAGAACGGCTACCGTCCGGTCGTGCGGGGCGTCGGCGGACCGTCCTTTCCCACCCCGCCGCACCTGTTCACCGTGACCGACGTAGGCGGTTGGTCGAAGGTCAACAAGGAGCTCTTCGCCACCTCCAACAGCGTGATGTCCGCGATCGAGCAGCGGCTCGGCGTGGCCACCTCGCCCGCGGCGAGCCCGGCGACGAACTGACCATGACGACGACCACGCCGCTGGCCGGGTCCGGGCTCCGACCGGATCCGGCCGCGGGCGACGCACCGGCCGAGCCGAGGGCGCGACAACAGCGGGGCCGGCCGCGCGTGGGCCCCGCGTTGGGGCTCGGCACGGCTGTGCTCTACCTCAGCCTGATCGTGCTGATCCCGCTCGCCGCCGTGGTGTGGCGCTCGCAGGAGCACGGGTTCGGCGCCTTCTGGTCCGCGATTCGCACGCCCGACGCCTGGGCCGCGCTGGAGCTGACCCTCGTAGCCTCGGCGATCGTGGCGCTGGTCAACCTGGTGATGGGGACCGTGATCGCCTGGGTGCTGGTTCGTGACTCGTTCCCCGGCAAGGGGGTCGTCGACGCGCTGATCGACCTGCCGTTCGCGCTGCCGACCATCGTCGCCGGCCTGGTGCTGCTGGCACTCTACGGACCGAACAGCCCCTTGCACATCGACGTCGCGTACACCCGGATCAGCGTCGGGCTCGCGCTGCTCTTCGTCACGCTGCCGTTCGTCGTGCGCACCGTGCAACCGGTCCTGCAGGAGCTCGACCGCGACATGGAGCAGGCGGCGCACTCGTTGGGCGCCGGCCCATGGCTGACGTTCCGCCGCATCATCCTGCCCAACCTCGCGCCGGCGATGGTCTCCGGCGCCGGCCTCGCGTTCACCCGGGCGATCGCCGAGTACGGCTCGACCAACCTGCTCACCGCGAACATTCCGTTGCAGACGCAGGTCGCGGCGGTCAGCGTCTTCGCGCGGATCGAGAGCGACGACACGACCTCCGCGGCGGCCATCTCGACCGCGCTGCTCCTGGTCGCGTTCGCCGTGCTCGTCACCCTCGACCTGGTCCGGCGCTGGGGGGCGCGCCGTGGCTAGGCACGCGCTGCGCGGCGCCGCGCTGGTCTACCTGCTGTTCCTGCTGGTCCTGCCGCTGGGTCTCGTCCTGTGGCGGACGTTCGGCCGCGGGCTGGGTCCGGTCATCGACGCGTTGACCACACCGAACGCCGTGCACGCGTCCGCGGTCACGCTCTCGGTCGCGGTGTGGGCGGTGCTGGCCAACACGCTGTTCGGCGTCGGGACGGCGATCCTGCTCGTCCGGCACCGGTGGCCCGGCAAACGCGTGCTCGGCGCCCTGATCGACCTGCCGCTGGCCGTGTCGCCGGTCGTCGTCGGGCTCGCGCTGATTCTGGTCTACGGCACGTACGCGCCGGTCGGCGGCTGGCTGGACAGCCACGGCCTGCAGGTCGTCTTCTCCCTGCCGGGGATGGTTCTGGCGACCATCTTCGTGTCGCTGCCGCTGGTGGTCCGCTCGATCGTACCGGTGCTCGAGGAGTTGGGCACCGAGCAGGAGGTCGCGGCCTACACCCTCGGGTCCGGACCCTGGCAGACGTTCTGGCGGATCACCCTTCCCGGCATCCGCGGCGCGCTCGGCTACGGGGTCGTGCTGTGCCTGGCCCGCGCCCTCGGCGAGTACGGCGCGGTCGCGGTTGTCTCCGGCAGGCTGGTCGGGCAGACCCAGACCGCGACGCTGTTCGTGGAGGAACGCTACCAGAACTTCGACACGACCGGCGCGTTCGCCGTCGCCACGGTGCTCGCCCTCATCGCGATCGTCATCCTGCTGGTGACGAAGCTGTTCCAGCCGAAGGAGCCCACCTGATGGCCATCGAGGTACGCTCGGTCGGCAAGTCGTTCGGCCACACCCCCGTCCTGCGCGACGTGTCCGTCGACATCGCCTCCGGCTCGCTCACCGCCCTGCTCGGGCCCAGCGGCGGCGGCAAGTCGACGCTGCTGCGGGTCATCGCCGGGTTGGAGCGGCCCGACACCGGCACGGTGCTCATCAACGGTGCGGACGCGACGGCCATGTCACCGCAGAAGCGCAACGTGGGATTCGTCTTCCAGCACTATGCGGCGTTCAAGCACCTCACTGTCTTCCGCAACGTCGCGTTCGGGCTCGAGGTGCGCAAGCGGCCCAAGGCCGAGGTCCGCCGGCGGGTCACCGAACTGCTCGAGCTGGTCCACCTGGAACAGATGGCCACGCGCTACCCGGCCCAGCTGTCCGGCGGTCAGCGGCAGCGCATGGCGTTGGCCCGGGCGCTGGCCGTCGAGCCGACGGTGTTGCTGCTGGACGAGCCGTTCGGCGCGCTGGACGCCCAGGTCCGCAAGGAGCTGCGCGCCTGGCTGCGCCGCCTGCACGACGAGGTCCACGTCACCACGGTGTTCGTGACGCACGACCAGGAGGAGGCGATGGACGTCGCCGACGAGATCGTGGTCCTGGCCGACGGCCGGGTGCAGCAGATCGGCGACCCCGGCAAGATCTACGACAACCCGGCCAACCCGTTCGTCATGGGCTTCCTCGGCCCGGTGACCCGCCTGAACGGCGAGCTCATCCGGCCGCACGACATCACGCTCGCCCTGGAGCGGCGGCCCGGCACCGTGCCGGCCACGGTCAGCCGGATCGTGTCGCTCGGCTTCGAGATCCGGATCGAGGCCAAGACCGGCGACGCGGACGTCTGGGCCCAGTTGACCGGGCCGCAGGCGCGATCGCTGAGTGTCCGGCCGGGCGACACCGTCTACGTCGGACGGACGGCCGCCGCCACCTCCCTGCCCGGCTGACCGCCCATCGCAGACGCCCGGCTAGGGTGACGGCGTGGCGCGAGATCTTGACGCGGTAGTGGTGGGCGGCGGGGTCATCGGCCTCACCACGGCGATCCGCGCCGCGGAGGCCGGGCTCGCCGTCGAGGTATGGACG
This sequence comes from Asanoa sp., assembly GCA_036520275.1. Taxonomy (GTDB): domain Bacteria; phylum Actinomycetota; class Actinomycetes; order Mycobacteriales; family Micromonosporaceae; genus Asanoa. The sequence continues at coordinate 4,164 of DATDJX010000058.1, forward strand.
GCGGATCCACCGACGAGCACCACCTCGGCGGTCGCCGGTGCCATGATCGGTCCCGCCTTCGGCTCGCCGGGCGACCCGATGTTCCGGTGGGCGGTCGCCTCCGACCCGGTGTTCCGGTCTCTGGCGGCCGAACCCACCACCGGCGTGCGGATCGCGCGCGGGCGGCTCGTCAGCAACGCCGTCGACGACACCCCGCCGTGGGCGCGGGCGCTGCCCGGGTACGCCGACACGACACCGGCCGAGCGGGCCGGCTTCCGGGACGGATTCTGGGTCGCGCTGCCGGTCGCCGACATGCGGGTCTACCTGCCGTACCTGGCCGCTCGACTGGCGAACTCCGGCGGCCGGCTGGTCGCGCGGCGGGTGGCAGCGCTGGCCGAGGGGCTCGAGGCCGCTCCGGCGGTCGTCAACTGCACCGGCGTCGCTGCGCGGCAGCTCGCAGGCGACCCGCTGGTGCGGCCCATCAAGGGGCAGCACGTCATCGTCGCGAACCCCGGCCTGGACACGTTCCTTTTCGAGGGCGGCATGGGAGCCGGTACGTGGACGGGCTACTTCCCCCATGGCGAACGCGTGGTGCTGGGCGGGTACGCCGGCGACGGCGAGTGGAGCCGAGACCCCGATCCCGGGGTGACGGAGGGAATCCTGGCCCGCTGCGCGGCCGCCGAGCCGCGGCTCGCCGGCGCCGAGGTCGTCGGCGTCGAGGTGGGCCTGCGCCCCGGCCGCGAGACACCGCGGCTCGAGTGGGACGGCCGGCTCCTGCACCACTACGGCCACGGCGGCAGTGGGGTCACGGTCTCCTGGGGCGCCGCGGCCGACGCGCTCGCCCTCCTGCAGGCGGGCCCGCCGGACGACGCCTGATCGCCGACGGCCTTGGACATACGAGTTCGACCATCAGCATCACCCGCGGAGCCGTGCCCGACCTGCGCGACCGTCCGGTCAGGACGGTGGCAGCGGCTCGATCTCGACGCTCACCTCGTCGCCGACCCGGATGCGCGCCGCTGTGAGCAGATTCTTGCTCACGCTCATCGCGAGCACGCCACCGCCCGCGGGCATCGTGTTGGACGCGAACTCGGCGCCGTTGAGCGTGCCGCGAACCTACATCTGCTTGAGGCCGCCCAGCCCGTCCGCGACGTCGCGCGGGATGTCGACGACCGCCAGCCCCGAGCCCTGCTCCGGGCGGAAGTAGCGGACGACGCCGGTGAACCTCGCCATCATCGGTCACCCCCTTCGCGCCGCCCCCGGCGATGGCCAGGGCGGCGCTGCTCGTAGTCCCGGACCGTACGCGGCCGCGGGAACCGGAGCCGTCGGGCCGTGCCGTCGGGTGCGGCAAAGCGCGCGGCCCGCAGGTCCGGGTAGCGCTGCGTGGGCGGGCTGCCGGTCAGCCGGGCGGCGCGCAGGCACGGCGAGCGCGCGTCGAGCCGGCCGTGCCGGTACGCGGGGCAAGCGCAGGCCGAAGCCGCGGCGCAGCGCGTTGCGCTGCGGCCGGGCACCGGCCGGACGGTGGCGACGGCGGCGCACGCGGACGGTCTCAGGCCTCGATGCCGGTCGCGGCCTGCCCCACCACGATCTGATCGGAAACCGCCTTGATCCCGGGCACGCGCATGGCGGCGTTCTTCGCGGCCGCACGTTCGGCGGGTGTGGAGACCCCACCCGCGAGGGTGAGGATCGCGCCGCGCACCGAGACCCGTAGGTGCGAGTCGTCCACGCCGGGCGACCGCGACAACTCTGCGCGGACCCGGAGGGTCAGCGCGTGATCGCGGTCGTGCTGGTCGCGGGTCACCTGCCCAGCCTGACCCTTCGCGGCGTCCCGCGCCACGGTCGACCGCGAAACGACAGGCATACAGTTACCAACGAGACCGGCGCCGCCGAACAGGGTTGCTGGCCGTCCGGGCCGCCGGCCTCCCCGGGCGGCTCCTACTAGGTACCGGGTTCGACGAGGGTGGGATCCCGTTGCTGCGCCGCACCGGCGCGCTCGCGAGGCGCCGCGGCCTGGCCGACTCCCGGGCCGATGATCCCGTCCTGGGTGTCGGCGAGCTGATGACCAACGCCGTGCGGCACGGCGCCGGGAGGGGCCAAGCGTAGGTGTGGCTGGACGACGGCCTCGTCTGCGGGGTGTACGACCGGGGCGAGGGCTTCGACGTCGGTCCGCACGCCCTCGCTCGGTGGCGCCCCGACCGTCGCCGTCGGGCGGCATCGGGTTGTGGATGGGCGGCAGGTGGCCGACGCGGTGTCGATGCGAGCGAGGCGAGCGGGGCCAGCGGCACCACCGCGCGTCTCCGGTTCGCGGCGCCGCGGTCGGGCCGGGGGGCCAACGTCCCGCCGGCTCGCTAGGCGCGGGCCGGTCCGCGATAGTCCGGCGAGACGTAGACGGGCAGCCGGGCACCATTTCCGCGTGCGTACCGGCGGGTATAGGTGACGTGCTCTCGGGGCCGGGGCACACGCCCTACGTTGAGGGGGAAGTATCCGTCGGCGCCGTCATGGGTGGCCAGGACGGTGAAGTGTGCGGGAAGGAGAGCGGCCGACGCCGACCGGGTCGGCGACACCTCGTGCCGCTGGTTGTGCCAGGGACCGCCGAGGAAGAGGACCATCATCCGACCACGCCGCCCATCCGGTCGCCGGCATGTTGCTGGGGACGGCTTCATGCTGCCCCCGTCCGAACGGGGTAGCAAGACGTCCGGCGGGCCGGCTGTCTCCCCGCCCGCCGCCGTGCGGCGGGCGGGAAGACACCCGGGGCGAAGCTCAGATGACGCGGATGTTCGCTGCCTGCGGGCCCTTCTGGCCCTGCTGGATGTCGAACTCGACCCGCTGGTCCTCCTCGAGCGAGCGGAACCCGCTCGCCGAGATCGCGGAGAAGTGGGCGAACACGTCGGGGCCGCCGCCGTCCTGAGCGATGAAACCGAAGCCCTTGTCGGCGTTGAACCACTTGACGGTGCCTACAGTCATGACCTTGAACCTTTCGGAATGCCTGGCGCCCGCACCGTGCGGACGCCGCGCTGCGGCGTCATACCTCCCGTCCGGCCGGCCGCGAACGACGGACCGGTGGTAACTGGCCGGAACGTAATGAAAGCGCCCGGGACGATGCCTCCGGGCGCCAGCGACGTATGGGAAACGTGAACCGCAACGAACCAACCGTAGCACGCCGCCGGCGCGAGGGTGCGGCGGCGCGGCGGGTCACACCTCGGCGGTGCCGTTGATGACCGCCTCGGCGAGATCGGAGAGGCGGCGGTCACCGGCGCGGGCGCTGGAGCGCAGAAGGGCGAAGGACCGATCCATGTCGAGCCGCCGCCGCTCCGCGATCACGCCCTTGGCCTGCTCGATCACGATTCGGCTGTTGAGCGCGGTCTGCAGTTGCTCGGCCAGAGTCTCGCGGCGCCGGATGGCGCGTTCCTGCAGCAGCCCGATCGTCGCGACGTCGGCGAGCGCCTGGCCCAGCCGGGCGGTCTCCTCGTCGAGGTCGCCGGTGCGCCGGTCGAACAGGTTGAGCGCGCCGATGACCTCCGAGCGCAGCCGCATCGGGAGTGCGTGCACGGAGGCGTACCCGGTGCCGACCGCCGCGGCGACGAAGCGGGGCCACCGCTGGACCACGGCCGACAGGTCGGGGACGACGACGGCGCGGCCGGTGCGGAAGCACTCCGGGCACGGGCCCTCGTCGGTCTGCAGCTGCAGCAGTTCCAACAGCCGACTTTCCTCGTTGGACGCCGCCATCACGCGCAGCGCGCCGCGCTGGTCGGTCAGCAGCACCCCGGCGGCCGCGACGCCGAGGACGTCGGCGCAGCGCACGGTGACCTGGTGCAGGAAGTCGACCACGTCGAAGTCGTCGATCAGCGTGTCGGCCAGCTCGACGAACGCCTCGGCCGCCTGTCGCTCACTCATGGCCGCTCAATCATGGTGGGTCTCCTGGTCAGACGATACCTGCAGCGCATCCTTCTTCGGGCCGGTCATCCGCCGCCATCCTCGACAGGCGGGTCGGGCTCGAAGCGCAACCTCCGCTGCACGACGTCGCGGGCCACGTCGATCAGGCGGCGGTCGTTGGCGTAAGCGTATGCCCGCAGCCGCAGGAACGCCTCGTCGGCGCCGACGTCCAGCTGTGCCAGGACCATCCCGGTGGCGTGGTGGACCTCCGCCCGGTTGGCGGTCGGATCGGCACGCCGAGACGTCTGCTCCGCGTCCTGCGCGGCGGATCCCTCGGCCGCGTCGAGCAGCAGAGTGGCGACCGCCTCGGCGTAGGCCAGCGCGTCGGCGAGCTGGTCCCGGTCCAGCGGCCCCGGGGTAATCCGATAGAGGTCGAAGACGCCGAGTCGGATCGCACCGACCTGCAGGGGCAGGGCGAACAGCGCGCGGGCGCCGGACGCCCGGGCGGCCGGGGTGAAGACCGGCCAGCGGTCGAAGTAGGGCGGCAGGTCGAGATCGCCGACCAGCACCGGACCACCGGCCGCGAACGCGTCGACGCACGGCCCTTGGCCGAACGTGAGCTGGTGATCCTCGAGCTCGCCGGCGATGCGGTCGGTCGCGTGCATCGTCTCGCGCGCGGTCGGGCTGACCATGACGCTGACACCGGCGCCGTCGGTGCCGAGGTCGGCGACCGCCGCCGCGCAGGCGTGCGCCACCGTGACTGGGCCGTCGACAGAGCGCAGCCCGATCCGCACCCAGATCCGCCCCGCCTGGCCGCCATGCACGGCGTGGACTCACCCGGTCCGGCGACGGCGGCGGAGGTCTCTGTCGGTCGGCTGCTCGGGTGCCAACATGGCGGCCTCGTCTCGTTGATTGTCCGCAACAGGCGGACCGACGGCCACCGGGGTCCCGAGCGACACCCTCAGCCTACGCTCGGCCGCGCGGCCGGGTCAGCTCGCGGCCGACCGGTGCAGCGGCCGGCCGACATCGTTGAGGTGTCGCAGCGCCTCCGAGTACGACCGCCACAACGACGTCTCGAGGTAGTCGACGCCCCGCTCGTGGCAGAACGCCCTGATCGCCGCCTGGGATCGGCGCAGGTTGGGCCTGGGCATGCTCGGGAACAGGTGGTGCTCGATCTGGTAGTTGAGGCCGCCCAGCATGAAGTCGGTGACCGGGCCGCCGCGCACGTTGCGGGAGGTCAGCACCTGGCGGCGCAGGAAGTCCATGCGGGTGCCGGGGGCCAGCACCGGCATGCCCTTGTGGTTCGGGGCGAACGAGCCACCGAGGTAGAGGCCGAACAGGCCCTGCTGGATGACCACGAACACGAGCGCCTTGAGCGGCGGCAGCACCAGCAGCACGGCCGTGAAGTAGAGCGCCGCGTGCAGGGCGAGCAGCGCCGCCTCCTGCGCGCGGTGGCGCAGGCCGCGCTGCGCGAGCGCGCGCAGGCTGCCGACGTGCAGCTGCACGGCTTCCAGCAGGGTCAGCGGGAAGAACAGGTGGCCCTGGTGGCGGGCGATGAACCGGCCGAGCCCCCGCTTGTCGCGCGCCTGCCCGCCGGTGAACGAGATGACGCCGACGCCGATGTCGGGATCCTTGCCCTCCTGGTTGGGGTGGGAGTGGTGCCGGTTGTGCTTGTCCACCCACCACCCGTAGCTCAATCCGATCGCCAGGTTGCCGTGGAGCAGGCCGACCACGTAGTTGGCGCGCTTGGTGCGGAAGATCTGTCCGTGGCCCGCATCGTGGCCGATGAAGCCCAGCTGGGCGAAGACGAACGCGAGAAACGCGGCGACGGCGATCTGCCACCACGAGTCACCCATCACCGCGAACACCGCCCAGCCGCCGACGAGCAGGCCCCCGGTCACGGCGATCTTCGCCAGGTAGTAGCCGTACCTGCGGTCCAGGAGCCCCGCGCCGCGGACCCGGCGCATCAGCTCCGCGTAGTCGCTTCCGCGCACGCCGCCGGCCGGCGGGGGCGCGGCAAGCGGAAGGGTTTGTGTCATGGGCCTCTCAACCTCCGGGGGGTTCGCATCCAGTCGGGGTGCGCCACCGGGGTCTCGGGCGACGTGCACACCGTCCGCGACGGGAAGAACGGAGGCCGGCGGGCGGCTCGGTGTGTGCGCCCACGGTACCGGGCCGGCCGGGAAATCCCCATGCGGCCTCGGGCGCCGGACCGGATGCGCGTCTGCGGCGTCCGGTTTGCGCTCGCATGCCGCGCGGCGGCTCCAACGTTTGGCGCGGCCCGGGTCGGTCGACGGTGCTAGCCAGACGGTGTCGGCATCGACCGACGTCCCGGCCGCTGCTGACCCTGGCGGTGCATATCCACCGGCCTGGCCGTGCGCATGACCAAGATCCTGTCGTGGGCGTACGGCATGCCGCAGCCGTGGCTGACCGGAGCGTACGAGCTCTGGACCGTGTCCGAGCCGTGACCACGCCCTGGGGCGGACCGGCCGAGGCACTCGCGCGCCGGCCGGCGGTCTCCTACGGTCTGCGGGACGGCAGGAGGCTCGATGGGCGATGCGACCGAAGCGGTGCGGTGGCTGCAGTCCGCGGCGTCCAGCACCGGCCCGGACGACCTGGCGACGTTGGTGCTGCGCACGGCGCGGGCGGTCGGCGCCACCGAGATCGCGGTCTACCTCGCCGACTACGACCAGTCCGCCCTCGTCCCCCTGCCCGCGCCGGGCCTGGACCGCGAGATCCTGCCGATCGAGACGACCCTCGCCGGCCGCGCGTTCGCGAGCCTCGAGGCACAACGCGCGCCGGACAACCCGGACCGCCTTTGGGTTCCATTGCTGGACGGGTGCGAGCACCTCGGCGTGCTCGAGCTGGTCGGCACCCCCGAGCGCACCGAGGCCGTCGGATCAGAATTGGCTGCCTGCGTGGCCCTGCTGGTCAAGACCAGGCGCGCGTACGGCGACGCGATGGAGCGGCTGCGCGGGCGCCGGCCCATGCAGGTGGCCGCGGAAATCGTCTGGGGTCTGCTGCCGCCGTTGAGCTTCGCCGCCGAGGACGTGATGGTCACGGCGGTGCTCGAGCCCTGCTACAAGGTTGGCGGCGACGTCTTCGACTACGCGCTCAACGGCGACGTCCTGAGCCTTGGGCTCTTCGACACCTGTGGGCACGGCATCAAGGCCAGCACGCTCGCCTCCCTTACGGTGGGCGCCTATCGCAACGCCCGCCGCCGCGGCCTCGACCTGGTCGACACCGCCGGTGAGAT
>DATDJX010000059.1:0-4567 GCA_036520275.1 Asanoa sp.
GCACGTCGCCCGCCCTATCCACCGGTGCTCGCTCCGCTCGCACGTCGCCCGCCCTATCCACCGGTGCTCGCTCCGCTCGCACGTCGCCCGCCCTATCCACCGGTGCTCGCTTCGCTCGCACGTCGCCCGCGCCTCAGACCCGCCGTCTTCGCCCTGCGGGCGCCGAGCGACTGCGTCGCCGGCGTCCTCGGGCTCCAGAAAGCGGCGGCACGGGCGGGCCATGGGCGGTCACCGCAGGGCGACCGCGCCGCGCGCGGCACACAGCTCGGCCGCTCGGCGGGGACGCGCTCGGCAGAGACCCGCTTCGCTCGCACGTCGCCCGGGCAAGGGTCGGTCGCCGCAAGGTGACCGCGCCGCGCGCGGCGCACAGCTCGGCCCCGCTCGGCGCGGACGCGCTTGGCACGGGCGGTCTGAGCGGTCAGGATCCTGACCGTGGGTGTGGATGCGTCGACGGTGCTCGGGGTCGTCGTGCTCGTGGGTGCGCTGGCCGCCGCCGTGGTCGCGGTGCTCCGGCTGCGCGCCCGGCGCGGGGTCGCGACGGCCACCCAGCGGGCCACCTACGACGTCCTGCACACCGCGGGGCTGGCCGCCGAGCCGCTGCGCGCCGGCCTCAGCCCCACCAGCGCGGCGAAGGCCGTACGGCACCTCCGGGCGCTGGTCGGCGCGCCCGGCCTGGCCCTCGTGGACGAGTCCGACGTCCTCGCGATCGACGGGCGCGGCGGACATCACGCCGCCCAGCTAGCGGCCGCCGCGGCGAAGGCGATCGCCGCCGGGCGCTCGACCGTGCTGCGGATGGCCGACCTGGGCTGCGACCGGGTCGACTGCCCTGTCCGCGGCGCGGTTGTCGCGCCGCTGCGCGGGCCGGCGGGCAACGTGCACGCGGCGCTCGTCGCTATCGCCGACGACCAGCCGGCACCGGGCCTGGTGCAGGCCACTCTCGAGACCGCCCGGTGGGCGGCTGCGCAACTGGCGCTGGCCGAGCTCGACTCGTCGCGGGAACGGCTGGCACGGGCCGAGGTGCGGGCGCTGCGGGCGCAGATCAGCCCGCATTTCATCTACAACGCGCTGACCGCGATCGGCTCGTTCGTGCGCACCGACCCGGAGCGGGCGCGCGAGCTGATCCTCGAGTTCGCTGAGTTCACCCGCTACTCGTTCCGCTCGCACGGCGAGTACACCACGCTGGCCGAGGAGCTGCGCTCGATCGACCGCTACCTGACCATCGAGCGGGCCCGCTTCGGCGACCGGCTGCAGGTGCGGCTGCAGATCGCCCCCGAGGTGCTGCCGGTGAGCCTGCCGTTCCTCTGCCTTCAGCCGCTGGTGGAGAACGCCGTCCGGCACGGACTGTCCCGCAAGCCTGGCCTGGGCATGGTGAGCATCGAGGCCCGCGACGCCGGCGCGGAGTGCCACATCACCGTCGAAGACGACGGGGTGGGCATGGACCCGGTGAGCCTGACGGCCGGCATCGCGGAGCCGGGCGTCGACGACACGGCCGCCCACGTCGGGCTGTCCAACGTGGACGAACGCTTGCGATCGGTCTTCGGCGACCAGTTCGGGCTCGTGGTTGAGACCGGCCTGGGAGCGGGTACGAGAGTGAGCATGCGGGTGCCGAAGTTCCATCCCGGCGTACGGGCCGGCTCATGAGCGGGCGAAGCGAGCACACCGCCGGGCTCGGTGGCGCCGGCTCGCGAGCGGGCCGACGGACCGCGCGGGCCCGGCCGGACGTTCGCGAGGCGGCGGCATGAGCGGCGACGCGTTCCTGCGCGTGCTGGCCGTCGACGACGAGCCGCCCGCCCTCGACGAGCTCGCCTACCTGCTGCGCGCCGACCCCCGCGTGGCACGGCTGCACACCGCCGCCGATGCCACCGAGGCCCTGCGCGTGCTGCGTGACACCGATGTCGACGTGGTCTTCCTCGACATCCGCATGCCGGGGCTGGACGGCATGGAGCTGGCGCGCGTGCTGCGCCGGTTCGCCGACCCGCCGGCGATCGTCTTCGTGACGGCGTACGACGACGGTGCGGTCGACGCCTTCGACCTCGGCGTCACCGACTACGTCCGCAAGCCCGTGCAGGCCGAGCGGCTCGCCGAGTCGCTGCGCCGGGTGGTCTCGTCGCGCGTCGTGCCGTCGCATCCCGCGGCGCTCGCGCGCGCCGAGGAGGATCCGACCATCCCGGTCGAGCTGGCCGGCACGACCCGGATGCTGCTGCGCTCCGCGGTGCGCTGGGTCGAGGCGCAGGGCGACTACGCCCGCCTGCACACCGCCGAGGGCTCGCACCTCGTCCGCGTGCCCCTCGCCACGCTCGCCGACCGCTGGGCCGACGCGGGCTTCGTGCGCATCCACCGGTCCTACCTCGTGCAGCTGCGGCTGATCGCCGAGCTGCGCCTCGCCAACTCCGGCTACGTCGTGGTGGTCGACGGCGCCGAGCTGCCGGTTTCCCGGCGGCACACGCGCGAGCTCAAGGACAAGCTCGTTCGAGCGGCCAAGCAGGACTGGAACCGCTGACGCCCACTCGCCGGCGTCGCCGGACCAGGTTCCGCCGGGTCACACCTCCCGGTCACCGCATCGACCGCGCGAACGGTTCTGCGCAGGACGTCCACACCGCGCGGCCTCGCCGCACCCGCCCGTCGGCGGTCGCGCAGCATCGAGTCGGCGGTCCCGGTCGTCCTCCTGGACCTGCAGTTCCTCGCCTTCGTGGCGGTGCAGGTCAGGATCCTGTTCGGCGTCCGCGCGTACTCGCTCGGCCCGAACGGCCCGACGTTCGCGGAGCAAGGCCGGGGCGGCTTCTCGCAGCCGCTCGCCGTCACCGCGCTGATCCTGTTAATCGCCGCCGCCGCCGGCCGGTGAGCACCGCTGGACACCCGTGGACCGGTTGCTCATCCGGGTCCGATCCGGCGCTTTCGCGCGGTTCACGCTGGTGGTCGTGGCGAGCGCGTCGTACCGGATGACCGTCTGCGAGCCGGCGTACGGCTACACCAGGCTGCGGGCGTCGGTGTCTGCGATCGAGCTCGGCCCGGTGCTCGCAGCGGGCGCGGCTGCGTGCCGGTTGGCTGCCGGGCGCCGTGGTCGCCGAGCTACCTCCGCTGACCTGGACCGCGGCGCCAGCGTCGGCCAGACTGCCGGGATGACCACCAGCCCGCCCCGGCGCACCCGCATCGTGCTGGCCGACGTAACCCGCCACGACACCGACCACACCCGCGCCGAGCTGGCCGAGCAGACCCAGGTCGGCGAGGCGCTCGTGCGAGGCCTGGTCCGTGCCCAGCTGGCGCTGGCGCTGCGGCTCGCACTCGTCGTCGCGATCGGCCTGGGCGGGCTGCCGCTGCTGTTCGCGGTCGCGCCGCAGGTCAGCGGCGCGGAGCTGTTCGGGGTCGGCCTGCCGTGGCTCCTGCTCGGCCTGGCCGCGTTCCCCTTCCTCGCCGGTGTGGGCTGGGCCTACGCGCGTCTCGCCGAGCGCAACGAACAGGACTTCGTCGCGGTCGTCCGGCGGCCGGAGCGCTGATGGGCAACCCGTACGTCGTGCCGGCCATCGTGGCGGTCACGCTGATCACCGTCGCGATCGGTTCGTACGGCCTGAAGCTGGCCCGCACGACGTCGGACTTCCTGGTGGCGTCGCGGGTGGTGAGCCCGACGTGGAACGCGGCGGCCATCGGCGGCGAATACCTGTCGGCTGCCTCGTTCCTCGGGGTCGCCGGCCTCATCCTCAAGTACGGCGTCGAGATGCTCTGGTATCCGGTCGGCTTCGCGGCCGGCTACCTCGCGCTGCTGCTGTTCGTTGCCGCGCCGCTGCGCCGGTCGGGTGCGTTCACCCTGCCCGACTTCTGCGAGGTGCGGCTGGGCTCGCGACGGCTGCGCAAGCTCGCCACCGCGTTCGTGGTGTTCATCGGCTGGCTGTACCTGGTGCCGCAGCTGCAGGGCGCGGGGCTGACGCTATCGACCGTAGCCGGGCAGCCGTACGCGCTCGGCGCGTTGCTCGTCGGCGGGGTCGTCACCGCGAACGTCGCGCTGGGCGGGATGCGCGCGATAACGTTCGTACAGGCGTTCCAGTACTGGCTCAAGCTTACCGCGCTCGCCGTGCCCGCGATCTTCCTGATCCTGCACTGGCAGGCCGACGGGCGGCCGGAGATCACCCCGCCGCAGGGCCCGGTGTTCCGGGCCGCCACGACGGTGGTGGTCGAGCGGCCCGCCACCCTCACGCTCGGCGACGGGTCCCAGGTGACGGTCGAACGCGACGACCGGCTCAGCTTCGTCGCCGGCGACCCGGTGCCGAAGGTGTCCACGGTGGACGCGACCTTCGGGGCGGCGGACTGGCTGCTGCCGGGCGGCGACCACGGGGCCGACCGCGGGTTGTTCGCGACGTACTCTCTGATCCTGGCGACGTTCCTCGGCACGATGGGCCTGCCGCACGTGCTCGTGCGCTTCTACACCAACCCCGACGGGAACGCGGCCCGGCGCACGACCCTGGTCGTGCTCTGCCTGGTGGGCCTGTTCTACCTGCTGCCGACGCTGTACGGCGCGCTGGGCCGGGTCTACACGCCGCAGCTGTTGATGACGGGTCGCACGGACGCCGTCGTG
>DATDJX010000060.1:0-3490 GCA_036520275.1 Asanoa sp.
AGCCAGCCCGACGACTTGGTCTTGTTCACCGGGGCGTACACGTAGCCGACCTTGCCGGCCACCTTGCTCGCGGACTTGTCCTCGAGCGTGCCGGCCGCCGACGTCGCGTCGTACCACATGCCCGCCTTGCCCTGGCCGAACGTGTTGAGGCACTCGGTGAAGCCGGCCTGCGGAGCACCGGGCTCGCCGTAGTTCTTCACGAGGTCGACGTAGAACTTGGTGGCGGCGGTGAACTCCGGCGCGTTCACCTTCGGCGTCCAGTCCTTCTCGAACCAGGTCCCGCCGTAGGTGTTCACCACGGTGGTCAGCGGCGCGAACAGCTCGCCCCAGCCGGGCAGGCCCCGCAGGCAGATGCCGGACACGCCGGCCGACTTGTTGTTGATCTTGGAGGCGAAGTCCGCCACCTGCGCCCAGGTAGGCCGCTCGGGCCTGGTGAGGCCCTTCGCGGCGAAGAGGTCCTTGTTGTACATGAGGAACGAGGACTCGCCGTAGAACGGTGCCGCGTACAGCTTGCCGTCCTCACCGGACAGCGACTTGACCATCGGCGGGAGCAGGTCGGCCTTGTCATACCCCGAGTCGCTGTCCGCGTAGCTGCTGAGCTCGTGCAGCCAGCCGTTCTTGGCCCAGATCGGCGCCTCGTACGCGCCGATGGTGGCCACGTCGTACTGGCCGCCCTGGGTCGCGACGTCCTGGGTCACCTTGTCGCGCAGTTCGTTCTCCGGGAGGATCGTGAACCGCACCGTGATGCCGGTGTCCTTGGTGAAGTTGTCGGCGGTCACCTTCTGCAGGTCTTCCATCTGCGGGTTGCCGACCATGAGCACGGTGATGGACTTGCCGCCGCCACCGCCGCCGCCGCCGCCACCGCCGGCGCCCGAGCACCCGGTCGAGCCGAGGGCGGCGACGAGGAGGACGGCCAAGGCCGGCCGCCACCGGCCGCTGAAACCTGTTCTGGGCACAGCAAACCTCCAGAAAGGGGATGTGGTGTTTCGGAGCACGGCTCGGGGCCGGATGTCGCGCGGTGATCAGACGCGCAGCACCACGGGACCGAGCATCGAGTAGCGATGTGCCTCGGACGCCGGGAATGCGGTGTCCGTGACGATGGTTTCGAGGTCCGCGACGTCTGCGAAACGGCAGAAGCTGCTCACCCCGAACTTGGTGTGCACCCCCGTGAAAACCTTGCGCCGCGCCACCCGGACGACCTGCGCCTTGACGTCGGCGACGGCGGGATCCGGGGTGGTGAGGCCGTGTTCGCGCGAGATGCCGTTGGCGCCGACGAACGCCAGGTCGATGACGAACTCGGCGAGCATCCGGGTGGCCCAGTGGTCCACTGTGGCCAGTGTGCGGCCGCGCACCCGGCCGCCGAGCAGGAGCACCGTGGTCGAGGGCCAGCCGGCCAGCAGGGCCGCGGTGCCGAGCGAGGCGGTGACGACGGTCAGCGGACGATCGGCGGGCAGGGCCTCGGCGATGAGCTGGGGGGTGTAGCCCTCGTCGACGAACACCGTCTCCGCGTCGCCGAGCAGACCGGCGGCCGCCGCGGCGATCCGGCGCTTCTCGGCCACCCGCCGGGTCGTACGGGCGGCGAGCGTCGTCTCGAACCGCGCCGTCTCGACCGGGTAGGCGCCGCCGTGCGTGCGCCGGACGAGGCCGTGCTGCTCGAGCTGCCGCAGGTCGCGGCGGATCGTCTCGGGTGCGACGCCCAGCTCGGCGGCGAGCTTGAGGACCTCGACCTCGCCCTGGCTGCGGGCGAGGGTGAGGATCGTGTGTTGCCGGTCTTCCGCGCTCACGCCCGCACCTCCTCGCCCGTTCGTAATGCCTGTCTAACACCTGCGAAACGAGGTGACCAGGGTCACAATGCGGCGATTGGCGCCTGTTGTTGCCCGTATGGGCGCCCGATCCGGGCGCGAGATTGTCGGAGGAATCCGGGCGGAGCCGGCTTTTCGGATGCCCGAATGGGCGCCCACCGCGCCCGTTTCCCGCCCACGCGACCCGGCCAGACAACCGCCCCGCCCGATCACGGGCTCGGCTCGTCGAATTGCCCTGTTTGGATGGAGACTGATCCACGATCGGCGGGTCAGAGCGGGCGCACGGTCACCGCCGCGGGGCTGACCAGGCGGTCGGGGAGGTCGGCGGTGGCCGGCGACAGGCAAGCGGAGGTGGCGACCGCGACGGCGGATGCCAGTCGCCCGGCAGGCGCCGCGCCGTCGGCCGCGAGGAAGCCGGCCAGCAGCGCGTCACCGGCGCCGGTGGTGTTCACCGGCGTGATCGGCGGGCCCTGCGCCGACCACGCGCCGTGTGCGGTGACCAGCAACGCCCCGTCGGCGCCCAGGCTCACCAGCACCGCTCCCCCGGTGCGACCGGCGACCTCGCGCGCCGCCGCGTAGGCCGCCGCGACCGAGCCGACCGGGCCGCCGGCCAGCTCGGCCAGCTCGTCGCGGTTGGGCTTGAGCAGGTCGGCCCGGTGCGCGACGGCCACCTCCAACGCCGGGCCGCTCGCGTCGACCGCGACCGGCACCCGGGCCGCCCGGCCGGTGGCGACCAAGCGGCCGACCAGCGCCGGGTCGGTGCCGGACGGCAGCGAGCCGCAGCAGGCCAACCAGCGCGCGCAGACCAGCGCGCGCTCGAGCGCCGCCAGCAACGCGTCCGCCTCCACCCCGGACAGCGGGCTGCCCGGCTCGTTCACCTTGGTCGGCTCGCCGCTGTCGACCACGACCGTCACGTTGACGCGGGTCCGCCCCGCGACCGGCACGGCCGTCACCCCGTCGAGGCCCGCGAGCAGGTCGAGCAGCAGTCGTCCCTCTCCCCCGCCGGCCGTCACCACGGTCCGGGCGGGCACGCCGAGCCGGCCGAGCACGCGGCTCACGTTGACGCCCTTCCCGCTCGCCTCGGACCACCCGGCCCGGGCCCGGTGCAGCCCGCCCGGCCGCAGCGTCCCGACGAGATATGTCCGGTCCACGCTCGGGTTGGCCGTGAGCGTGACGATCATGCGATCCGCTCGTGCCAGGCCACCGCCGACTGGTCGGTCAGCGAGGCCACCTGGTCCACGACGACCCGCAGCCGCGCCGCGTCGTCGGATGCCGCCTTCCACAGCGGCGCGAAGACGGTGTCGAGTCCGTCCGGGGCCCGCGCGGACAGCAGCCGCACGAGGTCCGTGAGGATCTCGCGCTGGCGCTCGTACCGCCCGCGGGCGTCGGGTCGGCGCATCACGTACCGCAGCGCGATCCCCTTGAGCAGCGCGCAGTGGGCCCGTACCCGGTCCGGCACGACCAGGTCGGCGGCGTAGCGGCGCAGCTCGCCTCCGCCGAACGCGGCGCGGGTCGCCTCGACCGCGGCGGCCACGAACCGGCCGGTGAACACGCTCGTCATCGCCTTGAGCGCGGCCTGCGCGCGGTGGCTGCCGTCGTAGCCGGCCACCTGCGCGAGCGCCGGGTCGGCGAGGAGCCCGTCGAGCACCGGCGCCAGCGCGGCCACGGGCTCGGCAGAGTAGGCCTCG
>DATDJX010000061.1:0-11263 GCA_036520275.1 Asanoa sp.
GGGCGAAGACGGCGGGTCTGAGGCGCGAGCGCCAGCCGAGCGAAGCGAGGCGCAGAGACAGAGCGCAGAAACTGAGCGCAGAAAATCAGACGGCGGGCCACTCGGGGATGGCGAGCCGCCTCGAGTCGGTGCCCGGCGGGGACGACTCCAACCAGGACGAGAAGCCGGTCACCGTGGACCTCGCCATCGCGATCTCGACCGGCGCCCGAAGGTGGGTGCACCGCAGGATCACCCAGTCGGCCGGCATGGAGAGCCGCTCCTGGCCGTCGGGCAGGCGGCGGCTCTCGACGTTGAGGTCGTTGCGGCGCAGCACGCGTTTCGGACGGAAGGCGAAGCTGAACATGCGGTACCACCGCAGCTCGCCGCCGACGAACCGGCCGAATCCCGGCGACCAGCCCCGGCCGTCCATGAAGGTGGTCACCCGCAGGCCCAGCCGGATGGTGCCGCCGGCGCGGGCGAAGGCCGCCCGGCGCAGGAAGAGCACGAAGATCGCGAGCAGGATCGCGACGACACCGACTGCGATCCACTCGACGACCAGCATCGGCGTCTGCCCGTCAGCGATCCGGGCTCGCGGAGGTGGCTTCCTCGGCCAGGACGGTCACGCCCTCGGCGGTGACGGAGAGGAACCCGCCGGTGACGTCGTAGGCCAGCTGCTCGGCGCCGCCGCGCTTGATCCGCACCTGACTCGGCTCGGCGAGCTGACCGAGGAGCGGCGCGTGGCCCGGCAGCACCCCGAGCTCGCCCTCCGTCGTGCGGGCGACCACCATCTCGGCCTCGCCCGACCAGATCCTCTCCTCGACGGCGACGACCTCGACGTGCAGCTGATTCGCCACGCTGCCTCCCTGTGCGACGGCTGGCCCGGGAAGGGGCGCCCGGTGCCGCGGTTGGAATTGCAGCGAGTCTAATCCTGCGCGCAGGAGTGCGACCGCGCGGGTGGCGAGACGGTCGGCGGGGTCACTTGTCGCGGTTGATCATGTTCGTGTTGGCGGCCATGAACGCATCCACCGTGTGGGACCGGACGGCGGCCAGGAACTCGCGCGACTTGGCGTCGAGAGCCTCCCCCTCGTAGCCGCCGCTGCGCGCCTGCAGCCCCCCGCCCTGCAGTTTGACCAGCGTGAGCGACTCCTGCCGCAGGTTGCGCAGCGCCCACGCCCAGTCCGCGATGCTGTGGCCCCGGCCGTTGAACACCAACGCCTGGCCGGCGGCCCGGACCACCTTGTCGAGCTTCAGCGGGTTGGCCACCACGCCCTTGCTCGTCGCCTGTTCGACCATCGCCCGGATGAACTGCTGCTGGTGGCGCTGGCGCCCGTAGTCGCCGCCCACCACCGTGTAGCGCTGGCGCACGTAGTCGAGTGCCTGCCAACCCTTGAAGTGGTGGGTGCCGCGCGTGTAGACGGCCTGCGGCCCGTAGAACGGGTGGTCGCACTTGCAGCTGCGCATCGGCCGGACGTTGCCGTTGGGCTGCATGTGCTCGGAGTAGACCTTGTCCTGGTCGACGTACATCGTGACGCCGCCCATGGCGTCGACCATCTTCTTGAAGCCGGAGAAGTTGACGATCGCGCCCGCGTCGAACCGCTGGATGCCCGTGTAGTTGGTGATCGTCTTGGACAGCAGCTCGAAGCCCGCGGCCCGGTCCGGCAGCTTGCCGCTCGGCACCCGGCTGCCGAACTCCATCGCGGAGTTGAGCTTGCCCCGGCCGCCGGGGTATTGCGCCTTCGGGAACGCGGGGATGTCGACGACCAGGTCGCGCGGCATGGAGAACAGGTAGGCCCGGTCGAGACCCGCCGGCACGTGCAGGATCATGATCGAGTCGGCCAGGGGTAGGTCGCCGGCGTTGCGGGGGTCGATGCCGACCAGCAGGATGTTGAGCGGACCCTTGATGTCGACGGGCTTCTCGGCAGCCGCCTCGGCGCCGAAGAGGTTTTCGGTGGTGACGGACCCTTCGTAGCGGGCCATCAGCGCCTGCGAGGTGACCAGCAGCCCGCCGCTGACCACCATCAGGATCGCGCCGACGATCGTGCAGATCCTGGCCCACCGCGGGATCGATCCCCGCTTGCGCTTGGCAGGCTGCGCAGCCGGATCGGTCCGCGCTTCCGCCATCACCACTCCCTCTCGCCGCGCCCTCCATTGACAAGACGCACGCCGAGCGACTTCGGTTGCGGATCTGCCCCGGGGAAGGCCCGGACAAACATAGCCCGTACACGGGTCCAGGCGCCCCGGTTGGCGGGACGCCTGGACCGCAACGCCGTACGGAGGAGGTCAGTCCTCCTTCATCAGCTCCTTGGCCTTGCGCTCGAGGTCTTCGAGGCCGCCGCACATGAAGAACGCCTGCTCGGGGTAGTGGTCGTACTCGCCCTCGGAGATCTTCTTGAACGCCTCGATCGTCTCGGCGACCGGCACCGTCGAGCCCTCGACGCCGGTGAACTGCTCGGCGGCGTACGTGTTCTGCGACAGGAACCGCTCGATGCGCCGGGCCCGCCCCACCGTGACCTTGTCGTCTTCGGACAGCTCCTCCATGCCGAGGATCGCGATGATGTCCTGCAGGTCCCGGTAGCGCTGCAGGATCCGCTTGACCTCGGACGCGACGTCGTAGTGCTCCTTGCCGACGTACTCGGGCGCGAGGATCCGCGACGAGGACGCCAGCGGGTCGACCGCCGGGTAGATGCCCTTGTCGGAGATCGACCGCTCCAGGTTGGTGGTCGCGTCGAGGTGCGCGAACGTGGTGGCCGGCGCGGGGTCGGTGTAGTCGTCGGCGGGCACGTAGATCGCCTGCATCGAGGTAATCGCCTGGCCGCGGACGGAGGTGATGCGCTCCTGCAGCTCGCCCATCTCGTCGGCCAGGGTCGGCTGGTAGCCCACCGCGGACGGCATGCGGCCGAGCAGGGTGGAGACCTCGGAACCGGCCTGGGTGAAGCGGAAGATGTTGTCGATGAAGAGCAGCACCTCCTGCTTCTGGACGTCGCGGAAGTATTCGGCCATGGTGAGCGCCGACAGCGCGACCCGCAGGCGGGTGCCCGGCGGCTCGTCCATCTGGCCGAAGACCAGGGCCGTCTGCGGCAGGACGCCGGACTCGGTCATCTCGTGGATGAGGTCGTTGCCCTCACGGGTGCGCTCGCCCACCCCGGCGAACACCGAGGTGCCGCCGAAGTTTCGCGCCACCCGGGTGATCATTTCCTGGATGAGCACCGTTTTGCCGACGCCCGCGCCGCCGAACAGACCGATCTTCCCGCCCTTGACGTACGGGGTGAGCAGGTCGATGACCTTGATGCCGGTCTCCAGCATCTCGGTCTTCGGCTCGAGGTCGGCGAACGCCGGGGGCTTGCGGTGGATCCCCCACCGGACCTCGACGTCGAGCGTCTCGCCCTCCTCGAGGTTGAGGCAGTCGCCGATCGTGTTGAAGACGTGCCCCTTGGTGACGTCGCCGACGGGTACGGAGATCGCATCGCCGGTGTCGCGCACCTCGGCCCCGCGGACGAGGCCGTCGGTCGGCTGCATCGAGATGGTGCGCACGATGTTGTCGCCGAGGTGCTGAGACACCTCGAGCGTCAGCTCCTTCGCGCCCTCGGCGAGCGAGACGTCGACCTTCAGGGCGTTGAAGATCTCGGGCATGGCGTCGCGCGGGAACTCGGCGTCGACGACCGGGCCGATGACCCGTACGACGCGGCCCGTCGCGGTTTCGGTCACAGTTTCAGCAGCAGCAGCAGTCATCACGCTTCACTCCCTGACGCGGCGAGCGCGTTCGCGCCGCCCACGATCTCGCTGATCTCCTGGGTGATCCCGGCCTGGCGCGCGGAGTTCATCTGCCGCGTGTAGGTCTCGATCATGTCGTCCGCGTTGTCGCTCGCGCTCTTCATCGCCCGTCGGCGGGCCGCCGACTCGCTCGCCGCCGATTCGAGCAACGCCGCGTAGATGCGGGTGTTGACGTACTTGGGCAGCAGCGCGTCGAGCAGCGCCTCGGCCTCCGGCTCGAACTCGTACTCCGGCAAGAGGACGGCCTCGGACCTGGGACGTTCCTCGACCTGCATCGGCGCGATGTACCGGGCCACCGGCACCTGGCTCAGCAGCGATTTGAACTCGGTGAAGACGATGTGCATCTCGTCGACCCCGTGCGTCTGGTCGGTGCCCGGCCCGTTGTCGGCGTCGTCGGCACCGCTGGTGAAGGCCTCGATGATCGCCTTACCCACCTCGCGGGCGTCGGCGAATGTCGGCTGCTCGGAGAATCCCGTCCAGTTGGCCTCGATCGGCCGGTTGCGGAACCGGTAGTACGCGGTGCCCTTTCGGCCGATGACGTAGAGCACCGGCTCCTTGCCGTCGGCACGCAGCCGGCTCATCAGCGACTCGGCCGTGCGGATCGCATTGGTGCTGTAACCGCCGGCCAGGCCGCGGTCGCTGGTGATGACGAGCACGCCGGCGCGGCGGACCCGCGGGCGCGGGGTGAGCAAAGGGTGGTCGACGCTGGCGTTGGACGCCAGCGCCGTCAGCACCCCGGTGATCGCCCGGGCGTACGGCAGCGAAGCCGCCACCCGCGCCTGGGCCTTGGCGATGCGGCTCGTCGCCACCAGCTCCATCGCCTTGGTGATCTTCTTCATCGACCTCGCCGTGCGGATCCGCTGGCGAAGGACGCGTACCTGGGCCGCCATGTGGCCTTATTCCCGCTCGGCCGGGACATGGCGGTAGCGGGTGACCGTCTCGCGGTTCTCCTCGCCCTCCATTGGCCGCGCCTCGGGCTCGTTGACCTTGATGCCCTCGTCCTTGGCGAGGAAGCCCTCCTTGAACTTGCTGAGTGCCCTGTCGAGCGCCGCGGCGATGTCGTCGTCCCACGTGCCGTCCGCGATCGCCGCCATGGTGCCCTTCTCGTGGCGGCGCAGGTGGTCGAGGAACTCCGCCTCGAACCGCCGGATGTCGCCGACCGGGATGTCGTCGAGCTTGCCCTCGACGCCGGCCCACACGGACACGACCTGCTCCTCGACCGGGTACGGCGAGTAGTTGGGCTGCTTGAGCAACTCCACCAGGCGAGCGCCGCGGTCGAGCTGGGCCCGGGATGCGCGGTCCAGGTCGGACGCGAACGCGGCGAACGCCTCCAGCTCGCGGTACTGCGCGAGGTTGAGCCGCAGCGAGCCGGCGACCCGCCGCATCGGCTTGACCTGGGCCGCGCCGCCGACCCGGGACACCGACGTGCCGACGTTGATGGCCGGCCGGACGCCCTGGTTGAACAGGTCGGGCTCGACGAAGATCTGGCCGTCGGTGATCGAGATGACGTTGGTCGGGATGAAGGCGGAGATGTCGTTGGCCTTCGTCTCGACGATCGGCAGGCCGGTCATCGAGCCCGCGCCCAGCTCGTCGGAGAGCTTCGCGCAGCGCTCCAGGAGCCGGGAGTGCAGGTAGAAGACGTCGCCGGGGTATGCCTCGCGGCCCGGGGGGCGGCGCAGGAGCAGCGACACGGCGCGGTAGGCCTCGGCCTGCTTGGACAGGTCGTCGAAGACGATGAGCACGTGCCTGCCGGCGTACATCCAGTGCTGGCCGATCGACGACCCGGTATAGGGCGCGATGTACTTGTAGCCGGCCGGGTCGGACGCGGGCGCCGCGACGATCGTGGAGTACTCCATCGCGCCGGCCTGGTCCAGTACGCCCTTGATCGAGGAGATCGTCGATGCCTTCTGCCCGATCGCCACGTAGATGCAGCGCACCTGCCGCTTCGGGTCGCCAGAGTCCCAGTTGGCCTTCTGGTTGAGGATCGTGTCGAGCGCGATCGTCGTCTTGCCGGTCTTGCGGTCGCCGATGATCAGCTGACGTTGGCCGCGGCCGATCGGCGTCATCGAGTCGATCGCCTTGATGCCGGTCTGCAGCGGCTCGTTGACCGACTGGCGCGCCATGACGTTGGGCGCCTGCAGCTCGAGCTCGCGGAAGCCCTCGGACTCGATCTCGCCGAGGGCGTCGATCGGGTTGCCGAGCGCGTCGACGACGCGGCCGAGGAACTTGTCGCCGACCGGGACGGAAAGCACCCGGCCGGTGCGCTTGACCCGCTGGCCCTCGTCGATGCCGGTGAAGTCGCCCAGGACGACCACGCCGATCTCGCGGACGTCGAGGTTGAGCGCCACGCCGAGCGTGCCGTCCTCGAACTCCAGCAGCTCGTTGGCCATCGTTGAGGGCAGGCCCTCGACGTGTGCGATGCCGTCACCGGCGTCGGCGACGGTGCCGACCTCCTCGCGGGAGACGTCGGGCGTGTAGGAGGAGACGTAGCGCTCCAGGGCGCCGCGAATCTCCTCCGTCGAGATGGTCAGCTCGGCCATCCTCTGCTTCCTCTACTCAGGCCCGGGTTACCGGTGCGGGCGTCTTAGCGCTGCGTGAGCGCCTTGCGGGTGTCGTTGATCTGGCGCAGGACGGTGCCGTCGTAGAGGTCGGAGCCGACCAGGACGCTCGCTCCGCCGAGCACGTCCGAGTCGACCGTCTGCTTGATGGATACCTCTCGACCGTACAGTTCGGACAGCTTCGCGCCCAGACGTCGCTCGTCCTCGTCGCTCAGCGGCGAGGCGACCGTCACGTACGCGACTTGTCGGTCCCTGCGCTCGGCGGCCAGCTCGACCAGCCGGGTGAGCCCGGCGTCGAAGCCACGGCCGCCGAAGCCCGCCAGCGCGACCTCGACCAGTTTGACCGTCACGGGTCGGGCCTTGCCGTCCAGCAGGGCGTGGACCAGTTCGGCCCGTTGCGCGGGCGGCGCGACGACGTCGGCCAGCGCGCCGGACAGGGCCGGATCGCCGTCGGCGACCTGCCCGAACCGGAAGAGCTCGTCTTCGACCTCGGCGAGCTCTTCGTCTCGTTCGGCGCCGGCCAGCAGGGCCTCCACGCCGAGCCGCTCGACCGCGTCGAGCAGGTCGGAGGGTTTCGACCAGCGGCCGCCGGCGAGCAAGGTGGCCAGCTCGAGCGTCGTGTCGTTGACCCGGCCATGCACCAACGAGCGCAGCAGATCGGCGCGCTGGTCGGCCCTGCGCGACGGGTCGGTCAGCGCGCGCCGCAGCCGCGGCTCGCCGCGCAGCAGCCCGGCGACGGAGAGGAGCTCGTCGCCGGTCGCGACGACGTTCTCCGCGTCGGCGCGCGCGGCGTACGCGTTGAGACGCTCGAGCGCCGACCGGTACGACTCGCGGCTGGCCGGCTCCATCAGCGGGTCCCGGTCGACTCGAGTTCGGACAGAAACCGCTCGACCGTGCCGCGCCGGCGCGCCTCGTCTTCAAGGGACTCACCGACGATCTTGCCGGCCAGTTGGACGGCCAGGTCACCCACCTCCGCACGCAGCTCACGCACGATGGTCTGCCGTTCGGCGGCCAGCGAGTCCCGGCCGGCGTGGATGATCCGGTCGGCTTCCTCCCGCGCACGGGCCTGGATCTCCTGGCGGATGCTCTCGGCGTCGGCCCGCGCATCGTCGCGGATCTTCGCGGCGTCGGTGCGCGCTTCGGCCAGCTGCGCCCGATACTGCTCGAGCAGCTTGTTGGCCTCGGCCTGGGCCTCTTCCGCGCGCTTGATGCCACCCTCGATCGCATCGACCCGCGCCCTGAACGTCTCCTCCATGCGAGGGAAGACGTACTTCATCAGCACGTAGCAGAGCAGCCCGAAGGCGATCGAGCCGATCAGGACCTCCTCCCAGATCGGCAGGATCGGGTTGTGGTCGGCCGCTTCCTCGGCGAGGACGAACATGGAAACCTCCCGTCAGAGGATTCGGATCAGGTGCCCCGGGCCCAGATGAAGCCGAACGCGATGCCGAGCAGCGCGAGCGCCTCGACCACGGCGAAGCCGATCCAGACGAACGGCAGGGTCATGCGCGACGACTCGGGCTGGCGCGCGGTCGACTGGATGTAGGACGCGAAGATCAGGCCGACGCCGATGCCCGGGCCGATGGCCGCGAGGCCGTACCCGATGGCGGCGAGGCTGCCAGATACAGCGGCGAGTTCCATAGAGCGGTTCCTCCTGGTTATCACGCGTGACCTTCACGCGGGACGGGTAAGGGACGTGCGGGGTCGATCAGTGCTCTTCGGCGAGCGCGCCCTGGATGTAGCTGGCGGTCAGCACGACGAAGACGTAGGCCTGCAGGACGATGATCAGCGCCTCGAGGAACGTGAGCACGATGGCCATCACCCACGACACGAGCGCGGCGGGCGCGAGGAGCGCCTTGGCGTTGAGCAGCGCGAATCCGCCGAGCGTGAACACCAGCAGGATCATGTGGCCGGCGAACATGTTGGCGAACAACCGGACGGCGAGGGTGAACGGCCGCACCAGGAAGGTGGAGAACAACTCGATCGGGACGAGGATCGGCAGGATGAACCAGGGCGCCGGCGGGACGAGCGCATTCTTGAAGTACTTGGCGAACCCGAACCGCTTGATGCCGACGTAGTTGAACAGCACATAGCTGATTGCGGCGAGCACCGCGGGGAAGGCGATGTGCGAGTTGGGTGAGATCTGCACGAACGGGACGATGCTCCACAGGTTGTTCAGCAGGATGAAGCAGAACAGCGTCGTCAGGTAGGGCGCGAACCGCACGCCCCCGGCGCCCAGCATGTCGACGACGATGTTGTTGCGCACGAAGCCGTACGTCGACTCGGCCAGCCACTGGGCCTTGGTGGGCACGAGCTTGGGGTTCCGGTAGGCCAGCAGGAAGAAGACGATCAGGATGGCGACCGAGATCCACACCAGGAACGTGATCTTGGTGAACCAGTAGGAGTTGTGCTCGCCCCACGGGATGATCGCGGGCAGGTAGAAGTCTTCCACCGTCGGCGGAAACGGAATCGCGCTCGTGAGAGCGACCGTCTGTCCGGACAACCCGCGCCCCTTCCCCTACTGCCCCAACCGGCGGATCACGAGGTAGATGCCCCCGGCGGCACCGACCACCACACCCAGCCCGATGGCGACGCCGCCGGCGTGCAGCCACCGGTCGACCAGCCAGCCGATGAAGCCCCAGACCGCCATGCCACCGATCAGGTAGGACAGGGCAGTCCAACCCTGCCCCGCACCCGACGGCTGGCCGTACGGGTCGTCGGAGCGCTTCGTGGGTGGGTCACCGGCCATGACGCCGGAAAGATATCAGCCGGAAGTGGGAAGCACGGCATGGCCCCCACGCAGTGGAAGCGCGTGGGGCGATGCGAGAATAGGTGCCTCTGCGCTCGAAACTACTCCGGCGCCCTGCGGGACGGGACCGTACGACCGGGCCACCGGCGGCGGGATGCGGGGACGTGGACCCTCGCGATCCACCAGATCTGCGCGGTCGCCCAGCCCAACACGCCGGCAGCCACGCCCCACGCGAGCGGCTTCAGCCCCGCCCAGCCCCCCTCCGCGACCACCAGGAGCAGGCCCGCCAGGAGGCTGACCTTGGCGACGTAGACGCCCATGCCGAACGGCATGACCAGCTTCGGGTCCATCCGGTCCGCATACGCGACGACCAGCGTCGACACCGTGAAGCTGGCGGTCGCGATGGCGACGCCGAGGGCCGCGCCGAGGGCGCCGACGGGTCCCTGCAGCGCGGCACCGACGGCCGCTGCGATGATCATCACGACCGCGGACGCCGCGAGCAGGGGCGGGAGGTGGCGGGTGCGCCAGCGCGCATCGGCGGCCGGCCCGGCCTGCGCCGGGGCCGGCGCCTCTGCCTGCGTCGATTCGCCGTTCGTCACCACCAAGGCAGTTTAGACGGGCCGCAATCGCGCAAGAGTGGACGTATGCGCAGCCTCGTGACCGGCGCGACCGGGTACATCGGCGGACGGCTCGTGCCCCGGCTGCTGGCCGAGGGTCACACCGTGCGCTGCCTCAGCAGGTCGCCGGGCAAGCTGCGCGACGTGCCGTGGGCCGCCCACGTGGAGATCACCTCGGGCGACCTGTCCGACCCCGGCTCGCTGGTCGGCGCGTTCGACGGGGTCGACGTGGCCTACTACCTGGTGCATTCGCTGGGCCAGCCCGGCTTCGAGGCGGCCGACCGGGCCGCCGCCCAGGCCTTCGCCGCGGCGGCGGCCGCGGCCGGCGTTCGGCGGATCGTCTACCTCGGCGGCCCGGAGCCGCCGGCCGACGGCCAGGCCTCCGCGCACCTGCGCTCCCGCGCCCAGGTCGGCCGGATCCTGCTCGGCAGCGGCGTGCCGACCGTGGTCCTGCGAGCTGCGGTGATCATCGGTTCGGGATCGGCGTCGTTCGAGATGCTGCGCTACCTGACCGAACGGCTGCCGGTGATGGTGACCCCGCGTTGGGTGCGCAACCGGATCCAGCCGATCGCGGTGCGCGACGTGCTGCGCTACCTGATCGGCTCGGCGGCGCTGCGGCCGTCGGTGAACCGCGCGTTCGACATCGCCGGACCCGACGTGCTGACCTACGCCGAGATGATGCAGCGATACGCCGAGGTCGCCGGCCTGCGCCGGCGGGTCCTGCTGCCGGTGCGGCCGCTGTCGCCGTCGCTGTCCGCGCATTGGGTGGGCTTCGTGACCCCGGTGCCCAACTCGATCGCCCGGCCCCTGGTGGAGTCGCTGATCCACGAGGCGGTCGCGCACGAGCACGACATCGCGGCGTACGTGCCGGACCCGCCGGACGGGCTGATCGGCTTCGACCGGGCGGTGGCGCTCGCGCTCGCCAAGGTCCGCGACTCCTCGGTGGAGACGCGCTGGTCGTCGGCGGACTGGTCGGGTGCGTCGGCCGAGCCGCTGCCGAGCGACCCGGCCTGGTCGGGCGGCACGGTCTACACCGACGTACGGGCCCGGTCCGTCGCCGCCACGCCCGACGCGCTGTGGCGGGTGATCGAGGGCGTGGGCGGCGACAACGGCTGGTACTCGTTCCCGCTCGCCTGGTCGGCGCGCGGCTGGCTCGACCGGCTGGTGGGAGGCGTCGGCCTGTGCCGCGGCCGGCGCGACCCGCACCGGGTGTCCGTGGGCGAGGCGCTCGACTTCTGGCGGGTCGAGGAGATCGTGCCGGGTTCGCTGCTGCGCCTGCGGGCGGAGATGAGGCTGCCCGGCCGGGCGTGGCTGGAGATGCGCTCGTGGCCGTCCGGCTCCGGATCCCGCTACGAGCAGCGGGCGGTATTCCTGCCCCGCGGCCTCGCCGGGCATGCCTACTGGGCCTCGGTGTGGCCGTTGCACGCGGTGGTCTTCGGCGGCATGGCCCGCAACATCGCCCGCGGCGCAGAGCTCGGCGCCGACCACCCCGGCGGCGGCCAGAAGCGCCCCGCGCCCCCGTGACCGTGACCCGTGACCCACCGCCACCGACCTCGTCGCGGAGGGTGAGGCCGATACGGCGAGCGCTTGCC
>DATDJX010000062.1:0-4624 GCA_036520275.1 Asanoa sp.
GCCCCAGGACTCGAAGGCGCTTTCGGACAGCAGAGCCGACAACGGCAGGATGATCGCCGCGGCGAGGATCTGACCGGCCTGCACGCCCTGCAGCGTGAAGCTGGCGTAGTAGCCGCGGCGGCCGAACGGTGCGTGTTCGACGATCATGGCGCTCGCGCCGGAGATCTCACCGCCGACCGCGAAGCCCTGGATCAGTCGCAGGATGACCAGGAGCAGCGGCGCCCAGATGCCGATCGCGCCGTAGGTGGGCAGGATGCCGACCGCGAAGGTCGACACACCCATCATGATCATGCACAGGACGAGGACGTTCTTGCGGCCGTGGGTGTCACCCCAGTGGCCCAGGAAGAACGCGCCCAGCGGGCGCGCGACGTAGCCGACCCCGAACAGGGCCAACGACGAGACGATGGCGACCTGCGGGTCGCCCTTGGGGAAGAAGATGTCGGGGAAGACCAGCGCGGCGGCCTGCGCGTAGATGAAGAAGTCGTAGTACTCCAGCGCGCTGCCCATCCAACCGCTGGCCGCGGCCTTCCGCGGTGACTTGGTAAATTCCGTGGGCTCATGGGAGCCCGGCTGCTCGGCAATCTCGTCTCGCATACGGTCCTCCTCGGTAGGGAGCCGGCAGCTCCTCACACCCGTGTCCAGACTTCATTTGATGGAGGCTTTGCTGGTCGCGTCCACGGGCCTTCCGCTGGGCGGATCAGGCGCCCGCGGCATGCCGCCCGGCGACGAAGCCGAACGTCATGGCCGGCCCCAGGTTGATGCCGCCGGCGGGGTAGTGGCCGCCCAGCACGTTCGCCTGGTCGCATCCGGCGGCGTACAGCCCGCGGATCGGCTCGCCGTCGCGGTCGAGCACCCGGGCGTTCGCGTCGGTGGACAGGCCGGCGAACGTGCCGAAGCTGCCCGGCAGCACCTTGATGGCGTAGTACGGCGGCCGGTCCAACGGCGCCAGCGACGGGTTGGGCCCGTGGTCGGGGTCGCCGGAGCCGCGGTTGAACGGCGTCGTTCCGCGCCCGAACATCGGATCCTCGCCCAGCCGCGCGTGCCGGTTGAACGTCAACACCGTGCGCTCGAGCCCGCCCGGGTCGATTCCGCACGCGGTGGCCAGCGCGGCGAGGGTGCGCCCGCGGGTGAGGTAGCCGGAACGCAGGTACGGCGTCACGGGCACCGGGAACGGCTTGGCCATCCCGAGCGGGTAGCGGCGCTGGAAGGCGTGGTCGCAGATCAGCCAGGCCGCGAGCTCCCGGCCCGGCGGCACCGCGGCGACCATCGCCGACACGAAGTCGTGGTAGCCGTCGGCCTCGTTGACGAAGCGCTCGCCGTCGGCGAGCACCGCGATCAGTCCCGGCTTGCCACGGTCCACCATGTGCGGATGGATGCCGATGCGGCCCCCGCGGTAGCGGACGAGCGAGACGGGACACCACGCGACCGGCGAGGCCAGCGACACGTCGAAGTGCCCACCCACCGACTCGCCCAGCCGGATGCCGTCTCCGTCGGCGGACGGCGGCGCGAGCGTCCAGTGCTCGCGGCCGGTCGGCGTGCGCGGGAACAGCTCCCGGCGCAGCGTGACATCGCGCGGGAACCCGCCGGCGGCCAGCACGACGCCGCGGCGGGTCCGGACCGCCTCGTCACCGTCCGGTGTGGACACGACGGCGCCGGTGACCGCACCGTCCCGGGTGGACAGCGCGCGGACCGGTGTGCGCACGTTGATCCGCACGCCGAGGTCGTGTGCCGACCTCAGCAGCCGTGCGACCAGCGCCGGGCCGTTGACGAGCTGCATGCCCCGCCGGTGGACCGCGAGGTCCGCGGCATGCCGGCCGACCCGCCAGGCGGCGTGGGCGAACGCTCGTGGCGACCGGGTGGCGTGCAGGAACGCCTGCAGGTCCGGACCGGCCATGATGCCCATGCCGAGCAGCGAGGTCTCGTAGAGCTGCGGGCGAAGGATCTCGCGCAGCTCCCGGGGCAGGCGCCGGGCGTCGTACGGCCGCGGTGCCACCGACCGTCCGCCGGTGCCGGCGCCCGGGAGTCGTCCGTGGATGTCCGCGATCGCGGTGCCGCTCACGAACTGCAGCGACGTCCTCTCATGGAAGAACGAGACCATCTGCGGCCCGGCGGTGAGGAACGCCTCGACCCGCGCCTCGTCGTAGCGCTTGCCGAGCACCGCACGCAGGAACGTGCGCGGCAGCTCCGGGTCCTCGACCACCCCGTCCGCCCGAGAGAGGGGGTTGAGCGGCACCCACATCCAGCCGCCCGACGAGGCGGTGGCGCCGCCGCAGACCGGTTCGCGCTCGGCGACCACGACGTCCAGGCCGTGCCAGGCCGCGGTGACGGCGGCCGAGAGGCCGCCGGCGCCGGAGCCGACGACGAGCAGGTCGCACTCGACCATCGCGCACCTCCCGGGACGATGGTCGCGAGGCGGGCTCGTGCCTGCCCGACCCCGTCCGCTGGGTGGAAGGCCCTCCGCCCCCCGCCCGCCCGCGCCGATCTTGCAGTTATCTTGGCAAATTGCCCGACTTGGGCCATGACAAGTGCAAGATCGGCGGGCTTTGGCGTCAGTCGTTGTGCCAGGAGCGGCCGTCGCGGGCGAGGAGATGGTCGGCCTCGGCGGGACCCCAGGACGCGGCCTCGTAGAGCGGGATCCGGGCCGGGCTGTCCGCCCAGTGCTGCGCGATGGGGTCGACGATCCGCCATGCCTGCGCGACCTCGTCGGCGCGGATGAACAGCGTCGGGTCGCCGATCAGCGCGTCGAGTAGCAGCCGCTCGTACGCCTCGGGCGACTCCTCCCGGAACGTCGAACCGTACGAGAACTCCATCGTGGCGGTGCGGACCCGGAACGAGTAGCCCGGCACCTTGGCGCCGAACCGCAGCGTGATGCCCTCGTCGGGCTGGATCCGCAGGATCAGCGCGTCGGGCTTGAGCTCGGAGACCTGCTCGGGGTTGATCGGCAGGTGCGGCGGCCGGGAGAACTGCAACACCACGTCGGTGGCCCGCTTCGGCAGCCGCTTGCCGGTGCGTACGTAGAACGGCACGCCGGCCCACCGCCAGTTGTCGACGTCCAGCCGGATGGCCGCGTACGTCTCGGTCGTCGACAGCGGGTCGACGCCGTCTTCCTCGCGGTAGCCCTTCATGAGGTCGTCCTTGGTGCCGCCGCGGGTGTACTGGCCGCGCACGGCGATCCGGTCGATGTCGCCGTCGGCGCCGTAGCGCGGCAGCCGGATCGACTGCAGCAGCTTGACCTTCTCGTTGCGGATCGCCTCCGGGGCGAACGACGCCGGCGGCTCCATCAACGCGAGCGCCAGCACCTGCAGCACGTGGTTCTGCACGATGTCGCGCATCGCCCCGGCGTTCTCGTAGAAGCCCCCGCGGGTGCCGACCCCGAGTGTCTCGGCGACCGTGATCTGCACCTGGTCGATCCAGGTGCGGTTCCAGATCGGCTGGAAGATGGCATTGGCGAAGCGCAGGGCGAGCACGTTCTGGACGGTGTCCTTGCCCAAGTAGTGGTCGATGCGAAAGACCTGCTCCTCGGCGAAACCGGCGTGCACCCGGTCGTCGAGCTCGCGGGCGCTCGCCTCGTCGCGGCCGTACGGCTTCTCGATGACCACGCGGGAGAAGTCGCCGCCCGGACCCGGCTGGTTCAGCCCGGCTGCGGCGAGGTTCTGCACGATCGGGCCGAACGCCTGCGGCGGCGTGGCGAGGTAGAACAGCCGGTTTCCGGCCGTGCCGGCCTGCCCGTCGAGCTCGGAGATCACGTCGCGCAGCCGCGCGTACGTCGCCGGGTCGTCATAGCCGCCGCTGACGTACCGCATGCCCTCGACCAGCCGGGGCGCCTCGGAGGCCGCGTCGCGGGGGAACCGGTCGCGGAACGCGTCGTCGGACAGGGCGCTGCGGGCCACACCGACCACCCGGAACTCGTCGGGCAGGCGCTTGAACTGGGCCAGCCGGGCGAGCGCGGGCAGCAGCTTGCGCTCGGTCAGGTCCCCGGACGCGCCGAAGATCACGACGACCGACGGGGGCGCCTTGCGCTCGTCGACGGGCGGGTCGCTCGTGGTCATGCGTCGACCGTACCGGCCGTCCGATCACCACGGCATCGTTCGAGGGAGGCCGAAGTAGGGCAGCGTGCTGTTGTCGACGAACCGGGTGAGCGCGCTGACCCGGTCGCCGTCGAGCGTGAGCACGAGGATGCCGTGGGCGTGGCCGACCGGCGCGTCGTGGTCGTACACGTAACAGCCGTACGCGGGCTGGCCGTTGGCCGAGGTCGGGACGAGCCGGTACCGCCGGGTGCCGCTGCGGAAGGCCACCACGCGCAGGAAGTCCGCGATGACCTCGAGGCCCTGGTACTCCAGCGGCGCCGGGGGCATCGTGAGCCAGGCGTCGTCGGTGAGCAGGGCGAGCATGGCCGGCACGTCGCCGCGTTCCATCGCGTCGGCGAAGCGCGCTGCCACGGCCCGCTCCTGTGCGCCGCGGGGCCTGCCCGCGTGCCGTACCGGCATCGCGACCCGCGCCCGCTTGAGCGCGCTGTTCACCGCCTCCTCGGTCATCTCGAGCATCTCGGCCGCCTCCACCGCGCGGTAGCCCAGCACGTCGCGCAGCACCAGCACCGCCCGTTGCCGCGGCGGCAGCGCCTGCA
>DATDJX010000063.1:0-6217 GCA_036520275.1 Asanoa sp.
CGTGCTGGAGAAGCAGTTCCGCGGCTACTACGAAGAGGCCGTCTCCAAGAAGGGCAAGACCGGTGAGGTCCTGCTCCAGATCCTGGAGTCGCGGCTGGACAACGTGGTCTACCGGGCCGGCCTGGCCAAGTCCCGCGACCACGCGCGTCAGCTCGTGAAGCACGGTCACTTCACGGTCAACGGCAAGAAGGTCGACGTCCCGTCGTACCGCGTCAAGGAGCACGACATCGTGCAGGTCCGCGACAAGTCGCAGGACCTGACGCCGTTCATCGTGGCGCAGGCCGAGGCCGGCTCCAAGACGGTGCCGGCGTGGCTGGAGGCGATCCCCAGCCAGCACAAGGTGCTCGTCCACACGCTCCCGGCCCGCCAGGTGATCGACACCCAGGTCCAGGAGCAGCTCATCGTCGAGCTCTACAGTAAGTAAGTCTTGGCACCCCTGTGATGGCCAATGGCTGTCACAGGCGCCAGAACCGGCTCCGTTCGACGCGGGGCCCGGTAAGCACCATCAAGGCGCTGTCATATAGCGGGCGGCCCGACAGAAGGAAGAAACACAGTGCTCATCACCCAGCGGCCCTCGCTGTCCGAGGAGTCGATCAGCGAGACCCGGTCCCGGTTCACCATCGAGCCGCTCGAGCCGGGCTTCGGCTACACCCTCGGCAACTCTTTGCGGCGCACCCTGCTCAGCTCGATCCCGGGCGCCGCGGTCACCAGCATCAAGGTCGACGGCGTTCTGCACGAGTTCACGACCATCCCGGGCGTGAAGGAAGACGTCGTCGAGCTGGTCATGAACATCAAGGAGCTGTGCGTCAGCTCCGAGCACGACGAGCCGGTGAGCATGTACCTGCGCAAGCAGGGCCCCGGCGACGTCAGCGCGGGCGACATCCAGCCCCCGGCCGGCGTCTCGGTGCACAACCCCGACGTCAAGCTCGCGACCCTGAACGGCAAGGGTCGGCTCGACATGGAGCTGACCGTCGAGCGGGGCCGCGGCTACGTCACGGCGGCGCAGAACAAGAACGTCGGCGCGGAGATCGGCCGGATCCCGATCGACTCGATCTACTCGCCGGTGCTCAAGGTGACCTACCGGGTCGAAGCGACCCGGGTCGAGCAGCGCACCGACTTCGACCGGCTGATCATCGACGTCGAGACCAAGCCGTCGATCGGCCCCCGTACGGCGCTGGCCTCGGCCGGTTCGACGCTGGTCGAGCTGTTCGGCCTGGCCCGCGAGCTCGACGAGACCGCCGAGGGCATCGACATCGGTCCGTCGCCCCAGGACGCGCAGCTCGCTGCCGACCTGGCGCTCCCGATCGAGGAGCTCGACCTCACGGTGCGGTCGTACAACTGCCTCAAGCGTGAGGGCATCAACACCGTCGGCGAGCTGATCGGGCGCACCGAGGCCGACCTCCTCGACATAAGGAATTTCGGTCAGAAGTCGATCGACGAGGTCAAGATGAAGCTCGCCGGGATGGGTCTGGGCCTGAAGGACTCGGCGCCCAACTTCGACCCGGCGCACGTCGTGGACTCCTTCGGCGAGGTGGACTACGACAGCGACGACTACCGCGAGACCGAGCAGCTGTAAGGCCGCTGCCGCCACCTAAGAGGAGCACCAGGACATGCCCACGCCCACCAAGGGTCCCCGCCTCGGCGGCAGCCCGGCCCACGAGCGGCTGATGCTGGCCAATCTGGCCACCGCGCTGTTCCGGCACGGCAAGATCACCACGACCGAGACGAAGGCCAAGCGGCTGCGCCCGCTCGCCGAGCAGCTGATCACCAAGGCCAAGCGCGGTGACCTGCACGCCCGGCGTCGGGTGCTCACCGTGGTCAAGGACAAGGACGTGGTCTACGCGCTGTTCGACGAGATCGCGCCGCGCTTCGCCACCCGCAACGGTGGCTACACGCGGATCGTCAAGACGGTTCCCCGCAAGGGCGACAACGCGCCGATGGCGATCATCGAGCTGGTCGAGGAGCTGGTGGTCGCCGCTCCGGCGGCGCCGGCCAAGAAGCCGGCCCGCAAGGCCGCCGCGCAGCGCGACAAGGTGGAGGCGCTCGCCCGCGAGGACGAGGCCCCAGCCTCGGCCACCTCGACCGCGGCGGTGTCCACCAGGGCCGCCGACGACGCCGACCAGGACGCCGAGCCGCCGGTCTCGGCATCGGGCGACAAGGACGCCGAAGGCCCGGGTACGCAGGCCGAGGGCGACGCCGACACCAAGTAACCCCGGTAGGCCGGCACCGTGGACAGGGGCGCTCTCGGCGACGAGGGTGTCCCTGTCCGCGTGCGCCTGGACATCGCGTACGACGGCACCGACTTCTCCGGCTGGGCGGCGCAGCCCGGCCGCCGTACGGTCGCCGGGGTGCTCCTGGAGTCCCTGGGCCGGGTGTTCGGGGCGGACGTCGCGTCCGGCCTCGCGGTCGCCGGGCGCACGGACGCCGGAGTGCACGCCACCGGGCAGGTCGCCCACGTCGACCTGCCCCGCGCGGGCTGGGCAGCGGCGGGCCCCACGCTGATGCGGCGCCTCGCCGGCCTGCTGCCCGCCGACGTGCGGGTCTGGGCGGCGACCGCCGTCCCGGAGACCTTCGACGCCCGGTTCTCCGCGACCTTCCGCCGGTACGAGTACCGGGTCACCGACGCCCCGTACGGCGCCGAGCCGCTGCGCCGCCGCGACACACTCGCCTGGCCGCACCCCCTCGACCTCGCGGCCCTGAACGCGGCGTCGGCCGGCCTCGTCGGCGAGCACGACTACGCGGCGTACTGCCGGCGCAGGGAGAACGCCACCACCGTCCGCGAGGTCACCCGATTGGACTGGCGCCGCCACCCCGACGGCGTCCTGGTCGCGACCGTACAGGCCGACGCGTTCTGCCAGGCGATGGTCCGTAGCCTGGTCGGCGCGCTGCTGGTCGCGGGCGACGGCCGGCGCCCGACCCCGTGGCCGGCCGCGCAGCTGGCCCGGCGCGAACGGTCGAGCGAGGTCACGGTGGTGCCGCCGCACGGCCTCTGCCTGGTCGAGGTCGGCTACCCCGTCCAACCTTCGGCGTACGCCGCGCGCGCCGATGCCACCCGCCGCCTGCGCGCCCGACCGGGCGGGCAAGAATCGCAATCGTGACCGGCGACCACTACTTCACCGCCGAACCGCGGGCCGCGGCGCGTCCCCGCACCGTCGAGTTCACCGCCGCCGGGCGCGGGTTCACCCTCACGTCCGCGGCAGGCGTGTTCTCCCCGGACCGGCTCGACCCCGGCACCGCCGTGCTGTTGCGTAAGGCCGAGCTGCCGGGTGCCGGCGAGGCCGGCCCGCTGCTCGACCTTGGCTGCGGCTACGGGCCGGTCGCCTGCGTCCTCGCCACCGTCGCCCCGCGCGCCGAGGTCTACGCGGTCGACGTCAACGCACGCGCCCGCGAGCTTGCCGCGGCCAATGCCGGCGTCGTCGGCGCCGCCGACCGGGTCACGGTCGCCGGGCCCGACGGCGTCCCCGGCGACGTGCGGTTCGCGCAGATCTGGTCCAACCCGCCGATCCACATCGGCAAGGCGGCCCTGCACGACATGCTCGACCGGTGGCTCGCCCGGCTGACGCCCGAAGGCGTTGCCTGGCTGGTGGTCGCTCGCCACCTCGGCGGCGACTCGCTGCATCACCGGCTGGCCGAGCGCGGCTGGACGCTCGAACGGCGCGCCAGCCAGAAGGGCTACCGGGTGCTCCGGGTCACCCGTTAATGGGACGACGTGCGGTGCGCGGCACGGCAGCATGCGAAGGCGTGGGGTACATAGACGTCGCCGGGGTCGCGCATACGCTGCCAGACGGTCGGCGGTTGTTCGCCGACGTCTCGTTCCGTGTCGGCGAGGGCGCCAAGGTGGCCCTCGTCGGGCCCAACGGCGCCGGCAAGACGACGCTGCTGCGCATGGTGGCCGGCGACCTGCCGGTCAGGACCGGCGTCGTCGCCCGCGCCGGCGGCCTGGGCGTGATGCGCCAGTTCATCGGCATGGTCGGCGACGAGACGAGGCTGCGGGAGCTGGTCCTTTCGCTGTCGCCCGCGCCGCTGCGCACGGCCGGCGCGCGGCTGGAGGCCGCGGAGACGGCGATGCACGCGACCGAGGCGCGCGGCAAGTTCAGCACGGCCGCGAGCAAGGCGCAGATGGCGTACGCCGACGCGCTGGCCGCCTGGGGGGAGGCCGGGGGATACGACGCGGAGGTGCTCTTCGACACGGTCTCGACGATCGTGCTTGGGCTGCCCTGGGAGAAGTCCGCGCACCGGCCGGTGCGCACCCTGTCGGGTGGCCAGCAGAAGCGGGTCGCGCTGGAGCTGCTGCTGCGCGGCCCCGAGGAGGTGCTGCTGCTCGACGAGCCCGACAACTTCCTCGACGTGCCCCGGAAACGCTGGCTCGAGGCGCGGCTGCGCGAGTCCGACAAGTCGGTGCTCTACGTGTCCCACGACCGCGAGCTGCTGGCCCAGACGGCCGACCGGGTGGTCGCCGTCGAGGGCGGCAGCGCCTGGGTGCACCCGGGCGGCTTCGCCACCTGGCACGAGGCCCGGATCGCGCGACACGAGAAGCTCGAGGAGCACGGCAAGCGGTGGGAGGAGGAGCACCAGAAGCTGCGCGAGCTGATGCTCATGTACAAGCAGAAGGCCGCGTACAACTCCGACATGGCATCGCGCTACCGGGCCGCGCAGACCCGGCTGCGCAAGTTCGAGGAGGCCGGGCCGCCGCCGTCGCCGCCGCGCGACCAGGACATCCGGATGCGGCTGGGCGGCGGCCGCACGGGCAAGCGGGCGGTGATCTGCGAGCGGCTGGAGATGGACGGGCTCACCTACCCGTTCGACCTGGAGCTCTGGTACGGCGACCGGGTGGCGGTGCTCGGCTCCAACGGCACCGGCAAGTCGCACTTCCTGCGACTGCTGGCCCGCGGCGGCACCGATCCTGACCCGGCCAACCTGCCGGTCGACAACGGCATGGCGCTCGCGCCGGTCGCCCACGAGGGCGTCGCCCGGCTGGGCGCCCGGGTGCGACCCGGCCACTTCTCCCAGACGCACGACCGGCCGGAGCTGATGACCCGCACGCTCGTGGATATCCTGTGGCGCGGCGACGACCACCGCGAGGGCCGCGACCGGCACGCCGCGATGCAGGCGCTCGGCCGATACGAGCTGGCCGGACAGGGCGACCAGGCGTTCGGGACCCTCTCCGGCGGGCAGCAGGCCCGCTTCCTCGTGTTGCTGCTGGAGCTGTCCGGCGCGACGCTGCTGCTGCTCGACGAGCCGACCGACAACCTCGACCTCGCCTCGGCGGAGGCGCTCGAGGACGGCCTCGAGGCGTACGAGGGCACGGTGATCGCGGTGACCCACGACCGGTGGTTCGCCCGGTCGTTCGACCGGTTCATCCGCTTCTCCAGTGACGGCGAGGTGACCGAGACGCCGGCCCCGATCTGGGACGAGGGCTGATCTACTGTTGGGCCCGTGGCTGAGATGCACTACCGCCGGTTGGGCGAGTCCGGGCTCGTCGTGTCGGTCGCCGGGATCGGCTGCAACACCTTCGGCCGCATGGTCGATGCCGAGGGTGCCCGTGCGGTCGTCGACGCCGCTGCAGAGGTAGGCATCACCTTCTTCGACACCGCCGACATCTACGGCGATCCGCACGGCACCTCCGAGGAGTTTCTCGGCAAGGCGCTCGAAGGCCGCCGCGACGACGTGGTGGTCGCGACCAAGTTCGGCATGGACATGGGCGGCCGCAACGGCGCCGACCGCGGCGCCCGCGGCGCCCGGCGGTACGTCGTGCGCGCCGTCGAGGCCTCGCTGCGCCGGCTGCGCACCGACCACATCGACCTTTACCAGATGCATGAGCCCGACCCGAGCACGCCGATCGAGGAAACGCTTGCGGCGCTCGACGACCTCGTGACGGCCGGCAAGGTTCTCTACATCGGCTCATCCAACTTCGCCGGCTGGCAGATCGCCGACGCCGTGTGGGTGTCCCGCACCCGCGGATGGGCGCCGTTCGTCAGCGCGCAGAACCACTACAACCTGCTGCATCGGGAGACCGAGCGCGAGGTGCTGCCCGCTTGCGTCCACTTCGGACAGGGCATGCTGCCGTTCTTCCCGCTGGCGAGCGGGCTGCTCACCGGCAAGTACCACCGCGGCCAGCAGCCCGCGCCGGGCACCCGGCTGGCGCTGGAGCGGTACGCGGGGCGGTTCGCCACCGCACCCTGGGACACGATCGAGGCGCTCGAGAGGTACGCGCGCG
>DATDJX010000064.1:0-17735 GCA_036520275.1 Asanoa sp.
TGCTACCGCCACCTTCCATCCCACACCCTGAAGGACGGAGACCCGAACATGTCCGTAGACGCAGCGGTCAAGCAGATCGTCGAATCCATCGTCCCCGGCGAGTCGCCGCTCGTGGAGAGCCTGGTCCGGATGCACCTCGACACCCAGGAACGGTCCGGGCTGGACGACCGCACGTACCTCCTGGTGCGGATCGCGGCGCTGGTGGCCATCGACGCCTCGGCGGCGTCCTACCTGGTCAACCTGACCCTCGCGGACGACGTCGGCGTCACGGCCGACGACATACGCGGCGTGCTCATCGCGCTGGCACCGCTGGTCGGCTCCGCGCGGGTGCTGTCCGGCGCGGAGAAGGCCTTGACGGCCATCGCCACCGCGCGTCAGATGTAGGAAGGTCGCTGTGACTTCCCCGACCTACCAGACCGAACCGGGTGGTTCGCTCTCCCGGCCCAGCGTCGCCGCGGGAACCCTGTGGGCCGGTGGCGTCGCCACCGCGGTCGTGGCCGCCCTGGCGTACGCCGTCGGCATCGTCGTCGTCCGGGTGGTGTTCGACATCCCGGTCCTCGCTCCCGAAAGGGACGGCGCCCTCGGCGATTCGACCACCTGGCAGCTCGCCGTGACCGCATTCGGTGTCGCGCTCCTGGCCACCGCGCTGATGCACCTGCTGCTGGTGGTCACGCCGCGGCCGTACTCCTTCTTCGCCTGGATCATGGGGTTGGTCGTCGTGCTGGTCACGGTCCTGCCCTTCGCGCAGGACGCGCCGCTCTCCAGCCAGGTCGCGACGGCGATCATCAACCTCGTCGTCGGCGCCACGATCACCAGCCTGGTGCGCGGCGTTGCCGCCCGCGCGGTGCGACCGGCCCGGCGCCCCGCCGGCTCTCCCTACCCGCAACCGGGCGACCCGTACGGCCGTCGCTGACCGTCGATCCTCCGTGCGTCAAATTGTCCACAGTGGCCGGCGGTCAGGCCGGATCGCCGTCCGGTACGAGCGGGGCGACGGCTGCCGCGGGCGGGTCCGACACGTCGTCGGCCCCCTCCGGCCGCCGCGATCGGCGCAGCAGGCGTGCGCTGTGCACCACGATGGCCGTGATCGGAGCGGCCAGCGCGAGCCCGACGACGCCGGCGAGCGCGGCCCCCAGAAGCGCGGTGAGCAGCAGGACCAACGGGCTGACTTCGAGGGCCGCGCCGTAGGCGAAC
This sequence comes from Asanoa sp., assembly GCA_036520275.1. Classification (GTDB taxonomy): domain Bacteria; phylum Actinomycetota; class Actinomycetes; order Mycobacteriales; family Micromonosporaceae; genus Asanoa. The sequence goes on from DATDJX010000064.1 coordinate 1,192, forward strand.
GGGCTGACGAGGTTCTGCAGGAGGCCGTTGGCGAGAAAGACGACCAGGAGCATCCACAGGGCGCTGGACGTCCCGCCCGAGCCCAGTGCGATCAGCACCGCGAAGGCACCCGCGACCAGGGCGCCGACGTACGGCACGTAGCTGCCCAGGAGCGTGATCACCGCGATGGTGCCGACCAGCGGAACGTCCAGGATGAGGGCACCGACGACGACCACGGCCGCGTTGAAGACACCCAGCACGGTCAGGCCGACGAAGTAGCGGCGGATCGTCGTCGCCGCCTGGTCGAGCAGCTGCGCACCGCTGCGGCCCGGCAGAGGGATCCATCCGCTGACGCGCGCCGCGATGGAATGGCCGTCCTTGAGAAGGAAGAAGCAGGTGAAGAGCGCGACGAAGACGCCGATCGCGGCGTTCACCACCGTCCCGAAGAGGTTGCCGATGGCGGGCGCCAGCCCGAGCATGACCGTGTCCGTCGAGCCGCGCACGGAGTCCTCCGCGGAACCGGCGGCGGTGCCGCTCATCCCGGCCGAGGTGAGGATGTCCTGCATTCTGGTGACGGCGGCGTCCAGGCTCGCGCCGATCTCCTGCTGCTGGCTGAGCACGCCCCCGAGGACGAGCGCCGTGGCGACGGCGCCCACGGCGACCACGGCGAGCGTCGCCATGGCGGCGCCCGCTGCTCGGGGCAACCCGCGGCGTGCCGACGCGTCGACCAGCGGCGAGAACACGATGGCCAGGAAGACGGCGATCACGATGGCCAGGATGATCGACCGCAGCGCCATGACCAGCACAGCGACCGCCAGGAACAGCAACGCGATCCCGACGAGCGACCACGCGGCGTTGCCCACCGAGCGGAGCCGGTCGGAAGCAGGGCGACGATGAGGTCCGTTCGCCAAGGCGCTCATGTCTTCTCCATCGCCGCGTCGACATAGGTATCCGTGGAGGAGCGGCCGGAATACCGACCGCTCCTGGTAAAGCGCTGGGGCGTCCCGAGCGGCTAGCGGAATGCTTCCTTGACCTCGCGGCCGTGCACGCACAACGCATAGATGACGAGGACGTCGAGCGTGATCACGATGACGCCCCACACGGGGTACGCCGCCAGGAAGACGAGGTTGCCGATGGCACTCAACACGGCCAGGATGATGCCGACCACCCGCGCCCACATCTGACCGGCCAGGACGCTGAACCCCGCGAGCAGGACGACGATGGCGAAGATGAGGTGCACCCAGCCCCACGCGGTGTAGTCGAGCTCTACCACCAAGCCGGTGCGGCCGACCAGGTAGTAGTCTTCCTTGAAGATGGCGACGAAACCCATGATGGCCTGGAACACGCCGATCATGATCATCATAACGCCGCTGAAGACGATCCATCCCACCCAGCCGGTCGGCTGAGTTCGGCGGCCGGTGTAGTCAGGATCCACGGCCGCCCTCGATTGCCGTACGTCGGACATCCTTCTTCCCTCCAGATCCAAGGGCCGGTCGGCCCTTTGTGGACTCTTGCGTCGAGCCGGCCGACTGCCGGCCCGGGCCGTACGACGTCGACCACGCGCCGCTCGTGGCCGGTTCGAGCTTGACCGATGCGGATGCCAAGGTCGTCATCCGTGGCGAGTGAACGATGAGGCCGGCCGGCGACCCGCTCGGTCAGGACGCGGTGGCGGCCGATTCCCCGTGCAGGGCGGCCTGCAGATCGGCCTCGGCCTCCTTGGACAGCGACGACTTCAACACGGTGCCGCCGAACCGGCTCAGCGCCTCGACGGCCTTGTCGGGCGTGGCCCTCTCCACGACCAGGAACAGCGCCGACATCCCCGGCTGGAGCAGGTCGCGCACCTGGTCCTGGAAGGCCTTGTCGATGCCGCTCTGCGTGAGCTTGCCCATCAACGCGCCCAGTCCCGCGCCGATGGCCATGCCGAAGAACGGCACGAAGAAGAGCATCCCGAACAGCAGGCCCCAGAACATCCCCCAGGTCGCGCCGCCACCCACCGCGTGGTGGTTGGTGGTGACGTGGAACCTGCCCTCCTTGTCGCGGCTGATGACCGCGATCGCGTCGGGCTCGATGATGAGATCCGGAGCCAGTCTCTGCGCCTCCTCGGCGGCCGCGGCGGCCGTGGTCTCGTCCGGGTATCCGATGGCGACGAGAGTTGCCATGGTCGATGCACTTCCCTCCGGTGTCACATGGCGAGTGCCCCGTCGTTCCCGAGCACGGTATGGACGGTTGCCGGCCGGCGCGATCACGGGATGTCGATCGGGCGGTCGGCTCCGTCGTCGACGAGATGGCCTGCCCACCAGTGAGCCCCGGCTGCGCGGGAACGGCGTCATCCCGCAGGAATGAACGGGCTGGTCAGCTCGGCGCGACGGGACGGCCGGTGGCGCACCGTCGCGCCGCGGGGCAGGCGTCACGACTCGATGAGGCCGATCTTCCTGCCCTCGCGGACGGCCTCGGTCCGGGTCGCCGTCCGCAGCTTGCGGTAGACCGCGGCAACCTGGCTCTTGACGGTGTTCCGCGAGATGTGCAGCTCGTCGGCGATCTCGGCAAGCGTCAGGTGGGTGGGTAGCAGGTCCAGGACCCGCATCTCCGCCGCGGTCAGGGTCATCGCGCTCGGGACACGCGGCCGACCGCCGTGCCGGGCGAGGTCGGCCGCCAGCCGCCGGTACTCGTCGCGCAGGACGCCCTCGGTCAGCAGCCGGTTCAGTTGGCGGCCCGCCTCGGTGAGCTTGAGCCGGGCCGCGGGGTGGTCGTCCAGCTCGAGCAGGATCCGGCCGAGCACGATCGCCGTCTGCGCGGCGAGCCAGGGAAACGCCGTCGGGGACGGTACGGCGTACAGGCGCAGCGCCCTGCCGACGTGGTGGCGCGCCGCGGCGATGTCACCGGTGTGCACGGCCACCCTGGCCCGCGCGACGTACGACGTGATGCTGGACAGGTACTCCGGCAGGCCGGCCTTTTCGATCAGCGTCGCGGACTCGGCGGCATAGTCCTGCGCCGCCTCCCAGTCACCGCGCTCGGCGGCATGCAAAGACAACTGCGCGAGCGCGAAGCTCGCTCCCGAGGGCCGCTTCTGGCGGCCGAAGTAGGCGGCCCGCTCCCACGCCCGCACCGCGGCCTCCGGCTCGCCGTTGAACATCAGCGCGGCACCGAACAGCAGCGCCGCCGATGCGTACCAGGACCCCGCTGGCGGCTCGAGCTCGAAGGCCCGCCGGGCGTCGGTGAGCATCCGTTGGACCCCGAACGGCGCCAGGGCAGCGCGGAGGATCGCGATGCTGGAGGCCAGCGAGGCGCCGCCGGCCGGCGGCGCGGCGTCCGGCGGTCCCTGTTCGGCCGCCAGCAGGCACCGCTGGGCCCGGGCCGAGTCGCCGGTGAGAGCCCAGATCCATCCGGCGTTGACGGCCAGACCCGGATGCTCCCCGAGCGCGCCTTCGTCGAGGTCCTCCAGCCAGCCGCGCACCGTGTGGATCCGGCCGGCGTTGACGAAGTCCTGCCCGTACCTGGTCACCAAACGCGCGGCGGTGGACCGGTCCCCGCCGGCCAGGGCGTGCGTGATCGCCCGATCCGGTGGCCCGTGTTCCTCGTACCAGGCGGCCGCTCGCCGGTGGATGCGCTGCTCTTCGCCGGGCTCGCGCCGGCGCAGCTCCGACACGAGCATCTCGCCGAACAACCGGTGGTAGCGATACCACCGACCGTCGTGATCCTGCGGGACGACGAACAGGTTCCGGGTCTCGATCTCTGCCAGCCAGGTGGCCGAACCGGAGTGTCCGAGCACGGCATCACACAGCGGACCCGACATCTCCTCGAGCACCGCGGTCCGCAACAGGAACCGCACCGTGTCGGCGGACTCGCGGGTCAGGACCTCTTCGCGGAAGTAGTCCACGATGAACTTGTCGGTACCGGCGATCCCGTTGGCAGCGGCGACCTCGTCGACCGTTCCGCGCACCGACAGCCCGGCGAGGTAGACGCCGGCCGGCCAACCCTCGGTCCGCCGGACCAGCGCCGCAACAGCATCCCGGGGAAGACGCGTTCCCATCCCGCCGAGGACCACGCTCGCTTCGTCCTCGGTGAAGCTGAGGTCCTGGGTGCCGAACTCGACCAGCTTTCCCTGGCTGCGCAGCCGGCCGAGCCGCGATCCCGGCCGGCTGCGGGAGGCGACGAAGATGTGGCAGCCGGACGGCAGGTCCTTCGCGAGCGCGACGACCAGATCCATGCCGATGGTGCCGGTGAGCAGGTGGAAGTCGTCGAGCACGAGCACCCACGGCACCCGGTTGGCCGTCGCGGAGGCGACCAGGCGCGGCATGACCACCCCGAGCGGGGAAACGTTTGGCATGCCCAGGGCACGCCAAACGGCGTCTTCCACGGGATGGATCTGATGCAGCGCCAAAGCGATGTCCCGGAGCAGGGACACCGGATCGTTGGCGGACTCGTCCAGGTGAACCCATCCGAAGTTGCGATCGTCCTCCGCGGCCCATTGGCTCAACGCGGTGGTCTTGCCGTAGCCCGAAGGCGCAATGAGCATGACCAGCGGCACGCGGTCCTCGACCGCCGCGAAGGCCCGCAGCAGCCGGTCGCGGCGGACGTGCCGGGTACGGTTGAGCGGACGGCCGATCTTCCGGGACGACGCGGCAAAAGCCGGTGTCGACGCGTGCCGTATCACGGATCCGACGGAGTCGGAATGTCTCATGCCACCTCCCCGGCCTCCATCGCAGCCGCTTTCCCGATAGCGGGCTTACAGCCCGATACCCGTCCGATCTCCCTCAAGATGGGCCTAGCGACCTCTCTTCCGATGGCTCCAAGGCGAGAATACGGCGGCACGTGGAGCCACATCACGCAGGTTTTCCGGCCGATTTATTACGCCGATCCGGTCATTCTGGCTTTAAACACCTCAAACAAGATCACCCATACTGGCGGATGCTCACCCTCCGTACTGAATGCGACACTATCGATTCAAAGGGGGCCCACAAAGGTTCTGATCGCGTGGCAGCCGCCACTGCTGCCGGTCGTCTATGGGGTCGAACGCAAATATTGGACACGGCGCCGAGACCCCGCGCCTGGGACACGGATAAGTGCACGACCACTGACGGTTCCAGCGATCGAGTGGGTGGAGTATGTCCGACGAAGCAGGTAGTTACGCAGTCACCCCCGGTGGCGATCCGATCATGGCCGCCAAGTTTCTGGTGCCGACCCTGCCCCCTTGGACGGTGATCCGTCAACGGCTCGTCGACGGCGTCTCCCGCGGCGTTCGCGAGCAGCTCACCCTCGTCAGCGCGCCGGCGGGCTGCGGGAAGACGGTGCTGGCCGCGTCCTGGGTCGCCGCCGGGCTCACTCCCGGTCCGGTCGCCTGGCTCAGCCTCGACGAGGCCGACGACCAGCCCGGCGTGTTCTGGTCGTACGTCCTTACGGCCCTGGCCCGCGGCGGCGTCCCCGTCTCCGGCGTGGGCATGCCAGCACTCGCCGACACGGTCGACCAGTCCGTGCTCATCCGGCTCGCGGCTGCCCTATCCGAGCGGTCCGAGCCCGTCGTCCTCGTCCTCGACAACGCCCAGGTGCTCACCGGCCGGGCGGTGCTGGGCGGCCTCGACTTCCTGCTCCGGCATGCCGGGACCCAGCTGCGCCTGGTCATCCTCACCCGGGAAGACCCCGCGCTGCCGCTGCACCGGTACCGCCTCGCCGGTTCGATGACCGAGGTACGACTCGACCAGCTCGCATTCACTCCGGTGGAGGGCCGTGCGGTCCTGGCGGCGCACCACACCGATCTGCCGGAGGCTGCGGCGACCGCCGTCGCGGAGCGGGCCCAAGGGTGGGCTGCCGGCCTGCGTCTGGCCGCCCTCTCGCTGCAGCACCGATCGCACGCAGGTCGGCTGGGGGCCCCTTCCACCGTCGGCCACGGGGAGATCGCCGCCTACTTCCTGGCGGAGTTCCTCAACGTCCAGCCTCCCGGCATCCGGGAGTTCCTGCTGCGGACGAGCGTCGTGGACCGGATCTGGCCCGACCTTGCCGCGACTCTCACCGGCCGCCGGGACGCGGCGACCATCCTGGCGCGGCTTGCGTACGCCGACACGTTCGTGACGCCGAGCGCCGGCGACGACGGCGGGTACGAATACCGCCCGCTGATCCGCGAGCTGATGCGGGCGCAACTACGGGAGGAGTCCCCCCGCAAGATTGGCCAACTACACCGGAAGGCCGCGGACTGGCTCGCCGCTGCGGGCCGCCTGACGGAGGCCACCGGGCACGCGGTCGCGGTCGGAGACTGGGAGCACGCCGCGTGGCTCGTGATCGAGGATCTGGGCATCGGACGACTGCTGACCGGCCCTGAGGGAGCGCGATGCGCCGAGACGTTCGCCGGCATGCCGTCGGCCACCGTCGGCCCCGAGGCGGCGGTGGTCCGGTCGGCGGTCGCTCTGGCCCGGCTGGACATCGAAGCCTGCGCCAAGCACCTCCTGCAAGCTCGCGAGCTCGTTCCGGACGGACCAACGGACCACACCCGGGCTTTGCAGCTCGCGATCGCCGTGACCGAGGCGGTCAGCGCCGGCGTCCGCGGCGACGTCGACGGCGCGTTGAGCGCGATCCCGGCCGCGGAGAGCCTCCTGGGCGAGGCGTCCGCCGCCGACATCGAGGTGCCGGCGACGCTGCGTGCGCTGATCCCGTTCACCAAGGGCAGCGTTCTCCTCGCGGCAGGCGACCTGACCGACGCCGGTGTGGCTCTCGCGGAGGGGCTCCGCGCCAGCGACGGTCCCGGCGGCGAATACCTGCGAGCCGCCTGTCTCGGCCAGCTCGCGCTGGTCGAGGTGCACCGCGGCCACCTGCGCAAGGCGGCTGAGTTCGCCAGAAGGGCGAACACCACGGCGGACCGGTGTGGGTTGGCCATGCAGGACCGGCCCCCGGCCGTCGACGTGGCTCTGGCCTGGGTTCACGCGGAGGAGTACGACCTCGCGACGGCACGCGTGCACGGCGACCGGGCCGCGGCCAGCCGTGGGATCCGCACCGATCAGGTCTCTGCGGCGTCGTTGGCGCTGACCCGCGCCCGCCTGCAGCGTGCACGCGGCGACCTCACCGGTGCCGTCGCGATCGTGGACCGGGCACAGGCGGCCCGCACCACCGCTCCGGTGCCTCCGTGGCTGCTGGACAGGCTGGCGGTCAGCGCGACGGTGTGGCGCGCCGCCAGCGGCACGCCCGATGCCGCCGCTGCGTCGACCGCGGCCGCCGACCTCCCCCAGTCGCCGCAGAGTACGCTCGCGCTGGCGTCGATCAAGCTGGCCGGCGGCGACGTCGCAGCGGCCGGCGCGACCGCCGCCGAGGTGCTGCGGCAGGCGCGGCTGTCGCTGGATGCGCAGGTCGACGGGTGGCTGCTGGCGGCCACGTGTGAGTTGGCCCAGGGCCGGACGGATCTGGCGCGCAAGGCACTCGATCATTCGCTCAGACTGGCCTCCGCGGAAAAGCTGCGGAGGCCAGTCATCGAGGCGCCACCGCCCCTGCGCCGGTTCCTGCGGCAGGACCCCGAGCTCGCCGAGCGACACGCGTGGCTCGGCCCACCCGTCGTCGGAGCCCCGGAGAAGCGGCCCGGCGCGCCCACCGCGACGGTGACGCCGATCGTCGAGCTGCTGACCGACAAGGAGATGGAGGTGTTGCGGCACCTCGCGGCGCTGTCCTCCACCGAGGAGATCGCCCGCACGATGTTCGTTTCGGTCAACACGGTCAAGACCCACGTGCGCGGAATCCTTCGCAAACTCGCTGCCTCGCGGCGCAACGAGGCGATCCGGCGCGCCCGTGAGCTGGGCTTGGTCTAGCGGCGCGGCAGGCACGTCATCCTCGCGGGATGAGGCGAGGGCACGGGCGGTTCGCGCATAATCTCCACAACACGAACCGACGGCGCGTCCACGGGGAAGGGCCGCGACGAAATCGGCGCCGTGGAGGTGTCCATGCTCAGGGCGGAGAACCTGACGGTTGAGATCTTCATCGACGAAGACGAAGACGGCGTCTGGTACGCCGAAGCGTTGATGTTCACGACCACCGACAGGAGCCTGCTCGCGCGTGGGCGTGCCCGCCTCGAGCCGGGTGACCCGGACGTCGCCCGCATGGACGACGGTCGGATCGCCGCGGTCGCGCTGCTGGATCTGGTCCGCACGTTGACCGACGGCGAGCCCCCGGCCGGCGATGTCCGGGCACCGTGATCGCGATAGCCCTGACGACCGACGACAGCCCGAGGAATGCGAGATCCCGGCGCGGTGGCAGGAACACCGGCGCCGTCGAGGAGGACGACCATGGGACGCGGTCCGGTTCAGATCCTGGTGGTCGGTTTCTCTGACGACAGCTTCGCCGAGCACGTCCTGCCTGAGCTGCTCCGCCTGCGCGAGCGCGACGTCGTGCGGGTGATCGATCTGACCTTCGTGACCAAGGACGAGGCCGGAAACCTGACCAGGATGGATGTCGCCGCCATGACGGCGAGCAAGTCCGAGCGGTTCGGGGCCCTCGTAGCGGCGTTGATCGGCTTCGGGCCGCTCGGCGCGGAGGGCATCTCGGTCGGCGCCGGGGCCGGGGTGGGCGGCGCCTGCGCCGGGGCGCAAGCCAGCGAGACGTGGGCGATCTCCGACGCGATCCCGCCCGGCGCGTCCGCGGCCGTCGTCCTCGTCGAGCATCGGTGGGCGATCCCGCTGCGGGCCGCGGTCCGCCGCGCCGGCGGGTTCGCGCTCGAGGACACCTGGGTGTTCCCCGCAGACCTGGCGGCGGTCGGCGCCGCCGGCGCGGCGACCGGCTGGCGCTGGGACGGCGATCCGGACAGCTAAGGAGCAGCGGGCGCCCGCCGGACGAGCGGCTGCTCCGCCCGCGCCTCGTCCACGACGAGGTCGAGCCCGCCGGCCGCCGGGTCGACGACCGCGGCCACGCGGCGCACGAACCGGGCGCCCAGCCGTACGCCGAGCCCGCCGACCGCGAGCGCCAGCGCCTCGACCGCAACAAGACCCCCGCTCGCGGCCCGCTCCGCGGGCGCGGCCCGCATGACGCACACCAGCACGGAACATGCCGGTCATCGCGCAGTTGACCTGCAACACGGTCACGACCGGGCGGCGGACCGGGCTGCGCTCGGGGACGTCCCACAGCTCTACGAGGCCGGCGACCAGCGTGAGCCCGGCGGTTACCAGGCCGGCGGTCACCGTCCAGTACCCGACCTCGCCGACGAGCCGCGGCGCGCCGAGCACGCGCGCGAGGTCGAACAGGACCGCACAGGCGAACAGACCGACCGGGAACGTCACCAGAATCGGCTGGATGGGATGACCCGAGATCCGCAGTCGTGTCTCCACCCGCTCAGCCCCCTTCGCCAGCGGCGTGCAGAGCAGGACTATCCCGCTGCGCGCGCGTCCGGGTCGTCATCTCCACCGATCGAGCCAATCGGCCGGACGGGTCCTGGCTGCGCGGGCATGGCCGGCTCGCCGTCGGCCGTCACCGAGCCGAGCTGGGCGGCAGGAGCGGCCCCCAGCTCGGCACTGAGCACGGCGGCGATCACGACGGCGAAGCCGACCACGATCAGCCACGTCAGCATGGCGAAGGTGATGCCGATGATCCCGTAGCGTCCAGCGTTGTTCTCGATCAGCCGAGGCATCCACAACGCCGTGTACAGGGTCAGGACGGCACTGCCGGCGCCGACCGCGATCGAGCCCGGTAGCAGCCGCCGGATGGGGATCCGTCGGGACAGCAGCAGCCTCTGGAGCAGGAGCCAGACAGCCGTGTTGACCAGGACGCGCAACACGAAGGCCAACACCGAACCCGCCGGAACCTGGCGCACCACACCGACCAGCAGCGACAGCACCAGGAATGAGGCGAGCAGCAGCCCGAGCGCGGTCATGCCGTGCAGCGTGCCGCGGACGCCGATGGCCGGTAGCTGCCACGCCGCTTCGTAGGTGCGCTGGATCGACCGGGTCAGGCTCAGCAGCGCGAACACGAGGAGGACCACGCCCACGATGGTGATCGAGCCGGTGGCCCCGGGCGGACGCTCGAACAGCGTTCGGACGGCTTGCGCCGAGGCGCCCGTCACGTGGAACCGGTCCGCCATGCGGTCGGCCAACGCCGTCGGACCCTTCCTGGAGGCCACCGCGGCCACCACGATCAGCAGCGGGATGATCGTCGTAAACGCCTGGCCGCCCATCACCAGCGCGCGGTCCCGGCCGTTGATGGCGCCGAAGCGCCGCAGGCACCGGAGCGGCAACGACGACTCCGCCCGCGAAAGCAGCGCCGCCCCGCGTTCTCCGCCGGCCCGGCCCAGCCGCTCACGTAGACCGGACGGCCGCCGCATCGGCACCGGTTCGCCGGCGGAGTCCCGCGGCGGCTGAAGACCTTGCGGTGCCGGCCCGTCGGTGCTCATCGGCGTACCCGCGACAAACGCGCGATCCCGGCTCCTCTGTGGACCCGTCGACCTGGCTTTGGCGCGTGTTCCTCGACCGTCACGTCGACATCTCCTTACCCCGCCGGGAGAACGGGCCGGGGCTGAGGTGCACCTGCGTGCCCCGCCACCCATGGTTCACCCCGCGACACCCGCCGGTCCTCGCCCACCGGGATGAGATTGCGGTCGTGACCGACCGACGTCGATGGACCTGGAGGCGCCGGCCCCACGGGTGTGACGACCCGCCACGACCCGAGTCCCATCCCGCCGGGATGAGGCGGCAGCGGCGGACTCCCGGCACCGTGACCCGAGAGTGTTGCCCGAGGGAGGCGCGCCGGCTACCCGGACAACCCAGAAAGGCAGGGCCGTCTCATGGCTCAGGCTCAGCGATCCCCAGCCCGTTCGGCCAGGCACGCCAACGGCGAGCCGGAGATGACCGCCTGGGTGGGGTGGGTTCTGTTCGCCGGCATCGTCGTGTTCACCGTCGGGTTCTTCAACGTCATCCAGGGCCTCGTCGCGCTCCTCAACAGCGCCCTCTACCGGACGCCGCGCGGCGGTCTGCCGATCGTGGAGAACTATGCCGCCTGGGGCTGGACGCTGCTGATCTTCGGAGTGATCCTCTGCGCCACCGGCTACGGCGTCCTGGTCGGCCGGACCTGGGCCCGCGCGGTCGGCGTGATCGTGGCCTTCCTTAACGCGTTGGCGAACATGGCCTTCGTCGCCGCCTACCCGATCTGGATCACGATGACGGTCGCGCTGAACGTGCTGGCCATCTTCGCGCTTGTGGTGCACGGCGGCGAGGCGAGGGGCCTTCGACAGCGGTGACCCGCGCCGCCGGTGGCCCAGCGCATGCCCGTACCTCCCGCGACGATGACCATGGAGCTTCGCGATGAGCAGCCTGCCCGAACAGCCCCGCCCCGCAGACGCGTTCGTCGACCCGGACGGCACACCGCCGGCGGGCGGCATCGACGCCGCCGCGCCCCAGGCAACCGCCACCCCCGAGCCGACGGAGGCGGAGGCCGACGAGCTGGCGCGGCTGCAGGCGGAGCTGACGGCCCTGCGCACGCAGGTGGGTGCCCGGAGCCGTCGGGGATTCGCGGTCACGGCGTTGCGTACGACGATGGCGGCGGTCCTCGTCATGCTGGCCGCGTTCCTGTCCGTCACGAGCGTCGTCGGACTCTGGGCGGCGAACACCACGCTGAACACCGACCGATGGGTCGCCACCATCGCTCCGTTGCCGAAGGACCCCCAGGTCGCCGCGGCCGTGGCCCAGTACGCCACCACCGAGGTCTTCCGCGTCGTCGACCTCGAGCAGCGCCTGCGGACCGTGCTGCCCGAGCAGGCGGGGGTTCTGGTGGGTCCCGTCGTGGGCCAGGTCCGCGACTACGTGCGCAAGACGGTCACCACCGTCGTGCAGAGCGACCGGTTCCAGGTCATCTGGATCGAGGTGAACCGGCGCGCCCACCAGCAGGCGATGGCGATCCTCCAAGGAAACAGCACCGTGCTCGCCACGAACGGCGACATGGTCAAGATCGATCTACTTCCGCTGATCAACCAGGCGCTGCGGGAGCTGAGCTCAGAGCTGCCCAACCTCTTCGGACGCCAGATCACGCTGCCGGACATCAGCAGTGGGGAGATACCCGCCAACCTGCGCGGCATCGTGGAGAACGCGCTCGGGGTGACACTGCCGCCCAACTTCGCCCAGTTCACCTTCTACGACGGCGGCAAGCTCCAGGCGGTGCAGCAGGCACTCGTCACCGCGAAGCGCGGCCTTGCGTTACTCGTCATCGTCACCCTCGTCCTGCTGCTCGTCGGGTTCGTGGTCTCCCCCCGGCGCCGTCGCACCGCGCTGCAGCTGGGCATGTGGCTGGTCATCGCCGCGGTCTCGATCACCGCGACCCTGCGGGCGGTACGGCGACAACTGGAGGCCCAGGTCCCCCCGGGCACCTACCGGGACGGGGTCTCACACGTCATCGGCACGGTCACCGGGCTCCTGCGGGAACGTGGCGTCCAGATCATCTGGCTCGGCGTGATCCTGGCGCTGGTCGCCTACCTCGTCGGGCCCGGCCGCCTGCCACAGTGGATCCGCCGGCACGTCTCGACGGGTGCACGGGCCATTGCCCGCGGCGGTCGTGTCGCGGTCGCGCACGGTCCCGGCTGGATCGCCCGCCATCTCGACCCCGTACGCGTCGCGGGCGTGATCGTCGCGGTCGTCGCGGCGCTGCTGCTCTCGTCGTGGACCGGCCTGTTCGTCGTCGTCATCGCCCTGGCCGCGTTCGAGGTCGGCGTCACCGTGGTCGCCCGCACCGCCGGCGCCGCACCGACGCCGGACACGGGCTCCGCGACCGACCCGTCGGCCGCCTGACCGGTGCGCGGGGGTGTCAGCGCGCTCGGGTCGCGGGTGGTGCGCCGGCTGGACCTCCTGCAGCGCCGCCACCAGATCCTGAGCTTTCCCTGGGCGGTGCTGCGCAAGTACGTCGACGACGACGGCGCCCGGCTGGCGGCGTTGATCACCTACTACGGCTTCCTCAGCCTGTTCCCGCTTCTCCTTCTCGCCACGACGGCCGTCACCGAGCTGCTCCGCTCGCACCCCGATCTACGGCAGCAGATGCTCGATCAGCTTGTCCGTCCCGGGCTACGGCCCGACGTCGAGGAGGCGCTCGCTCACCTGCCGCCGAGCGGAGTTCCGCTCGTTGTCGGACTCGTCGGACTCCTGCTCGCCGGCACCGGCGGGGTGCTGGCCCTGTACTCCGCGCTGAACAAGATGTGGGGGGTTCCCTGGCGGGACAGGTTCGGTCTGGCTCGCCAGTACGCGCGCGTGCTCCTGCTGTTCCTGCTGTCGTTCGTCTGTGCCGTGCTGGCCGCCGGGTCGGCCGTGGTCGCCGACGCGGTGCTCCAGCTGCCCGCGACGCAGCGCGGGGCCGCCGCGGTCGACACGGCAGCGGTCGTGTTCGTCGTGCTCGTCATCGCGCACAAGGTGCTGGTCTGCCGGCCCCTGCCGATGCGCGACATCTGGGTGGGGGCCCTGGTCGCGGCGGCCGGCGTCACCGTCCTACTCAACCTGGCCGCGACGATCCTTCCGGCTCTGATCGCCCGGGCCGGCCTGGTCTACGGCAGCTTCGCGACGGTGGTGGGCCTGTTCACGCTGCTCTACCTCATCAGCCAGACGTTGGTCCTCGGTGTCGAGGTCTCGACGGTCATCGAGTCGCGGTTGTCGCCGCGCAGCCTCACCGGCACCGTCCTCACCGACGTCGACCGCAGGGCGCTCGTGCTCCTGGCCCGCCGGCAGGAACGCGTTGCCGGCCAACGCGTCACCACCACCTTCGCCGACCACTCGTCCGTCGCGGAGCAAGCCGCCGGCGGGGACCCGTGACCGGTCACGCCCAGGTGGCGGGCACGTCGGCGCCGCCTTCCTCGGTGAGCCGGGCGCCGAAGCGCAGTAACGCGGGGTGCGGCGAGATCTTCCCGGCCACGAGCCCCTCCCCCAGCCGGAAGGTCGACGCGCTGTCGACCAGCGCGCCGGGGACGAACGAGAAGATCGTCTTCGTGAACGCCGCGTCGGCGGCCGAGTTCAGCCGCATGAGCACCAGGTTGTCGCACTGGGAAAGGATGTTCTCGTGGACCTTCTGCGGGCGCTGGGTGGACAGCAGGAGGTACCGGCCGAACTTGCGGCCTTCCGCCGCGATGCGCACGACGTAGTCGGTCGCCAGCGCGGTCAGCGGATCGCCGGGTCGACCCGGGCAGACGTTGTGCGCCTCGTCGACGACCACCAGCAACGGTGCACGGTCTCCCCGGCTGTTCCACAGGTGGCCCAGGACCGACGCCGCCACCAGCGCCTGCTCCTCCAGGCTCGACAGCGATCCGAGATCCACAACGACACAGCGCTCGGCGCCGGAGACGGCGTCGAGGACGCTCCCACTCTGGCCCCTGGACCACACGACGAACCGCTCGACGCCGAGGTTGCGGACCCGCAGCGCGAGGCGACCCGCCTCGTTCCTCGGCCTACCGAGGAACGTCTCCACCGTGCGCGGAGTCTGCGTCTCGACGAGCTCGGCAAGCTCCGCGTACTCCTCGCGGTCGGCGATCGGGTCGAGGCGCAGCAGGGCCGCCTGGGCCGCCGGTTCCAGGTCACCGAACCGCAGCCTCAGGCGATGCGCACCGGCATCGCCGGCCGTGTACACCCCGATCTCCTTGGCCCGCTCCGCGTAGCGGCTCGACGTCGCCGGCGGAACGCCCGCGCGAAGGTCGGTGAGGCGCACGAAGTCGGAGTTCGGATCCAGCACGACGATGCGCAGGCTCGTCTCCAGCAGCAGGCGTTCCAGGATCAGCCCGAGCGCGTACGTCTTGCCGGACCCCGACTGGCCACACAGGAACGTGTGCCGGTCGAACCCGGACGCGCGCACCGCACAACCGACGCCGCCGATCGGCGTCAGTTCGCCGATCTCGAGGGTCGCTCGCCCCCGCAGGCTGCGCGTGAGCCAGCCTCGAACGTGCTCCGCCGACGCCGGCCGGACCACGGCGTCGTGGAACGGTTCCTGGTCACCGTCGAGCAGCACTCCCTCGCCGCGCGCGACGCGGATGGTCACCTCGGTGCGCATCACCTCGGACAGGCCGTCGCGGGGCGGGAGGTCGAGCTCGGCGCCGCCCCTCGACTCGATCGTCAGCGACAGGATCTGGCCGAGCCGTGCCCTGCCGTCGCCGTCCACCACGACGCAGTAGCCGCCGAGCCGGAACGGCAGGCCGTACAGCGATGCCTGGAAATGGAACCGGCGGCCGTCGATCGACGTGGCGAGCGGGAGGACCGACGACTCCAGGGTGTGGCGTACGGCCCGGAACCGACCGAGCTGACCGTCCAGATCGGGCGCCTCGCGATCCGGTTGGCTCATCGCCGGCGCCCCGCTCCTAGTCCTTGTGTTCCGGGTCCGGAGAACCGTCCGCGTCGAGACCCTCGGCCAGCCATCGCTTGGCGGCGGTCAGCTCGCGGACCGGGAACGCCTTCGCCTCGCCCGGCAGGAGCAGCGACAGCGCCTTGATCGCCGGCGCGAGCCACCCTTCGTCGCTGACCACGGCGACCCGTTCGAACGAGGTGGGATGCCGGGCGAGGAACTTGGCGTTCTCGGAGACCGCGTCGCCTTCGTACTCGTGAAGGCGGACGCCGAGGACGTAGAGCAGCCGGACCTTCCCCCGGTCGGCCACCCATTGGCGCAGCGCCGGCGCGAGAACCTTTTCGACGTCGTCGTCGTCCACCTCGCCGACGGCTTCGAAGCCGAGCGTGCCGGCCGGCATGTCGTGGATCCTTTTCAGCATGCACTCATCCCCTTCGCCGATGCCGGTACCGTGCTGCGCCGACCCGACCGGTCACGTGACACGGCGCTGATAGGTCGGCGTCTGATGAGGCAGCTGGCCGTACAAGGCGTCGCCCGGCAGCCCTTCAGCGGCGCCGGGTTCCCTGTCGAAGAAGCGCAGATCCTCGTTCGCCTCGGACCATCGCGCGGTCAGCGCGAAGATCACGATCGTGTCCAGGGCGATCATCAAGAGCGACCAGATCGGGTACGCCCCGAGCCACGCGACCTGCGTAGCGGCGTGCACTGCGACGATCACGATGCCGCCGATCCGAGCCCAGGTCAGCGCGAGGAACATCCCGAAACTGACGGCGAGCATCAGCACACCGGACACGATGAGCGTCCAGCCCCACGACGTCAGGTCCACGAGGACGAACTTGTCCGCGACGGCGACCACGCGCTCGCCCTGGGCCAGCGCGATGATTCCTTGAAAGATGTTGATCCCGCCGACCACCAGAAGCATCGTGCCGGCGAAGGCGATCCAGCCCGCCCACGCTCTACCCCGCCCCTTAGCCATCCTGTTTCTCCATTCCCGTGGTACGGCACTTCATGGTTGACCATGCTGCGGCGCGGCTGAGGCCGGCGGACTCACCCCTGGCGGATGAGCGTCCGAGCCTCCACCGGAGCCCGGGCCGACGGCACCGAGGTGGCGCCGCGGCGAACCCGACCAGGTCGCCCGCCATGCGGCGAGCGACCGTCCGCACGGTTCGCACCCGCTACGCGAGCGCCTTGGCCTTGAGGGTGTCGAACTCCTGCTGCGTGATCGCACCGGATTCGAGCAGCTCGTGGCCCTTGGCGATCTGGGCGGCCGGTTGCCCGTCGCTGCCGGCGACCCGGCGGATGTACTCCTGCTG
>DATDJX010000065.1:0-5185 GCA_036520275.1 Asanoa sp.
GATGTCCGCCGGCATGCCGGCCGAGAAGTCGATGAACTTCGTGCCGTCGGCCAAGCGGCTTCTCGGGCGGCTGCGGCCGTACCGGGTCCGGCTGTCGGCGATCATCGCGCTCGCCGTGACCAGCGTCGGCCTCGCCGTCACCGGCCCGAAGATCCTCGGGTGGGCGACCGACACGATCTTCGCGGGCGTGCTCGGCAAGCGCCTGCCCGTGGGCGTCACGCTCGACCAGGCGGTCGCCGGCGCCCGGGCGGCCGGCAACGACAAGATCGCCGAGCTGCTCCAGCGCGCGCACCCGATCCCCGGCATGGGCATCGACTTCACCAAGCTCGGCCACATCCTGATGCTCGCGCTCGGCTTGTACGTGCTCTCCAGCCTGCTGTCCTGGCTGCAGGGCTGGCTGCTCAACGACGTCGTGCAGTCCGCCGTCCTCAAGCTGCGCTCCGACGTCGAGGACAAGCTCAACCGGCTCCCGCTGCCCTACTTCGACGGGCAGCCGCGCGGCGAGCTGCTGAGCCGGGTGACCAACGACATCGACAACATCGCGCAGAGCCTCCAGCAGACGCTGAGCCAGCTGCTGACCTCGTTGCTGACCGTCGTCGGCGTGCTGGTCATGATGGTCTGGATCTCGCCGCTGCTGGCGGTGATCGCCCTCCTCGCCATCCCGTTCTCCATCGTCATCACGCAACAGATCGGCAAGCGGTCACAGAAGCTGTTCATCGCACAGTGGACCACCACCGGTCAGCTCAACGGCCAGATCGAGGAGGCGTTCACCGGACACGAGCTGGTGAAGGTCTTCGGGCGGCGGCGCGAGGTCGAGGCGGCATTCGACAAGAAGAACGAGGAGCTGTTCCGCGCCAGCTTCGGCGCGCAGTTCGTTTCCGGCATCATCATGCCCTCGATGATGTTCATCGGGAACCTGAGCTACGTCGCGATCGCCGTCGTCGGCGGCCTGCGGGTGGCCTCGGGTGCGATGACGCTGGGCGACGTGCAGGCGTTCATTCAGTACTCGCGGCAGTTCACCCAGCCGCTGACCCAGGTGGCGTCGATGGCCAACCTGCTCCAGTCCGGAGTGGCCTCCGCCGAGCGGGTCTTCGACCTGCTCGATGCCGCCCAGCAGAGCCCCGACCCGGCGGCGCCCGCCACCCAGGCCGAGAAGCGGGGACGGGTCGAGTTCGCGCACGTGTCGTTCCGGTACGAGAAGGACAAGCCGCTGATTGATGACCTGTCGTTGGTCGCCGAGCCGGGTCACACGATCGCGATCGTCGGCCCGACCGGCGCCGGCAAGACCACGCTGGTCAACCTCATCATGCGGTTCTACGAGCTCGACGCCGGCCGGACCACGCTCGACGGCGTCGACACGGCGACGATGACCCGCGACGAGCTGCGCGGCCAGATCGGCATGGTGCTGCAGGACACCTGGCTCTTCGGGGGCACGATCCGGGACAACATCGCGTACGGCGACCCGGCCGCGAGCGAGGAGCGGATACACGAGGCGGCACAGGCCACGTTCGTCGACCGGTTCGTGCGCACCCTGCCGGACGGCTACGACACGAAGATCGACGAGGAAGGCAGCAACGTGAGCGCGGGGGGGAAGCAGCTCATCACCATCGCCCGGGCGTTCCTGTCCAACCCATCGCTGCTGATCCTCGACGAGGCGACGAGCTCCGTCGACACCCGCACCGAGGTGCTGCTGCAGCGGGCGATGGCCGCGCTACGCAGGGACCGGACAAGCTTCGTGATCGCCCACCGCCTGTCCACGATCCGCGACGCCGACCTCATCCTTGTGATGGAGCGTGGCCGGATCGTCGAAAAGGGCACCCACGAGCAGCTGCTCGCCGCCGGTGGCGCCTACCGCCGCCTGTACGACGCCCAGTTCTCGCAGGCGGCCGTCGACCTCGACGAGCCGGAGGGCCCGGCCCTGCCGGTACGGGCGGCCGCCCGTACCTGATCCGGGGTGGTCCAGAGGGCGCGCGCCGGCCGGGCGCGCGCCCTGTCGCCTGTCGACCTCCACATTCGAGCGTGACACCCGTACCGTGGAGCACCAACCTGTCGAACCCCCGGAGGCCCGACGTGAAGACTTCCAACCCGGTGCTCGCGCGGCTCGGCCAGGCGGCCGAACGCGACCGTGCCACCGGATACCCCCCGGTCGGCTACGACGCCCCGTACCCCACGGGCGCCAGCCTCCCGGCCGCTCCGCCCACCGTGCGGCCGATGACGATCGACGACGTCGTCATGAAGACCGTGGCCCTGCTGGCGATCGTCGGCGTCTCGGCCGCGGCCGCCTGGATCGTGGTCCCCGACGTCCTGCTTCGCGCCGCCTGGATCGGCGCCGCTCTCGTCGGGCTCGCACTCGGGCTGGTCATCTCGTTCTCCCGGATGGCCCGTCCGGCGCTCGTCGTCGCGTACGCGGTCGTCGAGGGCGTGTTCGTGGGCCTGGTCAGCAAGGCCTTCGAGACGGTGCTGGGCTACGAGGGCATCGTCCTGCAGGCGGTCGTCGCCACCTTCGGCGTCTTCTTCCTCATGGCGATCCTCTACCGCGCCAAGGTCATCCGTGCGACGTCGCGGTTCGTCCGCGGCGTGATCGCGGCGATAGCCGGCCTCTTCGCGGTAATGTTGATCAATCTGGTGCTGTCGCTGTTCGGCGTGAACACCGGCCTGCGCGACAGTGGCCCGGTCGGCATCATCTTCAGCCTGGTCTGCATCGTGGTCGCCTCGCTCAGCTTCATCCTGAGCTTCCACGAGGTCGAGGAAGGCATTCGGATGGGGCTGCCGCAGCGCTACTCGTGGGTGGCCGCGTTCGGCATCCTGGTCAGCCTGATCTGGCTCTACCTGGAGGTGCTGCGCCTGCTGTCCTTCTTCCAGGGCGACGACTGACCGTTGCTCTGCCCCGGCGCCCGCCCCGACCAGGGCGAGCGCCGCGCCGTGTGGGCGCCCACGAGGGTCACGTTGGAGATACCGTAAGCGGCATGCAGAGCTCCAATCCGGTGCTGAGCCGCCTCGGCGAGGCCGAACGGGTCGAAGGGCAGGTGCTCGGCGTCCGGCCGGTGACCCGTCCGATGACCGTCGACGATGTCGTCGTCCGCACGGTCGGCCTGCTCGTCGTCACGGGCGCGTTCGCCGCGCTGTCCTGGCTGACCATCCGCGGTGGCGCCGGGGTGGGACTCGCGGTGATCGGCTCATCGATCGCCGGCCTGGTCCTCGCGCTGGTCATCTCGTTCCGACGGATCACCAACCCGCTGGTGATCGGCGCGTACGCCGTGCTCGAGGGCCTGCTGCTCGGGGTGGTCAGCCGGGCGTTCGAGGACCTCTACCCGGGCATCGTCATCCAGGCCGTGGTAGGCACCTTCGGCGTGTTCCTCGGCATGGCGATCCTCTATCGGGCCGGCATCATCCGGGCCACGCCCCGGTTCACCCGGTTCGTGATCGGCGCGCTGATCGGCGTGGTCGCTCTCAGCCTGGTGAACCTGATCGCGTACTGGATCTCCGGCGCACAGGCCATCGAGGTGTACACCCAGAACGGCCGGGTCGGTTGGCTTCCGATCGTCTTCTCGCTCGTCTGCATCGGCGTGGGCGCCCTGACGTTCATCCTCGACTTCGACGCCGTCGAGCAGGGCATACGGCACGGGTTGCCGGAGCGCTACGCCTGGTACTGCGCGTTCGGCCTGCTGGTCGGGCTCATCTACCTCTACTGGCAGATCCTGCGGCTGCTGAGCTATCTGCGACGGTGACCGACGACGACCTGCGCCGCACGGTCGATCTGCTGGCCCGGCAGGTGGGCCACTGGGAGGCGCCGCGGTGGGCGGCGCCGGCGGCGGACGGCTCGGGATCGCGTGCCGACGCCGTGCACGCGGTCGTGCAGCGGATCGCCGACCTCGCGGCCGACGCCGAGGGAGTCGGCCGCCGGCCGGTGCCGCGGTTGGAGCACGACCTCGGTCTGGCGGACCAGCTCCGGGTGGTGGCGGCCGACCTGGTTGCCGCGGGGCCGCCGCCCTCGGTGCTCACGGCGGCGGCCGCGGACGTAGCGGCTGTGCGGCGACTGCTCTGATGTGGAACGGCCCTGTCAAGTGACCGCGGCTTTGTGCGGGGGGTGTCCTTTTTCTGGGCGGTGTCCCGCCTGATGGTGGGCAGGATCGGGTGGCCCGCTGGGGTCAAGGCTGGCCGGAGGCCACCCCGAAGGGGCTTGGCCTTGAGCCCGGCGGGCTGCCCGGTCAGGCTGTGCCAGGCGGGGGACGCGGGGTGGGGTGGGCACGACGGGTCGGGGCGGTGCGGGTCGGTGCGCCGCCTGTCTGATGTTCGCGAGTCGAGATCGCATGTCGGGGATGCGCAGGAGGTGGCCCCTGACTAGCCGCGGCCGCCGCCGTTGGGGCGGTGCTCCATAGAGCAAACGGGGATCGGTCCTGCCACGGCGTGCCCCGACGCGTTGTGCGCGGCACGCGCGTGGTCGACCAACCGACCGGGATGTCCACGCGCGAGCTGGTCATGAGGGTGGGGCCAGTCGGTGGCGGTCATCTCGGCCCACAGGAACCCGGCCAGCTCGCGGGCGATCGCTACGGTGAGCACGTTGCGGCTGGTCTTGCGGGCGGCCAGGCGCCGGTAGCGGGCGCACAGCCGCTGCTGGGTGGTCCAGGACCGGGCCACGGTGGCCGGGCTGGCGTGTTGCTGGCGCCGGCGCAGGGTCAGTCCGATGTTGGGGTGGTGCTGGTAGCACCAGGCGGACTCGACCAGTTGGGTGCGCAGATGGGCGTTGCCGGCCTTGGTGATGCGTCCACGATGGACACTCTCGCCGGAGGAGTACTCGCTGGGCACCAGGCCGGTGAACCCCGTGAACGTGCGCGCGGTGGCGAACCGCCGCCAGTCGCCGACCTCACTGGCAATCGTCAGGGCGGCCAGCTGGGCGACGCCGCGGTAGCCGCCCAGCCGGGCCACCGCGGCGGCGAACGGGCCGTGGGTGTACCAGTGCGCCAGATCCGCCTGCAGCGCGGCCAGCTCCGCGTCCCGCGCCACCAGGACCGCCCGGTAGTGCCGGTAGGTGGCATACAGCGCCGGGTCATCCAAGCGCTGCCCGCACAGCCACCGCTCATGCTTGAGGGTCCAGGCGTCACCGCCCCGCCAGATCCGGTCGTGGCGCAGCAGGAACTTGCTCAACCGGTGCCTGGTACGGGTCCGGTCGGCGCCCGGGCCCGGC
>DATDJX010000066.1:0-12559 GCA_036520275.1 Asanoa sp.
GAGTGTCGATTGGCGGCGATGATGGGAGACGTTTACCTGGAGGAGTTCGACCGGCTCGCGGGGATGCTGGCCACCATGAGCCGGGCGACCACCGCGCTCATCCGCACCGCCAACATCGCCCTGCTGACACCGGACGCGAACGCCGGCGAAAGCGTGCTGGTCCAGAAGGTTGCGCTCACCGACCTGACACGCCAGTTCGACGCCTACGTCCCCGAGGTCATTGCCCGGCGACAGCCGATGGCATCGGACATGCGCCTCGTACTGGCCGGTGTCCGTATCAACGCCGATTTCGACCGGATGGGCGCCTTGGGCGCCCACATCGCAAAGACCGCACTGTCGCGGTACCCCGTTCGCGCCGTGCCTGACGAGGCTCTTCCCCTCGTCACCGGAATGGCCGAGGCGGCGGCGACGCTGGCCAACAAGTCGGCGACGGCCATGGCAACCCGTAACCCGCTCGACGCGATGCAACTCGCCATCGACGATGACGAGCCCGACGCGTTGCAGGTCCAGCTGTACGCGATGTTGGCGGACGGTTGGCGGCACGGCGTGCAGGCCGCGATCGATGCCGCGATGCTCGGCCGGTTCTACGAGCGGTTCGCCGACCACGCGGTGGCGGTGGCGCAGCAGGTCGTCTACATCGTCCGCGGGGAGGTCGCTCCGCACGGGCTGACCTGAACCCCACCGTCGGGGTTACAGCTGCCCTCGACCACCGCGCGTTGCCAGGCGGTCGTCGCGACCTGCGACGACGGTCGCCCTCGGACCGGCTCCGGTGGACGAGCCCGACCTCCACGAGCAGGTTGACGTGGTGCGCCAGGAGGTTGGTCGGAAGGCCGAGGTCACGAGCAAGGTCGCTCGGGGAGGCGTCACCGAGCAACAGCGAGTCGACGATCGCCAGCCGGCTCGGGTCACCGAGCGCCGCGTGCACGCGGGCGCGTGCATCCAGCGACATGAGCTCAACGTTCATCGAGTCAATAATGGTGGAGTTAGCAGCGGAAAAGTCAACGGCCGGCGGAACAAGGTCACGCCGGCGGAACGAACCGGTAGCCCAGACCGCGGACGGTCAGGATGATGCGCGGGTCGCTTTGATCGTCGCCGAGGCGTGCTCGCAACCGTTTGATGTGGACGGTCAGCGTATTCGACGCGTGGCTGGCCGGACCGCCCCAGAGGGCCGCCCAGATCTCGTCGCGGGTGAGCAGTCGGTCGGCGTGCGCCATGAAGTAGCGGAGCAGGTCGAACTCGCGCAGCGGAAGGCGGATCCGACGGCCGTGCAAGCTAACCTCCAGCTTGTCACTGTCCAGGCGCAGGCTTCCGCGCTGCAACGGTGGTCCGGCGACGGCGATCGCTTCCGGACGGATGGACCGCAAGATCGGCAGTAGCTCATCGACCACGTACGGCCTGACGACGCACGCGGTCGCACCCGCGGACAATGCCGGACCCGCGAAGCCGCCTTTCCCCGTGCCGATGCCGACCAGCACCGGCACGCCGACGCGCGCGGTGAGCAGCGTTACTACCTCGGTACTGGCTAGCTCGCCCGCCTCGGCAGCGACGACCACCGCGTCCGGCCGCCTGGTCGCGGCCGCAAGCAGCGCCTCTCCGCCGCTGCGGCACACCTCCACGTCGACCCCGTGCCGGTCGAGCTCGGCGAGCGACGACGGCTGGGACATGGCGACATCGGGGTCGGCGACGATCAGGCGGAATCGGGGACGTCTCAGGTCGGCCGACCGGGCCAGGGCCGGCGAGCTCCTCACACCAGCTCCCTTGTCGTAAGGCTGCGGCGGGCTATCCGAAGCGGCCGGTGATGTAGTCCTCGGTGCGCTTGTCGTCGGGGTTGGTAAACAGTCGGGAGGTGGCGTTGAACTCGACCAGGCGGCCGTGCCGGACCTGGTTGCTGTCGACCTCTGCGGTGAAGAACGCGGTGTAGTTGCTCACCCGCGCCGCCTGCTGCATGTTGTGGGTGACGATCACGATCGTGTACGTCTTCGCCAGCTCGTACATTAGATCCTCGATCTTGCTGGTCGCGATCGGGTCGAGCGCGGAACAGGGCTCGTCCATCAGGATGACGTCCGGCTTGACCGCGACCGTGCGCGCAATACACAGCCGCTGCTGCTGGCCGCCGGAAAGGGACATGCCGCTGGTCTTGAGCTTGTTCTTGACCTCGTCCCACAGGGCCGCATCGGTCAGTGCCTCCTCGACCATGTCGTCGAGATTTCCTTTGACCTTGTTAATGCGTAGACCATAAGCGACGTTGTCGTAGATGGACTTCGGGAACGGGTTCGGCTTCTGGAAGACCATGCCGATGTTGCGGCGCACCTGGATCGGGTCGACGTCGCGGGCGTAGATGTCCTGCCCGTGGTAGGTCACGGTGCCAGCCACCCGCGCGCCCGGGATCAGGTCGTTCATCCGGTTCATTGAGCGCAGGATCGTCGACTTGCCGCAGCCCGACGGACCGATCATCGCGGTGATCTGGTTTTGCCGGATCGGGATGGTGGCCCCGCGGACGGCCTCGTAGTTGCCGTAGTAGACGCTGACATCCTCGAGGTCCATGATCTTCCTGGACGCGGAGGCGTCGGCGCCGGATGGAACCCTCTCGGCCGGGGCGTTGATGTGGACGTTCAGACGCTGATCCGTCGACGGCATCGCGGGTCCTTCGCTGGTCTGGTTCGAACGGGTGGGGCCAGTCATTCTCGTTCCTTGGTGGCGAAGCGGCTGGCGATCAGTCGACCGATCAATGTAGTGATCATAACGATGACTACGAGTGTCAGAGCTGCCCCCCACGCGCGGTCGGTGGCAGCCTGGAACGGCTCGGTCGCGTTGCGGTAGATCTGTACCGGAAGCGCGGTGTTGCTGCCGGAAAGGTGCCAGTTGACCCGTTGGGTCAGGCCGACGACCAACACGATCGAAGCGGTTTCGCCAGCGGCGCGGGCGATCGCGAGCAAGGCACCGCTGGCAATGCCTGAGATCGCGGCGGGAAGAACGACCGTCAGGATGGTTCGCCATTTGCGTGCCCCGAGAGCGAGGCTGGCCTGACGCAGCTCGTCCGGCACGAGCTTGAACATCTCCTCGCTCGACCGAATGATGACCGGGAGCATCAGACAGGCCAACGCAAGTGCACCGGCGAGGCCGCTCTGCTCCGTACTCAACACCACGGCCGCGTAGATGAACAGACCCATGACAATCGAGGGCACGCCGGTCATGACGTCGGCCATCAGCCGGATGGTGCGGGCGAGCGTACCTTGCTTGCCGTACTCGTTGAGATAGATCGCCCCGAGTACGCCGAGCGGAATCGACAACAGCGACGCCACGCCGGTCATCAGCACGGTGCCAACGATCGCTGGGCCGATGCCGCCGCCCGGATTCGCGAGCTGGCGCGGGATCCGAGCGGTGAGAAACTCCCAGCTGATGACCCTGCCGCCCTTGACGATCACGTAATACATGACCAACGCGATGGGGATAACGGCAATCACCACCGCGATCCAGATGAGAACTGTCGCCACCAGGTCGGTTACCCGCCGGCGACCCGACAGAGCGCGGCGGCCGAGCTCGGGAGCAACCGCTTCGCGTGGCGCGGCTGGCTCTGCAAGCGAGGTCATGCCGCGGCCCCCCTCATCCGGATCTCGGCTCGCCGAACGACGACGCGGGCCCCATAGTTGATCACAATCGTGATGGCGAACAGCAGCACACCGCAGGCGATCAGCGCCGACCGGCCCGGCGGAACGCCCGGATCGCCGAAGTTGAGGGCGATGACCGACGCCAACGTGTTACCGGAGGCGAACAGGTTGGGCGTGAGCTGTGTGGCGGCGCCGATGGTGAGAGCGACGGCGATCGTCTCGCCCATCGCGCGCCCGAGGCCGAGCATGATGGCGCCGACCATGCCGCCGAAACTGTGCGGGAAGACCGCACCCCTGATCATCTCCCACCGGGTGGCGCCGAGTGCCAGCGCGGCGTGCTTCTCGGACTCCGGCACGGTCGCATAGACCTCCCGGGTAATCGAGGTGATGATCGGAATGATCATGATCGCTACGATGACGCCCGCCGTCATGAACCCTCGGCCGCTGCTGACCGGCTCGCCGAACAACTTGCCGATGACCGGCACGCCACCCACAGCGTCGTGGACCGGGTTGTAGATCTTCACCAGGGCGGGCCCGATGACGATGATGCCCCACAGGCCGAAGACCACCGACGGGACGGACGCGAGCAGGTCGATGATGGTGACCACGGTGGACCGCAGCCGTTTCGGCGCGAGCTCGGTGAGGAACAGCGCGATGCCGATCGACACCGGCACGGCGAAAATGAGCGCGATCAGCGACACGACGGCTGTGCCGTAGGCGAAGGCGAGCGCTCCGTAGACCGGCCCGGCGCCGTTCACCTCGAGCGGCACCCACTTGGAACTCGTGATAAACGTCAGCCCCGAGTAGGTCAGGGCGGGCCACGCCTCCCGGAGGGTGGTGATGAGGATAAGTGCAAGGATCGCCAGCACCAGGCAGCCGGCGCCGAGGCTGAGGGCTGAGAAGCTACGATCGGATGCGGCACCGAAGCCCCGCGCGCGAAGCCGGAGTTTCCCCGCCGGTTCGAAGGACTGTGTCACGGCCGTGGGCTCCTGATGGATGTGCCGCTGGGGACGGGACCCATTCGTCCCGTCCCCAGGCTGGCTCCGCCTACATGGATGACGATCAGGCCTGGACCTTATCGATCTGGGCCAATGCCTGCTGCTGGAGCTCGGCCGGCAACTTGGCGAAGTTCACCTCAGCCGCGAACTGCTGGCCGTCGGTGAGCAGCCACTTGAGGAAGCCCTTGACGTCGGCGCCCTTGGTGGCGTCGTCGTACTTCGGCTTGACCAGGATGTAGGTGGGCGCAGTGATCGGGTAGCTGCCTGCCCCGGCGGCGTCCAACGGGTCATACGACAGGTCATCCTTGATCGTAGCGCCCGAGAGTGCCGCGGTCGCACCTTCAAGAGTTGGCTTGACGTACTTGCCGTCCTTGTTCTTGATCCCCGCGAACACCAGGCCACTTGCCGTGGCGTCGGAGAGGTCGACGTAGCCGATCGCGCCATCGCTCTGCTTGACGATCTGTGCGACACCAGTGTTCTTGTCACCGCCCTGCGTGTCGGCGGGCCAGGCGACGGTGTCACCCGACGACAGCTTCCACGACGGCGCGGCCTTCTTCAGATACTTGGTGAAGTTGTTCGTGGTACCCGAACCGTCCGAGC
The DNA here is from genome assembly GCA_036520275.1 of Asanoa sp. Classification (GTDB taxonomy): domain Bacteria; phylum Actinomycetota; class Actinomycetes; order Mycobacteriales; family Micromonosporaceae; genus Asanoa. The sequence goes on from DATDJX010000066.1 coordinate 5,207, forward strand.
GGTGTGCGACGACGATCGGCTTGCTCGGCAGCTGCGCGGCCGGGTTGTCGGCCGCGATTGCCGGGTCGTTCCAAGTCTTGATGTCCCGCTGGAAGATCTTGGCGAGCGTGTCGGGGCTTAGCTGGAGGTTGTCGACACCCTGCAGGTTGTAGGACACGGTGATCGGCGCCGCCACGGTCGGCACGTACAGGAACGACCCGGAAGCGGGACCGTCACCGTCCTTGACCAAGCTGTCCGAGCCGGCAAAGTCGGTCAGGCCGGAGCCGAACTCCTTCTTGCCTGTGCCCGAGCCGGTCGAGTTGTAGGTGATGTTCAGGTTGGGGGCGACGTTGGCGAACTCGTCCAGCGCCTTCTGGTAATAGGCGTTGGGGAAGCTCGCGCCGGAAGCCTTCAGGTCGCCAGACAGGTTCGCGAACTCCGAGCTTGCGGAGCTGTTGGAGGTCGAGCCCGTGTTGTCATCGCCGCCGCTGCCGCAGCCGGCGAGCGCGAGCGCAGCGAGCGCGACACCGACGACGGCGCGGCGCGAGAGCGCGGTGCGGTTCACCTCAAGATTGCCTCTCTGGTAGGTAGCCTCGTATGCCGGCCGCGGTGGCCCGACGAGGCGACGCTAAGAGCAACGGGTAGCCGCCGGGCAGGGGCCAGATGAACGCACGGTGAACACGGGCATGCGCTTCACCCGGTCGTTCGCACGCGCCCCGGTACCGGATGAACGGGTATAAAACCCCGGCCGCCCACCCTGGCCTGCCGATCCATCGGTAAGGCATCGAGGCACGTGCCCACCGGGAGTACTCGAGGACGCCGGTCGGCAGGCTCACGGGTCCGAGGTCCCCGACGGGCCGACCCTCAATGGTCTTCACCCTCGCCGGATTCGCCTACCTGCTCCACGACCCCGGCGGCGCGCCGGGCAACCGGCGATAGCTGACGTCGGTGGACCAGCGGGCGAAGCCGAGCCGTGTGTAGAGCGCCACGGCCGCGGTGTTGGACTCGTCGACGTAGAGCATCGCCTGGTCGATGCCCTGCGAACGGAGGTGGCGCAGGCCGGCGACGGTGAGGGCGCCGCCCAGGCCGCGACCCTGGGCGGACGGGTCGACGCCCAGCACGTACACCTCGCCGATCGGATCGTGCTGGTGCTCCGCGGCGGACCCGTGGACCTTGGTCCAGTGGAAGCCCAGCATCTCGCCGGTCGGGTCGGCGACCGCGATCAGGAAGCCGCCGGGGTCGAACCACGGCTCCGACATTCGGATCCGCAGGTCGTGGACCGTCCACTTGCCTTGGTCCGGGTGGTGGGCGAAGGCGCGGGCATTGACCCGTACCCACTCCTCGTCGTCCGCGCCGGGCCGGAACGCCCGGATGGAGACGCCGTCGGGCAGGCGGAGGTCGGGCAGCGGCGCGAACAGCGACCGGCGCATCTGGAACAACACCCGGGCCCGCTCGAAACCAAGGCCGAGCGCCAACGCGCCGGCGGACGGGTGGTCGCCGTGGGCCCACAGCCGCAGCCGGCCGTCGGGGGCGGCCGCGACCGCCGCGGCGACCAACGCGCGACCCAGGCCGCGGCGGCGGCGCAACGGATGCACGACCAGCTCGGCCGCGGCGCCCTCCACCTCGTCCGTGGTGTCCACATGCGCGTAGCCGACGAGCGTCCCGTCGGGGTCGCGGACCATGAGATGCACCGCGGGCGCGTCGCCGCCCTGCCGCACGTGCAGCACAACGTGCTCGGAGAGGGGGTAGGCACCGTCGGTGTCGCCGGCCACGCTCGCGAGTGCGAGGACGCCTTCGACGTCGGCGGCGTCGAGATGGTCGGCGCGGAGGACGGCGGGGACCGACGCGGCCGTGGTCATTCGATCACCGTAGCCGTCCCACCGCCGCGCAACATCGGTTCACGGCCGCTGCGGTGCCGGTGGGTCGATGCCCGGGGGCAGCGCCTCGAGCCGGAACCGCCGGGTCAGGTTGGGCAGGATCCAGCGCAGCGCCGCGACGGTGTGCGCCCGGTCGCCGCCGGCGTCGTGCATCAGTACGATCGAGCCACGGTGGGTCGCGCCGGTGACCGTGGCGAAGATGCTGCCCGCGGCCGGCCGCAGCCAGTCGCGCGGGTCGACCGCCCAGTGCAACGAGCTCATGCCGAGCTGCGTGGCCACCGCGACCACCGACGACGTCCATTTGCCGCCGGGCTGGCGGTAGTACGAGATCTTGGCCTCGGGTGCCGCCGCGTGGATCGCGTCGCTCGCCCGCTGCAGGTTGGCGCGGATGTAGTCGCCCGAGCGCAGGCCGAGCGTCATGTCGTGGTCCCACGTGTGGTTGCACAGCGTGTGCCCGTCGGCGACGATCGCGCGGACCAGCCGCGGGAACTCCCGGGCATTACGGCCGATCAGGCAGAACGTGGCCTTGACGTGGTAGCGGCGCAGCAGCGTGAGGACCTGCGGGGTCCAGGTGGGGTCCGGCCCGTCGTCGAAGGTCAGGGCGATCTCGCTGTTGCCGGTGGTCACGCGGGCGCCGTAGGGGCCCATGCGCTCGGCGGCGAGCGGCGGGTGACCGGGCCCGACGAGGGGGTTGATCATCGCCGCCGGCTGATCCGAGGCCAGCCGCCCGGACTGCTGGACGAGGCCGCGACCGCCGACGGCCGCGCGCGACGCGTCCGCCCGGTTGGTGGCGGCGGATGTCCTCGTCATCGCCGGGGGCGCGGGGGTGCCGCCGGCAGCCAGGTCGAGGGCGTACGAGGCGATGGCCACGACGATGACCGTGGCGACCGCGAGCAGGCGGGCCGCCGGTGCCGGCGGCCTCACCGGTCGCACCGGATGGTGCCGTCCCATCGGGTGGCACCGGCCACGCGAATCCCCCACCCCACGACTGCCTCCTTCGTCCCAGGACGTGCGAGCACAGCGTATGGATATCTAGGGGCTTAGAGCGCTGTTTCGCCTTTTAGCGCCCTGAAGTGTGTATCCGGCATGAAACCAACGAAGCGCCGCCCCGCGGTGCGGGACGGCGCTTGCTGGGCCAATAAGGGTCAGACCGGAATGGGCACCGGTTCCGTGTCAGGCAGCGAACGGGTGGGTGGCAGGACGAACTTGTAGCCGACCTGGCGGACGGTGCCGATCATCGACTCGTACTCCGAGCCGAGCTTGGCCCGCAGCCGCCGCACGTGGACGTCGACCGTACGGGTGCCGCCGAAGTAGTCGTAGCCCCAGACCTCGCGCAGCAGCTGGTCCCGGGTGAAGACCCGACCGGGGTGCTGAGCGAGGAACTTGAGCAGCTCGAACTCCTTGTAGGTGAGATCGAGCGGACGGCCCTTCAACTTGGCGGCGTAGGTGTCGGGGTCGATGGTGAGCTCGCCGGCGCGGATCGAACCGCCCGAGGCGGAGCCGGCGTTGGACAACCGGCCGACCGCGAGCCGCAGCCGGGCCTCGACCTCGGCCGGCCCGGCACTGGCCAGGATGATGTCGTCGACGCCCCAGTCGGCGTTGAGAGCGATCAGGCCGGCCTCGGTGACGACCGCGACCAGCGGCACGCCCAGGCCGGTGGCGTGCAGCATCCGGCAGGTGGCGCGCGCCTCGGAGAGCTCGGAACGGGCGTCGACCAGCACCGCGTCGGGGCTCGGACCGGACAGGAGCGTGCGCACGTCGCGAGGCGCCGTACGCACCGAGTGGGGGAGAAGATCGAGGGCGGGGAGCACGCCGGACGGCTCGCCTGCACGAGCCGTGACCAACAGCAGGATCTCCACGCTTCACCTCCGTCTTGGCGGCCGCTCGCGACCGCGCGGCGAGGGATGAGATGCCCCGGCGTCGCTGACGGGTGGGGTGGTCACAGGCCAGGCCCGCAACGAAACCACGCTGAGCGTATCCGATGCCCGGCTTCAAACGCTCCGGTGCCGGTCCGTTCATCCTGTGTGATCGCCCTTACGGAGGAGCCCTGGTTTGCCCTGCGTGCCGAGTGGCGTCCACGGCGGGGTAGGGGTCGCGGGGCCGGTCTGGCACCATCGGGGCGTGTTCCCCTCCCCGTCGTCCGACGCCGAGCGAGACGCCGACACCGCCTCGGCTAGCGAGCGGCGCCTCGACGAGATCCCCGCGGCCACCGTCCGGCCGGGCCTGTCCGTCGTCATCGCCGGGTTCGCCGCCGTTGTCGGGCTCGGCCTGGTCCTCGGCGCCCAGAGCACCGGCCCCGGCAACCGGCTCGGGCTTACGCTCGCCGTTCTCGTCGTCCAACTGCTGTTCCTGCTCGCCTGGACCATGGCGATGCGACCGCCGGCGGTCGCCCTGGTCGCGAGCGTCGCGGCCGTCGCCGCGGTCGGCGCCGACTACGCCGCGGTCAAGCCGCAGATCGCCGCGCTCGCGCCGCTCGGCTACATCGCCGTCGGCGGTCTCGGCGTCGGTGTGCTGGGTCAGCTCGTACGGGCGGCCGACCGCCGTCGCGTCACCGAGTCGCTGGGCGCCACGCTCCTGCTGATCGTCGGCGTGGTCGCGTTCGCGACGCTGATCGTGCTGAGCCGGGTGCCGCTCGGCACCCAGGCGATCTTCGTCTGTCTCGCCGCCACCGGGGTGGCGCTCGTCGTCGCCCGCCTCGCCGACGCTTTCTTCGCGAAGCCGCGGCTCACGCCGCAGGTGCCGCGGGGCGCGACCGGCGTCGTCGCCGGGGCGATGCTCGGCACGCTCGCGGCCGGCGTGATCGGCTCGTTCGTCTACGGGTTCAGCCCCACCAGCGCGGCCATCGTCGGCCTGGTCGCGGCGGTCGCGGCCGTGCTCGCCGACCTCGCGTCCGACTATGCCGAGGCCGGCCGCCAGATGGCCGGCGACCCGCCCACGATGTGGGTGGCCCGGCACATGCAAGGCCCGCTCGGGGGATTCGCGCTCGCTTCGCCGGCCGCGTATGCCATGACGGTCTTGTTCCTTGGGTAAGGAAGGTGCCGTGACGACGACCTATTACGCGGACGAAGAGGTACGGCCCCGCAAGCGGCGCGGTCGGCGCGCATTCATTTCCCTGCTCGTGCTGCTGCTGGTGCTCGCCGGGCTGCTGTTCGCGGCCGATCGGGTCGCCGCCAACGTCGCCGAGAAGAAGATCGCCGAGCAGGTCACCAAGGAGGTCGCCCAACAGAACGCGCAGTCGGCGCCGCCGCAGGTGACCGTCGGCGGGTTCCCGTTCCTGACCCAGGTCATCGCGGGCAACTACGAGCACGTCAAGATCGTGATGCACGACGTGACGGGATCGGTCAACGGCGACAGCATCAGCCTGCCGCAGCTCGACGTCAACGCCCGCGACGTCAAGGCGTCCATCGACACGCTGCGCACGGGGCAGGGCGAGGTGGTCGCGAAGACCGTCGACGGCGCCGCGACCATCAGCTACACCAGCGTCGTCGAGCTGATCAAGCAGCCCGGCATCAAGCTGTCCGAGCGCAACGGCAAGCTGCTTGCGAGCGTGCCGGTCTCGTTCCTCAACCAGCAGTTCACGCTGACCGGCACCGCCGCGATGACGGTCTCCAAAGGCCAGATCCGGATCAAGTTCGACCAGGTGACCGCGGAGGGCCTGCCGAACGTTCCGCTGGCCCAGCAGCTGGTGAACAACGTCGCCAAGAACATCTCGATCAACGTCGCCCTGCCCGACCTGCCGTTCCGGCTGGACGTGCAGAAGGTGACACCGACCCCGGACGGCCTGTCGGTCACCGCGGCGGCCAGCAACGTGCCGATCAACGCGGCGCGGTGACGCGCGTCACCGTCGCTACCCTTCCCGGATCGTGGTCGGCCGCTGATCCGGCCGACCCGCGCTGGTAGTGTCTGCGCCATGGGGACGCACCTCACCAAACGGCGCGCGGTCGACCTGTGTCGCGTGGCCACGTGCCTCTGTCGCGCCGTCATCTGACGGCGTCCCCTCTCTTTCGCCGGCGATGGCGCCGTCGCACACGCCTTTCAGACCTGTTCGTCATGGTCTTGCGCGGGGTGCGACCTTTGGACACCCGCGCGCAGGCCACCTCCATTCACACAGGAGTGACCTGATGAGTCGCGACACCGTACTGGTCTCGGCCGACTGGGCCGAGAAGAACCTCGATACACCGGGCGTCGTCTTCGTCGAGGTCGACGAGGACACCGCCGCCTACGACGGCGGTCACCTGCCCGGGGCCGTCAAGCTCGACTGGAAATCCGACCTGCAAGACCCGGTACGGCGCGACTTCGTCAACCGGGAGCAGTTCGAGAGGCTGTTGTCCGAGCGTGGCATCGCCAACGACGACACCGTGGTCCTCTACGGGGGCAACAACAACTGGTTCGCCGCGTACGCGTACTGGTACTTCAAGCTGTACGGTCACGGCGACGTGCGCCTGCTCGACGGTGGCCGCAAGAAGTGGGAGCTCGACGCGCGCACGTTGGTCAAGGACGCCCCGTCCCGGCCGCAGACGACATACCGGGCGCGGCAGGCCGACACGTCGATCCGAGCGTTCCGCGACGAGGTCATCGCGGCGATCGGCGCCCAGAACCTGGTCGACGTCCGGTCGCCCGACGAGTACGCGGGCCGCCTCCTCGCGCCGGCCCACCTCCCGCAGGAGCAGGCCCAGCGCGCGGGCCACATCCCGACCGCGCTGTCGGTGCCGTGGTCCAAGGCCGCCAACGAGGACGGCACCTTCAGGTCCGACGACGAGCTGCGGTCGATCTACGCCGGGGCCGGTCTCGACGACGCGAAGGACACGATCGCCTACTGCCGGATCGGCGAGCGCTCGTCGCACACCTGGTTCGTGCTCAAGGAGCTGCTCGGCCACCAGAACGTGAAGAACTACGACGGCTCGTGGACCGAGTACGGCTCGCTGGTCGGCGTGCCGGTGGCGCTCGGCGACACCCCGGGCGAAGCCGAGTCGGCCAACTCAGCGGAAAGGGCGTGAGCGTCATGACGGCTCCCTCTCGGGCGGCGGCCACGGCCACTGCCGGATGCGCCGCTCCCGACCAGGCGGCCCCGCTGCCGGCCAGCGTCGACCTGGAGAAGGAGACGGTGATCACCGGTGTCGTGACGGCCGCCGACGGGTCCGTGGTCGCGGGTGCGTACGTCCGGCTGCTCGATTCCTCCGGCGAGTTCGCTGCCGAGGTCGTCACCTCGCCCGCCGGGGAGTTCCGGTTCTTCGCGGCGCCCGGCAAGTGGACGCTGCGCGCCCTGTCCCGGCAGGGCAACGGCGACGCTTCGATAGACGCCGCCCGCGGTGTGAACGGGATCGGCGTGGGCGTCGCCTGATCCCGGCGTTGGGGTCGACGGGCGCCCGGTCTCCCCGCCGGGCGCCCGCGTCAGTGTGGGTACGGTGGCGCGATGAGCGCCCCAGTCGTGCCGCCGCGCCCGCGCCGGTCGTGGTCGAAGCGGCGGAAGGCGATGACCGCCGTGCTGGTGGTGTGG